>DATJHJ010000059.1:0-64036 GCA_035494015.1 Acidimicrobiales bacterium
TCCCGTCGTGATCTCGCCGAAATCGGCACCCATCACGACGGGAAATGCACCGAATCCGCGTCGGGTGGCGGTACGGTCCGGGCGTGTTCGCCGAGGTGGCCGGCCAGCCCTTCTCCACCGTGCTGGCCGACCCGCCGTGGCGGTTCCTGAACCGTACGGGCAAGGTGGCGCCGGAACACCGGCGGCTGGCCCGGTACGACACCATGGGCGTGAAGGAGATCGCCGCCCTCCCAGTCGCCGACCTCATGGCCGCCCGCAGCCACTGCTACCTGTGGGTGCCGAACGCCCTGGTCGCCGACGGCCTGCTGGTCATGGAGCAGTGGGGGTTCACCTACAAGTCGACCCTGGTCTGGCACAAGGTCCGCAAGGACGGCGGATCGGACGGGCGCGGGGTCGGGTTCTACTTCCGCAACGTGACCGAGCTGGTCCTGTTCGGCGTGCGCGGCCACCTACGGACGCTCGACCCCGGCCGCCGCCAGGTCAACCTGTTCGCCAGCCGTAAGCGGGAGCACTCCCGCAAGCCCGAGGAGCTCTACGACATCGTCGAGGCCTGCTCGCCCGGTCCCTACCTGGAGCTGTTCGCCCGCCACCCCCGCCTCGGCTGGTCGCGGTGGGGGGCGGAGGCCGACCGTGTGGGCTGACAGCCATTGCCACCTCCAATACGAGGGGCTGCCCGCCGGCGCCCTGGACGCCGCCGCGGCCGCCGGCGTGGGCCGGGTCATCTGCATCGGCACGGACGCCCCGCAGTCGGCCGCCGCCATCGAGGTGGCCCGGGCCCATCCCGGCACGGTCTGGGCGACGGTGGGCCTGCACCCCCACGATGCCGTCCAGGGTGTGGCCACCATCGTCGACCTGCTGGGCGAGCCCGAGGTGGTCGGCATCGGCGAGTGCGGCCTCGACTACCACTACGACCACTCGCCGCGGCCGGTCCAGCGGGAGGCGTTCGCGGCGCAGATCCGCCTGGCCCACCAGCACGACCTGGCCCTGGTCGTCCACACCCGCGAGGCATGGGACGACACGTTCGACATCCTGGCCGCCGAGGGCGTGCCCGCCCGTACGGTGGTCCACTGCTTCACCGGCGGCCCGGTCGAGGCCCGCCGCTCGCTGGACATCGGGGCCATGGTCTCGTTCAGCGGCATCGTGACGTTCAAGACCGCGGGCGAGGTCCGGGAAGCGGCGGCCCTCGCCCCCCTCGATCGGATCCTCGTCGAGACCGACGCCCCGTTCCTCACCCCGGTACCCCACCGGGGCAAGCCGAACGAGCCCTCCTTCGTCGCCCTGGTCGGCGCCGCGGTGGCGGAGGTGAAGGGGCTGGCGGTGGAGGAGGTCGAGGCCGCGACCTGGGAGAACGCCAGGGTCCTTTTCCGGTTGCCGCCCGCGGGCTAGGGTCTCCGGGTCCCCAAGCTGGGCGGGACGCAGCAGTCGGCGGCAGGAAAGGAACCAACCTCTGACGCCGACGAGTAGGACGACGCGGCCCCTCTTTGCAGCAGCACTGTGCACCGCGCTGATGGGAGGCGCGGCGGCCTACGCCCGCCAGCCCACTCACGAGTCCGCGATGGCCATCCGGGTGGGCGGGCTCGGCCCCGCCGACCCGACACCTGCCCCGCCGCCGGTGGCGCCGGGCGTCGCTCACGGCCCGATCTCGCTGTACGAGCTGGTGCGCCAGGTTGGCGGCGGGTCGCCGTCGACCACGACCACGACGGCCCGAAAGGTGACTGCGCCCACCAGCGCAACGACGACGACGACCACCGCCGCCCCCGTCGGGCAGGTCGCCGCCCCGGTCCAGCAGACGACGACGACGACGACCCCCTTGACCCCGCTGACCACGCTCCTGCAGCAGCTGGCGCCGGCCATCGGCGCGTTGACGGGGTCCGACAGCGGTCTGGCGTCGTGGTTCTACGCCCCGGCGGGCACGTGCGCCCACCGTGACCTCCCGCTCGGGACCGTGGTCAAGGTCATCCGGATCTCCACCGGCGCGACCGCCAGCTGCCGGGTGAACGACCGGGGCCCGACGCTGGCCACCAAGCGGGTGATCGACCTGTCGCCCGACACGTTCGAGAAGCTGGCCAGCAAGGACGCCGGGGTGATCGACGTGCGCATCGAGTGGTAGCGAGCTCGGCGAGGACGGCCGGTACGCTCCCCGGGTGACGCTCAGCGGCGCCGATGTCCGCCGGCTGCTGGCCGAGCACGGGCTGGCGCCGAGCCGGGCACGGGGCCAGAACTTCGTCGTCGACCCCAACACCGTGCGCCGCATCGCCCGCCTGGCTGCCGTCGGACCGGGCGACCGGGTGGTCGAGATCGGGGCCGGCTTGGGCTCCCTGACCCTGGCTCTGGCCGAGACCGGGGCGTCCGTGACCGCCATCGAGGTCGACGGCGGGCTCGTGCCCGTGCTCCGGGAGGTTGTCGAACCGGCGGGGGTGACGGTGGTGGAAGGCGACGCCCTGCGGCTCGACTGGTCGGCGCTGCTCGGCGGCGAGGCCGCAGGCGGGTGGATCCTGGTTGCCAACCTCCCGTACAACGTGGCCACGCCCCTGATCGCCGACCTGCTCGACGGCGTGCCCGCCATCGGCCGCATGCTGGTCATGGTCCAGCGGGAGGTGGGCGAGCGGTTGGCCGCGGGGCCGGGCGACGAGGCCTACGGGGCGGTGTCGGTGAAGGTGGCCTACTGGGCCGTGGCCCGGGTGGTCGGGCGGGTGCCCCCGACGGTGTTCCACCCGGTCCCCAACGTCGAGTCCGCCCTGGTCCGTATCGACCGGCGACCGTCGCCCGCAGTGCCGGAGGAGGTCGACCGTGACTGGCTGTTCCGGCTCGTCGCCGCCGGGTTCGGGCAGCGGCGGAAGATGCTGCGCCGGTCGCTCGCCGGCCTGGTGGAACCGGCCGCCTTCGCCGCCGCCGGGGTCCGACCCGAGGCCCGGGCCGAGGAGCTGTCCGTTCTGGACTGGGGGAGACTGGCGGCGTGCACGTCGAACGGGCCCCGGCCAAGCTGACCCTGTCGCTGCGGGTGACGGGCGTGCGGGCCGACGGCTACCACCTGATCGATGCCGAGATGGTCTCGTTGGACTACGGCGACGTGCTGTCGTTCGCGGCGGGAGACGGCTTCGAGGTCGACGGTCCGGCTGCCGCGGGCGTGCCGACCGGCGACGGGAACCTGGTGCGCCGGGCGCTGGCCGCCGTCGGCCGCCGGGCCCATGTCCGGCTGGAGAAGCACGTGCCCGCGGGGGCCGGGCTGGGCGGGGGGTCGGCGGACGCCGCCGCGGTGCTGCGCTGGGCCGGCTGTTTCGATCTCGGTGTCGCCGCAGCGCTGGGGGCCGACGTCGCCTTCTGTCTCGTCGGCGGGCGGGCCCGGGTGACCGGGATCGGCGAGGTCGTCGACCCGCTGCCCTTCGTCGCCCGGACGTTCACCCTGCTCGTCCCCCCGGTGAGCGTCGACACCGCCCGGATCTACCGGATGTGGGACGAGCTCGGCGGCCCGTCGTCGGTGTCGCATGGGTCGGGGAACGACCTGGAGGCCGCCGCCCTGGCCGTGTTCCCCGAGCTGGGGCAGTGGCGCGACCGCCTGGCCCGGGCCACCGGGCGCGCGCCGCAGCTGGCGGGAAGCGGGGGAAGCTGGTTCGTGGAGGGCGAGTTCCCCGGCGAGGACCGGATCGTCACCCGTACCGTCGCCGGGCCTGGGCGCAGCTAGCGCCCAGCCCGCCGCTGCCAGCGGGTGGCCTTCAGCATCTTCTTGTGCTTCTTCTTGCGCATCCGCTTGCGGCGCTTCTTGATGAGGGATCCCATGAGCGGCGACAGGCTAGCGGGTAGCGGTCGCCCGGACGCAAGTAGGCCCGCATTTCATCCCTTCCTGCCTCCCCTGAATGCTTGACACCTCCTCTTGATCGAACTAGTGTTCGACCATGACGTTCGACGCCCGCAGGGACCAGGCCGTCCAGCTGCGCCTCGCCGGGTTGTCCCGCTCCCAGATCGCCGACGCCCTCGGCCTGAGCGGCGGCGGGAAGGCCCTGACCGAGTGGCTGCGCGACGTCCCGCCCCCGGAATGGACCCGCCGCCCCCGGGCCAAGGACGGCATACGGGAAATTGCCGTCGCCATGCGCAAGGAGGGCCGTTCCTACCGTGAGATCCGGGAGGAGGTCGGGGTGGCCAAGAGCACGCTGTCGCTGTGGCTCCGCGACGTCGCGCTCACGGAGGAGCAACAACTCGCCCTGGCGCGGCGGTGTCCGGCGACGGCATCGAGACGGGCACGGGCCACTCGGGCCAGCGCGGCCCAACGGAGGGAGCGGATCCAGGCGGAGGCCGCCGCCCAGGTCGTCGAGCTCAGCGAGAGCGAACTCTTCGTGGCGGGCGTCGTGGCCTACTGGGCCGAGGGCGCCAAGAACAAGCCGTGGCGAACGGGCACCCGCGTCCGGTTCCTTAACTCCGACGACCGCTTCGTGACGCTCTTCCTTCGTTGGTTGGCGCTGATCGGGGTGACCGAGGACCGGATCTGCTTCCGACTCCACATCCACGAGTCGGCAGACATACCGGCGGCGCTGCGGTTCTGGTCGGAGCAGCTCGGGGTTGATCAGGCCCGGTTTCTGAACACGAGCGTGAAGAGGCACAACCCCAAGACTGTCCGGACAAACGTCGGGACGACCTATCACGGCTGCCTGTGCGTGGAAGTGCGCCAGAGCGCCGCCTTGAATCTGCAGATCGATGGGTGGTGCCAGGGCCTCGGCGCCGCCCTTCCGCCACCCGAATGAGTCGGTACGGTGGGTGGGGATTCGGGAGTCGTCCAAGGGCAGGACATCTGGTTTTGGTCCAGAGAATGAGGGTTCGAATCCTTCCTCCCGAGCCAGCTGTCCCCCGCTGATGGGCGCTCGCGGGGTAAAACAGATGTATGCGTCTCCGTCCTCTCTCCGCGGTGGTCATGGCGGCGGGAGAGGGGACGCGGATGCGGTCGGCACTGCCCAAGCCGCTGCACCCGCTGTGCGGGCGGCCGATGCTGCTGCATGTGCTCGACGCCCTCAGCGAGCTGCTGGTGGACCGGGCCGTGGTGGTGGTCGGGCACGGGGCCGAGCGGGTGACCAAGACCTTGCAGGAGTACGGGCCGCCCGACCTGATCATCGACTTCGTGGAGCAGCACGTGCAGCGGGGCACGGGGGACGCGGCCTCGGTGGCCCTGACCGCCTTCCCGGACGACGACAGCGACGACGAGGACATCGTGGTCCTGCCCGGGGACACCCCGCTGGTCCGCCCGGCCACCCTCGGCTCGCTGGTGGCCGCCCACCGGGAGGCCAACGCCGCCGCCACCCTGCTGACCGCACGCCTGGCCGACACGACCGGGATGGGCAGGGTGGTGCGGACGAAGGACGGGCGGGTCAGCCGGATCGTCGAGGAGCTGGACGCCACCGAGGCCGAGCTGGAGATCGACGAGGTGGGCACGTCCATCTACTGCTTCCGCCGCAGCCTGCTGGCGCCGGCGCTGCGCCGCCTGTCGCCGGAGAACGCCCAGGGCGAGTACTACCTGACCGATGTGGTCAGCGTCCTCCACGACGCCGGCCACAAGGTCGTGGCTATGGAGACGGACGACCCGGCCGAGGCGGTCGGGGTCAACGACCGAGCCCAGCTGGCCGGGGCCGAGGCCGAGCTACGGCGACGGATCAACCACCGGTGGATGCGGGCAGGGGTGACCATGGTCGACCCCGAGCGGTCCTACGTCGACGCGTCGGTCCGCCTGGCCGCCGACGTCACCATCTTCCCCGGCACCATCCTCCAGGGCAGGACCACCGTCGGCGAGGGCGCCAAGCTGGGCCCCCACGTCCGCCTGGTCGACTGCGCCATCGGCGAGGGGGCCAGCCTCGAACAAGTCACCGGCTACGACGCGGTCGTCGGGCCGTCGGCCATCGTCGGCCCGTTCGCCGTCCTGCAGCCCGGCAGCCACATTTCCCCGGGCTCGACGACCGGCTCGTTCTACACTGCATCGGCGGCCGACGACGAGGGTGTGTAGCGGCAGACGATGGAGCTGGTTACCAAGAAACGGCTGCACTTGTTCTCCGGCCGCTCCAACCGTCCCCTGGCCGAGGCCATCGCCAGCCAGCTCGGGGTAGAGCTGGGCCAGCCCAACCTCTCCGAGTTCGCCAGCGGCGAGATGTACTGCCGGTTCGACGAGTCGATCAGGGGTTCCGACGTCTTCATCATCCAGACCCACAGCGGGCCGGTGAACGACTCGATCATGGAGCAGCTGATCATGGTCGACGCGGCCAAGCGGGCCTCGGCCAAGCGCATCACCGCCGTCTGCCCCTTCTACGGCTACGGCCGCCAGGACCGCAAGGCGTCCGAACGGGAGCCGATCACGGCCAAGTTGGTGGCCGACATGATGACCGTCGCCGGGGCCGACCGGATGGTAAGCGTCGACCTCCACTCCGGCCAGATCCAGGGGTTCTTCGACGTCCCCGTCGACCACCTCACCGCCATGCCCGTGCTGACCGAGTGGGTGGAACGGAACCTGGGCAGCGACGTGGTGATCGTCTCCCCGGACGCCGGGCGGTTCAAGGTGGCCGAGCGCTTCGCCCAGCACCTGGACGCCGACGTGGGCTCGGTGGCCAAGCGCCGGCCCCGGGGCGTGCCCAACCAGGTCGAGGCCCTCGATGTCATGGGCGACGTTCGGGGCCGGGTGTGCGTGCTGGTCGACGACATGATCGACACCGCGGGCACGATCTGCGCGGCGGCCGATCAGCTCGTCGCCCACGGGGCGTCCGAGGTCTACGCCATGGCCACCCACGGCGTGCTGTCCGACCCCGCCCTGGACCGGCTGAAGAACTCGGTGATCAGCAGGGTCGTCATCACCGACACCCTCCCCCTCGCCGACGACCGCCATATGGACAAGATCGAGATCCTGTCCGTGGCCACCATCATCGGCGAGGCCCTGCGGGCCGTGTTCGAGGACCGCTCGGTGTCGGAGATCTTCGGGGGCGACAACCAGGGCTAGAGCGAGGACCGGAAGCGGAGCGGAGGACCGCAGCGACCAATGTGGCTGCGGCCCCACGCCGCCGGTCCCCTACACTGGCCGCCATGGAAGAGGTTTCTCTCGTCGCGGACGTCGGTCGGGTCAAGGGGAGCGCAGAGGCACGCCGCCTGCGCGCCGCCGGAAGGGTGCCCGCCGTGCTGTACGGGCACGGGATCGAACCCCTCACCCTGACGGTCAACAGCCGGCAGCTGCGGGCCGCCCTGACGTCCGAGTCGGGCCTGAACGCCCTCATCTCGCTGGACGTCGACGGCACCCGCCACCTGGCCATGGCCCGCCAGCTCCAGCGCCACCCGGTCCGGCGCAGCATCGACCACGTCGACTTCGTGATCGTGCGGCGCGACGAGGTGGTGTCGGTCGAGGTCCCGATCCACCTGGTCGGCGAGGCCGAGGCCGTGGACCGGGCCGACGGGCTGGTGGAGCAGCAGCTGTTCAGCCTGGTGGTGCAGGCCACCCCGGGGAACATCCCCAACGCCATCGAGGTCGACATCTCCGGCCTGTCCATCGGTGAGGCCATCCGGGTCGGCGATCTCACCCTGCCCCCCGGCGCCACCACGGACGTGGACCCGGACGACACCGTCGTCGCCGGTCAGGGCTCCACGACCGCGGCGGAGGTCGAGGAGGAGGCCGAGGAGGCCGCCGCCGAGGAGCCGGGCGAGGGCGACGGCGGGGCCGGAGAAGGCTAGGCCGCTGCAGCGCGAACGGACGGGCGAGTCCGCCCATCTCCTGGTCGTCGGGCTCGGCAATCCCGGCGACGAGTACGAGGGCACTCGTCACAACCTGGGGGCGGACGTGGTCGGTGTGCTCGCCGCCCGCCACGAGGCGCCCCTGCGCCGGGGCAAGGAGCGGGCCCTGGTGGCCGAGGCCCGGCTCGACGGCAAGCTGCTGGCCCTGGCCTTCCCCCAGACCTTCGTCAACCTGTCGGGCGAGTCGGTGGCCCGCCTGGTCCGCCGCTACGGGGTCGAGAACGACCTCAGCCGGGTCGTCGTCGTCCACGACGAGCTCGACCTCCCGCCCGGGCGGGTCAAGATCAAGGAGGGCGGGGGTACGGCCGGGCACAACGGGCTGGAGTCGATCCGGGCCCACCTCCACTCGGGCGCCTTCCTGCGGGTGCGGATCGGCATCGGCAAGCCCCCGGGCCGCCAGGCCGGTGCCGACTACGTGCTCAAGCCCATCCGCAAGGCCGAGCAGGTGGAGCTGGACGTGGCCGTGGTCGAGGCCGCCGAAGCGGTGGAGACGATCTTCACCGACGGCGTGGCCGTGGCCATGAACCGCTTCAATTAGCTTGACCTGGCCCCCGGGGCCACCTTTTATCGTCGACCCATGACGATGACCGACACCGACACCTGCAGCTGCGGCTGTGCCACCAACACCGACGTCCTGGCCGGCAACGCCTCCTGCGGCTGCGGCGGCGACGGCTGCGGCGAGGCCCGCCCCAAGAGCCGTGACGAGGAGATCGCCGACCTGTTGACCCTGCGCCAGGCCGTCGACAAGCGTCTGACCGAGCTGAGCGGCTGACAGTTCCCCGGGGGTGCCGGGCGGCCGGCCCACCTGCCGCCGGTACCCTCGGGCGTATCGCCCTCCGAGACCTCCCTCCCCTCCTGCGCCGCCACCCGGCCCTGGCCGGGCTGGCCGGCGCGTCCTCGGCCGTGCTCGCCGTGCCCGATCCGGCCCGGGCCTTCACCATCGCCGGGCTGGCCACCCTGACCGAGCGCCACCCCGTGGTGGTCGCCGTACCCACCACCACAGACGCCGAGCGGCTGGCCCACGACCTGCGGGCCTTCCTGGGCGACGGCGAGGTCGACCTGTTCCCGGCCTGGGAGACGCTGCCCTTCGAGCGGGTCAGCCCCAGCGTGGAGGCCATGGGCCGCCGGCTGCGGACCATGTGGCGGCTCCAGGACCCGACCCGGATGCCCAAGGTCCTGGTCGCCCCGGTCCGCTCGCTGGTCCAGCGCCTCGGCCCGCACGTGGAAGACGTCGAGCCGGTGGTGGTCCGGGCCGGCGACCAGGTCGACCCGATGGACCTCGTCGAGCGACTCGTCGTCGCCGGCTACCGGCGGGAGACCCAGGTCGAGCACCGGGGCGAGGTGGCCCGCCGGGGGTCGATCGTGGACGTGTTCCCCTCGACCGCCGACGCGCCCGTCCGGATCGACCTGTGGGGCGACGAGGTCGACCGGTTGACCAGCTTCTCGGTGAGCGACCAGCGCTCGACCACCGACGTCGAGTGCGCCGAGATCTTCGGTTGCCGCGAGCTCCTGCCCACCGAGGACGTGCGCCGGCGGGCGGCGAGCCTGGTCCGGTCCGAGCCCTGGGGCCGCGAGCAGTGGGAGCGGCTGTCGGAGGGGGCGACCTTCGACGGCATGGAGTCGTGGCTGCCGTGGCTGACCGAGCGCGAGCACGTCCTGTTCGACCTCATCCCCCGAGACGCCCTGGTCCTGCTGGTCGAGCCCCGCCGGATGCGGGACCGGGCCAAGGATCTGCTGGAAGAGGAGGCGGCCCTGGCCGCCAGCCTGGCCGTCACCTGGGGGACGGGGGCGGCGGACCGGCGGTCGGCGGAGAGCCGCCATGAGGTTCAGTGGCCGCGCCTGCACCTCCCCTTCGACCGGCTGCTGTCCCACACCGGGGCGTCGGCGTGGACGATCATCCCGGTGGCCGAGGGCCCCGACACCACCGCCATCGAGGCCCGGGGCTGGGACCCCGTCTTCGGCGACGGCGCCCGGCTGACCGCCCAGGTCCGCCACCTGCTCGAACGAGGGTTCCAGGTGGTCGTGGCCGCCGACGGCGCCGGCTCCGCCGCCCGCCTGGCCGAGATGTTCCGGGACCACGGCGTGTCGCTGACCATCGGCCGCGAGATCATCGTGCAGCCGCTGGAGCGGGGGTTCGTCCTGCCCGACATCGAGCTGGCCGTGTTGACGGAGAGCGACGTCACCGGCCGCCGGCGGGCCCACCGCCGCCCCCGCCCCCGGCGCAGCGACGCCGCCGGCTTCTTCGACGACCTCAACCCCGGCGACTACGTGGTCCACCACCAGCACGGGGTGGCCCGCTACGGCGGCATGGTCAAGCGGGCCATCGGGGGGGCCGAACGGGACTACCTGCTGCTCGAGTACCGGGGCGGCGACAAGCTGTACGTGCCGTCCGACCAGATCGACGCCGTCCGCCACTACACCGGCGGGGACACCCCCAGCCTGTCCCGGCTCGGCGGGTCGGAGTGGCAGCGGACCCGGTCCAAGGTGCGCAGCGCGGTACGGGAGATCGCCGAGGAGCTCGTCGCCCTCTACCGCACGCGCGTCGCCAGCCCGGGCCACGCCTTTCCGCCGGACACCCCCTGGCAACAGGAGTTGGAGGAGGCGTTCCCGTACCAGGAGACGCCCGACCAGCTCAAGGCCATCGCCGACGTGAAGGCCGACATGGAGGCGCCCATCCCCATGGACCGCCTGGTGTGCGGCGACGTGGGGTTCGGCAAGACCGAGGTGGCGCTGCGGGCCACGTTCAAGGCGGTGCAGGACGGGATGCAGGTCGCCGTCCTCGTCCCCACCACGCTGCTGGCCCAGCAGCACTTCGGCACCTTCTCCGAACGGTTCGCCGGCTACCCGGTCCGGGTCGAGGTCCTCTCCCGGTTCCTCACCCCGGCCCAGGCCAACAAGGTGGCCGACGGGGTGACCGACGGCTCCGTCGACGTCGTCATTGGCACCCACCGGCTCCTCTCCGGCGACGTGAAGTTCAAGAACCTCGGCCTGCTCGTGGTCGACGAGGAGCAGCGCTTCGGCGTGACCCACAAGGAGTCGATCAAGAAGCTGCGGGCCGACGTGGACGTGCTCACCCTCACGGCCACGCCCATCCCCCGCACCCTGGAGATGAGCCTCACCGGCATCCGGGACCTGACCATCCTCAACACCGCCCCTGCCGAGCGCCAGCCCATCCTCACCTACGTCGGCCCCTACGACGACCGGGCCGTGGGCGAGGCCCTCCGCCGCGAGCTGCTGCGGGAGGGCCAGGTGTTCTTCGTGCACAACCGGGTCCAGTCCATCGAGCGGGTGGCCGCCGACCTCAAGGACATGGTGCCGGAAGCGCGGATCGCCATCGCCCACGGGCAGATGGACGAGGGCCTGCTCGAGCGGGTGGTCCTCGACTTCTGGGAGGGCGAGTACGACGTGCTCGTCTGCACGACCATCATCGAATCGGGGATCGACATGCCCACGGTCAACACCCTGGTCGTCGACCGGGCCGACCTCATGGGCCTGGGCCAGCTCCACCAGCTGCGGGGCCGGGTGGGCCGCGCCGGCCAGCGGGCCTACGCCTACCTGTTCTTCCCCCCCGAGCGGGAGCTGACCGAGCAGGCCTACGAGCGGCTGAAGACCATCGGCGAGCACACCGAGCTCGGCTCGGGGTTCAAGATCGCCATGCGCGACCTGGAGATCCGGGGGGCCGGCAACCTGCTGGGCGCCAACCAGTCCGGCCACATCGCCGCCGTCGGCTACGACCTGTATGTCCAGATGGTGAGCGAGGCCGTGGCCGAACTGAAGGGCGAGCCGGTCCGGGAGCCGGCCGAGGTCAAGTTGGACCTGCCGGTCGACGCCAACCTGCCGCCGGAGTTCGTGCCCGGCGGGGAGCAGCGGCTGGAGGCCTACCGCCGCCTGGCCGCGGTGACCACCCAGGCCGAGGTCGACGACGTCGCCGCCGAGTGGCTCGACCGCTACGGCCCGCTCCCGCCGCCGGCCGAGGCCCTGATCCGCGTGGCCCGGCTGCGGGCCGAGTGCGTGCGGACGGGGATCCGCGAGGTCACCGTCGCCCGCAACGTGATCCGGCTGTCCCCGGTCGCCCTCAAGCTGAGCGAGCAGATCCGCCTCAGGCGGCTGTCCCGGGACGCGGTCTACAAGGAGGACATCGGCCAGCTGGTCGTCCCGGTCATGCGCAACGCCGACCCGCTCGCCGCCGTCCTGACCCTGCTCGAACACCTCCTGCCCGCCGACCCCGCGGGTTGAGCCGGTACCATCGATTGATCGTGAGACGTCTTGCTTCTTTTGCCGCGCTCGCCGTCGCCCTCGCCGTGGGCGCCACCGCGTGCGGAACCGTTTCCCCGTACGCGGCCCGGGTCGACAACCAGTCCATCAGCCAGGACGACCTGGAGACCGAGCTGCGGGCCATTGCCGCCAACGGTCCCTATCTGAAGCTGGTGGAGTCCCGCCAGCCGGTCACCGGGACCGGGGCGGGCACCTTCGACGCCGCCTTCACCGCCCTGGCCCTGACCCGGCAGATCTACTACCAGATGGTCGGCACCGAGCTGGCCAAGCGCAAGCTCACCGTCGGCCCCGGCGACCTGGCCGCCGCCCGGGTCACGGTGATCCAGCAGATCCAGGGCGAGGACGTGTTCAAGGACTTCCCGAAGTCGTACCAGGACGAGCTCATCCGCCGCCAGGCCCAGCTCGACCTGCTGACCCTGTCGCTCAACGGGGTCGTCGGTTCGGTGGACGACGCGTCCAAGGCCTACTACGACGCCCACAAGGACGACTTCGCCGTCGCCTGCGTGAGCCACATCCTCGTGGGCGACCAGGCCACGGCCAACGACATCAAGGCCCGGCTCGACCGGGGCGAGGACTTCGCCGCCATCGCCAAGGCCCAGAGCATCGACACCCAGAGCGCGCAGCAGGGAGGCTCCCTCGGGTGTGACATCAGCCAGGCCACCGGGTTCGTCCCCGAGTTCCTCCTCGCCGTGTTCAACCAGCCCGTCGGCGCCGTCGGCAGCCCCGTGCAAACCCAGTTCGGGTGGCACATCATCAAGGTCACGTCGCGTGACGTGCCGGCCTACGACAAGGTCAAGGACCAGGCCCGGCAGAAGCTGGCCCAGAGCGGGCAGGAGAAGCTCCTGACCTGGCTGCAGGACGCGGTCGCCAAGGCCAAGATCGAGGTCAACCCCAAGTACGGCACCTTCAACAAGGAGGGGTCGGCGCCGGGTGTCGTCCCGCCGGCCCGGCCCGCCGACTCGACCACCGTCCCGGGCAACATCGTCAGCCCGGCCCCGATCCCCGCCCCCGCCGGCGGGATCAACCCGCCGTAGCCCGGCCGTGCCGCCGACCGTGGTGGTCGTCGGGCTCGGCCCCGCCGGCCCGGACCTGCTGACCGCCGCGGCCGCCGCCGCCCTCGCCGAGGTACCCCACCACTTCGTCCGCACGACCCGGCACCCGTCGGCTGGGGCCGTGGCGGACGCGGTCTCGTTCGACCGGCTGTACGAGTCGGCCGTCACCCTCGACGACGTCTACGCCGGCATCGTCGACGCGCTGGCCGAGGCGGCGGCCGAGCACGGGTCGGTCGTGTATGCGGTGCCGGGCTCGCCGCTCGTCGCCGAGCGTACGGTGGAGTTGCTGCGGGCCGATCCTCGGATCCAGGTCCGGCTGGTGCCGTCGCTCTCGTTCCTCGACCTGGCCTGGGCCGCCCTGGGCGTGGACCCCGTGGCCGAGGGCGTGCGGGTGGTCGACGGGCGGCGCTTCGGGGTGGAGGCGGCCGGGGAACGGGGCCCGCTGCTGGTGGCACAGTGCGACTCCCGCCAGGTCCTGTCCGACATCAAGCTGTCGGCGGACGACCTGGGCCCGGTCACCGTGCTGCAGCGGCTCGGCCTCCCCGAGGAGTCGGTGACCACGGTCGACTGGGCCGACCTGGACAAGGCGGTCGAGCCCGACCACCTCACGTCGCTGTACCTGCCGGCCGGCGCCCCCCCCGTCGCCCGGGAGGTGGCCCGGTTCGACGAGCTGGTCCACACCCTGCGCGAGCGCTGCCCCTGGGACCGGGAGCAGACCCACGCCACCCTGACCCGCCACCTCCTGGAGGAGACCTACGAGGTGCTGGAGGCCATCGAGGCCCTCGACGTCGACGCCGGTGAGGGCTTCGAGCACCTGGAGGAGGAGCTGGGCGACCTGCTGTTCCAGGTCGTGTTCCACGCCACCCTGGCCGCCGAGGAGGGCCGGTTCACCCTGGCCGACGTGGCCCGCACCGTGCACGACAAGCTCGTCCACCGCCATCCCCACGTCTTCGCCGGCGTGGAGGCGGACACGCCGGCCCAGGTGGTGAGCAACTGGGAGCAGATCAAGCGGGCCGAGAAGGGCCGGGCCAGCCTGATGGACGGGATCGGCGAAGGCCTGCCGTCGCTGCTCTACGCCCACAAGGTCCAGCGCAAGGCGGCGTCCGTCGGCCTGTCACCGGCGGTCGACGGGGACGGGCTGGGCGAGGAGCTGTTCAGGTTGGTCGACCGGTGCCGGCGGGCCGACATCGACCCCGAAGCCGCCCTGCGGGCCACCGCGGCCCGGTTCCGGGACCGCTTCGTGGCCGCCGAGTCGGTCGCCGCCGAGCGGGGGGTGCCGATCGCCGAGGTGTGGTCGGCGTTTGGTCAATCGGGGGCCGAATAGGGCCGCGCATTGACCAAACGAGTCAGTCGCCGTCCCGGTCGGGAAGCTGGCCGGGGCCGTCGCAGTCGTCCCGGAGGCGGCACCAGCGGCAGGTGCGGCCGGGGGTGATCGCCGCCGGCTCGGCCGCGTCGAGCAGGCGGACGATCTTGCGCACGCCGTCGACTGTCCGTCCGGCGGCGATCTCGAGGGTCGCCGGCGTCACGTCCTCGTGGTGGAAGGTGGCGGAGTCCAGGTAGTAGCTGGCCACGCGATAGGGCGGGACGCCGACCTTGAGGGTCTGCAGGAGGGCGTAGAAGCGCAGGTCGTCGAAGTGGTGCGGGTAGCTCCAGCCGGTCTTGAGGTCGAGGATCAGGACCCCGGACTCGCTCCCGCGGGCCTGGCCGAAGGCGAGGTCGGGCTTGCCTCGCAGGGTGATGCGGTCGGCGCAGAGCTTGACCAGGATCGGCGTGTCGGTCCGCGGCCGCCACTCCCGGCGGAGGGGCGGGAAGCACTCCAGGAACTGGACGACGACGTCGTTGGCCGACGCCCGCAGCTCGGCCATCTCCAGCCGGGACGCCCCGGCCAGGTACGGCCCGAGGCTGGCGTCCTGCTCGTCGGCCAGGTAGGCGGCGATGGCCATGTCGACCAGGTCGAGGGGGTCCGGCTCCCCGTTGAGGGCGACCGACAGCCGCAGGGCCCGGTGGGCGACGGTCCCGTAGGCGTTGCGCGGCCCCCACGCGAACGAGTCCTTCTCGGCCCGGTAGTAGGCCTCGCACGTGTGGACGTTGCTCAGGTCGTGCTTGCTGATGCGCAGCAGCCGGCCCAGGCCCTCGGCCAGCGGCCCGAGCGCCTGCTCCATGCGGGCCCGCAGCCCGGCGGCGAGGGCGGGGTCGAAGGTGGGCCGCGGCTGCCCGAAGGCCAGGAGGTCGTCGACCACCCGCCGCTGGGCCGGGGCGAGATCGCCTTCGATCAGTCGCCGCGCTCTCGGCTGCGCTCGTTCATGGCCGTGATCGCTCCGAAGAGGGCCAGGGCGGCGGCGCCCAGGGCGCCCAGCAGGAAGTTCGTGAACTGCACCCGCACGTAGGACGGCACGGCCACGCCCTTCGCCGCGTACTCGTGGAGGTTGGCCCGCACCGCGAGCAGGCTCCCGAGGGCGATGATGACGCCCATGACGATGGCGTCGATCAGGGCCACTCCGACCAGGCGGTCCTGGGACTCCGAAAGGACCTCGTCGAGCACGGACGGGAGGGCGACGAGGGCCACGCCGAGGACGAGGAAGACCAGCGCGGTCGAGCCCAGGCCGCCGAAGGGGTAGCCCAGGCGGTGGAACAGGTCGTCGGGGATCTGGACCCGCTCGCCCTTCTTCAGGGTCAGCCCTTCCACCAGCGAGGCCAGGACCTGGATGGTCACGATCCCGATCAGGGCGGTGCCGAGGGTGGCCAGCAGCGACGCCCACCGCGAGATCGGCTCGTCGTCGTAATACTCGTCGTCGGCGTAGTCGTCGACGTCGTCGACATCCGGATCGACGTCGCTATACGCAGGGGGCGGCGGCGGGGTGGGGCGCGTGCGGTCGGGCGGCGCGACCGCCGGCGGTTGGGCCGGCGGCGGTGGCTGGCGGGGCGGCCGGGGCTCGGGCCAGGTCCCGGGCAGGGCGATGGAACCGGGGTCGACGGCCGCCGGCGGCGGGGGCGGTGGGGCCACGGGCGGCGCCTCGGGCGGTGGCGCGGGGAGCGCGGGATCGACGACGTCCTCCCAAGTGGCGGCCGGTTGGTCGCCGGTCGGGCCCGGTTGGTCGGTGCTCGTCGGGCGGTCCTCAGGCTCGTTCATGTCCCTAGCCTGTCCGCTCCGCGGCCCGCTGTCACAACGTTGGCATCCTGGGTCGACGATGAGCGCTGACGTCACGGTCCGCGAGGCCCGGCCCGAGGACTACGAGGGCCTGTCCCGGTTGACGGTCGCGGCGTACAAGCACCTGCTCGGCGAGGACATGAGCCCCGGCTACGTGGCCGAGCTGGCCGACGTCGCCGGTCGGTCGGAGGTCGCCGATCTCCTCGTCGCCGTGGACGACACCGGCACGCTCGTGGGGGGGATCGCCTATGTCCCCGGGCCAGGGCCCCTCGCCTGGTTCGGCGAACCCGATCTCGCCGGCCTGCGCATGCTCGCCGTCGCACCGGAGGCGCAGGGCCGCGGGGTGGGCGCCGCGCTCATCGCTGCTTCGGTCGCCCGTGCTCGTCGCGCCGGCAAGCGCGGGCTCCTCCTCCACACCACCGCGTCGATGATGGCGGCGCAGCGCCTCTACCAGCGGGCCGGCTTCCGCCGCGACCTCGATCGGGACCAGATCTTCGACGGCGGCCTCCACCTCATCGCCTACGCCCTGGACCTGTAGGGTCGAGCCCACCGCCCGGGTGGCGGAATCGGCCAGACGCGGAGGGCTTAAACCCCTCTGGTCCTCGTGACCATGTGGGTTCGAATCCCACCCCGGGCACGGGCGGTGACGACGTACGGGTCATCGCCGACGACGAGGAGATCAGGACCAGGCAGGCAGCCGACCTGCCCAAGCGCGCGTCTGGTCGCGACGTCGCCCGACGGCTGCCGAGTCGTACTCGCGCTTGCGAACCGCCGTCCGCCTTGACCCATGAGGTTTGTCATGCAAACATGCCTGTATGGCAGATCTATCTATTTCTCCAACCGACGATCCCCAGGACCTGCTGTCGTCAACCCGCGACCTCACCCGGCGAGTCCGGCTCATGCAACGGGGGGCCTGGTTCCCGCTGCTCGTCTTCGCCAC
Organism: Acidimicrobiales bacterium; assembly: GCA_035494015.1. Taxonomy (GTDB): domain Bacteria; phylum Actinomycetota; class Acidimicrobiia; order Acidimicrobiales; family AC-14; genus CADCTB01. The sequence goes on from DATJHJ010000059.1 coordinate 17,162, forward strand.
GGTCACGCTGGCGGCCGCACCGTTCTACCGGTACGGCCATCCCCACCGACACTGCACCTCACTTCATGCCGGGACGACTGCCTGTGTCATCCAGTCGACGCTGGCGCTGTGGTATTGGCCGGTCGCGCTCCTCGGCGCGTACATCGCGATCAGTTGGTTCTACGTCCACCGGGCCCACCAGCGAGGCGTCGGTAGCCGAGTGCTGCCCTACATCGCCGTCGGTGCCGTCCTCGCCCTGCTCGTCACCGCGTGGGCGCTGTGGGCAGATGCCCACCCGGGATTCCTGGCTGACACTCTTCGCCTCGGCCCGTCGCATCCCGTGGACTTCTTCCGCCGGGTGGCGAGCCCGGCGGGCGCCATCGGGCTGGCCCTGCTGCTGCTCGCCCGGATCGAGCGAAGTTGGACCCTGTTCTCGCTGTCGGTCGTGTATCTCGCTGTCAATGTGGTTCCCATATACGCCGGGAGTTTCCGTCACCCGACCCCGTGGGTCTTCCTGCCGCACCTGCTGCTCACCGGCAGCACACTGCTCATCGGCGGGATCATCCTCGCTCTGATCCAGCGAGACCCGGGCTCCTCGCCCGCGTGACCGACCACCCCGTCAACGGCCTCGATGAAGTCGTCCACCAGCGCGTCAGGCTCGGCATCCTGGCCATCACGCGGGAGGCCCGAAAGGTCGAGTTCGGCTTCCTGCGCAGCACGCTCGACCTCACCGCCGGCAATCTGTCCCAACACCTAACCGTGCTGGAGAAGGCGGGGCTGATCACCGTCGAGAAGGGCTACGAGGGCCGGCGCGGCCGCACATGGGTCCAGCTGACGAACGCCGGTCGCCATGCCCTCCATGAGGAGATCACTGCCCTCAAGGCCCTGATCCGCCAAGTCGAGCTCGGCGGGACGTGAGCACGCCCCCGGACGAGCCGGCACCCGGTCCGTGGACCAGCGACGACGACCCGCGAGGTAGCGGCGATCCCACTCCGTGCCGGTGCCGCGGCCGGCCACTGCGAGCCGACGCTCCCATCCCCCAATAGGGCGCGCCACCGACGTCGACCTTCGGCAGTCGTGGTTCTGTGCGCCGATGATGTTCGCGGGTCGGCCCAAGAAGAAAGGAGCATGGTAAAATACGAAACGACACGGATTTGTGTGACCCGCACCGTGTTGGAATCTGCCGCAAGGCCGGCACCCTCCCGGGGAGCGTTGCTCCAGACCCGGGTAGCGCAGGCAAGGAACTGCGTCTCAACAGGGAGGTTCGGATGGCGTTCATCTTGGAGGCGCCGTCGGTTCGCCCTTTCACGATCAAGAGGAGATCAACAATGTCCGCAACGCTGAAGCTCACGCACAAAGCGATCGGGGCAGAGATCCGCCGTGGCACCTACGACATGGCGCTCGACGGGGAGCGGGTCGGGTCTGTCGAAATGAACGACACGTTCGAGACGCCAATCGAACCTGGACGTCACACCTTGCAGGTCAGCAACGGCCGGAACTCGAGCCGAACCAAGACGTTCAACGCCGCCGAGGGCGAAATCGTCGCCTTCCGATGCACCGGCAAGAGTATCCTGCCGATCTTCCTCGCTTCGTTCGTCGTACCCAGCCTGGCCCTCTCGCTCCGTCGCGAGTAGGTGTCGTTACCGTGGACTCTGTTCCCCAACTGCGGCGGGCCTGAGCGCCGGCTACCTGGAGAGCGTCTGGCTGATCGAACGTTCGCACGCCAGACCCGTCGAGCCCGTTGCGGGAGCTAAACCGCGGACCGAACTCCTGTGGGTAGGGGTCAGCGCCGCCGGTACCTGCGCTCGAGGTCGGCGGCGGAGAACCCGGGCGCCAGCGATCCCTCGGCGGCGTAGTGGTACAGAGCGACGGTCACAGCCGAGCCGGCCGCACCGGTCACGGAGAGCACCAACGCGAACAAGACGACACCCAAGACAATCGCCAACACCGGAGAGCTCAACGCGACAACTGCGACGATCACGGCCAAGGGCAGCATCACCACCAGAGCCGGGAGCCCGAGGGCGGCGTCGGCGGTCACCTTCTCGCCCCACTTCGCCTTGAACAGCGACGCGGACCGACGCACGGCGTCGCCGACGGTCACCTCTTCGAGGACGAGCAACGGGACGACGAAAGTGGTGGCCAGCCCCCACGCCAGCCCGAGCAGCCAGCGGGCGATCGGGCCGGCGACCTTGATGCGCTCTGCGAGGACCTGGAGGAACATCCCGACGACCAGGGATAGCGCCCACCAGGCGACGAGCGGCCTGATCCGGCGGTTCGCGACGCCCAGGGCCTTGCGGACAGGGATCGGATCGCCCCGCAGCCGCCGGTCAGCGGCCACCGTGACGACGAAGTTGGCGTAGGTCGACGCGATCGAACCGACCCCGAGGATCGGCATGGCCAACAGGTAGCGGGGGAAGGCAAAGTCGTGCCCACTGGGCAACCGCCCGAACACCGCGAACAACAAGCCCACGGAGATCGCCGCGAAAGCGGCCATCCCCACGAGGACGACGCCGACGAGTGCCGGCTGCTCACCGATGACCCGCAAACCTGCCCCAGTCAGGCGAAACCCGCGGGCGACCCGGCCGCCCGGGGCGGGCTCCGACGGAACGGGGGGAATTCGGGTGGCGGAGGTCCAGGCGACCCCGTCCCAGTAGCGTTCACCGCCCGACCCGTCGGGATTCCGGTACCAGCCTGCCGCCGCCATGAGTTCACGGTACAGCGCGCGGCCCCGTTAGGCCCACGGGCCGTGGACAGCTGGCAGACTCGCCTGCGGGTGTCGCAGAAACGCTACTACGGCGGTAGTAGAGTACGACCATGCCGCGTGGGAGACCCTCGCCGAAGCTGGCGATCACCGTCGACCCCGATGTGCACGAGCAGGTTCTTGCCGCCGCCACGGAGGAGGGGGTCAGCGTCTCGGCCTGGATGACCGAGGCGGCCCGCCGAGCGCTGCTCGTGCGAGACGGCCTGCGGGCAGTCTCAGAGTGGGAGTCGGAATATGGCCCCCTTACCGCAGATGAGCTTGATGCTGCTCGCCGTCGTGTTGCCAGTGATGTCGCTGCCGCCTCCCGGGCGCGACCGGCGTGAACTTCGTCTACGACGCGGGCGTATTCGTGGTGGCCGAGCGCAACGACCGCGACGTCTGGGCCGATCATCGGGCCCGCTTGGAACTTGGGCTCGTCCCGCGGACGACCGCACCTGTCGTAGCCCAGGTCAGCCGCTCGCGGGGACAGGTGCAGCTGCGCCGCATGCTGCGGGGCTGCGACATCGTCGGTTTCACCTCGGATGACCCCCATGAGGTTGGCGCGCTCGTGGGCAAGGCCTCGACCTCGGATGTGGTCGACGCCCATCTCGTCGTCGTCGCCTCGAGGCGTCAAGACACTGTTCTCACCTCCGACATCGAGGACCTGCGGCGCCTTGCCGACAAGTTGCCGACAGCCGTCCGCATTCAACGCCTCTGATGTCGGGGAGCGGATCGACGGTGCAGCCACAGCCGTCAGCGATCCGCTACCTCTCGAGACGGGCGGCAGTCTCGCGGTAACGGACCCCGGGAATGAGGTGGACGCCGTCGAAGGCACCGCTGTCGCGTATGCGGTGTGCCAGCTCGCACGCAAGGCCGACGCCCGCGCTCCGGTCGCGCTCGATGGCGTCAATCCAAGACGCGGGGACGGTGATCTCGGGGATGTCAGCGACGAGCTTGCGGGCCATCGATGCGCTGGGCAGGACCATGACGCCCGCGTACACGTTGCCCTCGAACTCGATGGTGTCACGCCAGGCGAGCAACAGCTCAAGGTCGAAAGACACCTGTACGAACAAGAAGTCGGCCGCCTTCTTCCAGGGGGGGAGCGGCCGGAGCCGCGTGGTCACCCCAGCGCGGAACCCGCCGGCATGTCCCTGGTGCTCCTCGCTGAACCGACGTAGGTAGTCGATCATCGAGCGGACCGTCAGCTGGCCGGTCCGCGCTCCCGAGTTGGGGGCGTCGCCATAGACGAACAGGAACTCATCGACGCCGTAGGCCGCACCGGTAAGGAGATCACGCCGGAAACCGAGGGCATTGCGATCCCTGGCGTTCAGACAGGCGATCGAGCGCCCACCCATGCGATCGACCTCGTGGGCCACGGCAATGCTCGAGACCGTCGCCCGCCCGACGTGGTTGTCAGGGATCAGATACGCCGAGGCCACCTTGCTGAGCACCCCGATCTGGTGACGCACGTGCATCATGTCGGGTTAGGTCGGCGGCTCGATTTCACAGATCCACTCGAACACTGGATCGGTCATCGCTGCAGGCTAGCGACGGCACTCCCGACGGACGGTCACATGGGCCACGGATCGGTTGGAGTCGTGGTTGACCACGACGTTCAGGTCGGCGTCCTGCCAGTCCGATCGTTCAGCCATGATTGCGCCTCGCGGTGTACCGAGCAGCTGATGCAGGAAGTGGGTCTTCGGGGGAGGGGGATCTTCCCGCCATCGGTCGCGGCGTCGTCGGCGTCTGGAAGATATGGATCGGCGGCGAGCCGGACCTGGAGCGAGCTCGGGCGGTGTTGTCCGCTGACGAGCTGGACCGAGCGTCGAGCTTCGTGTTCGACCTTCATCGGAACCGGTATCTCGCGCGCCGGGTCGCGCTTCGAGAGCTGCTCGGGCGATACCTGGACCGGGCGCCGTCCGACGTGTGTTTCTCCTACAGCGCCTACGGGAAGCCGGAGCTGCCTGGGGAGACGCTGCGTTTCAACGTCGCCCACTCCGAGGACCTGGCCTTGATCGGGCTCACCGAGCAGGATCGGTTGGGGGTCGACGTCGCGCACATTCGGGAGCTTCCCGACATGGAGGGCGTCGCTCGCACGGTGTTCTCGAAGCACGAGCTCGACGTCTTCCACACCCTTCCGGCCTCCTCAAAGACCGAAGGGTTCTTCAACTGCTGGACCCGGAAGGAAGCGTTCGTGAAGGCGGTCGGCGACGGCCTCTCCTACCCGCTGGACGTCTTCGACGTGACACTGCGGCCGGGAGAGGAGGCGCGGCTCCTCGAGGTGGAGGGCTCCCGCGCCCGAGCCGCCGGCTGGTCACTGTTCGATGTCGCCCCAATGGACGGCTGGGTGGGAGCCGCGGCGGTTGAAAACGCAGCGGCCGCGCTGCACGGCGCGGGCTGGCTGGGAGCTAGAGCCGAGCCGGGGTGATAGCGGCGAGCTCGTCCATGACCGGGCCGAAGGTGGATTCGAGCGCAGCGGCGGGGTCGTCGCCGACGGGGGAGGTCACCAGCGACGACACGCCCACCGCGGCCAGATGGCGGGCCCCGTCGATGACCTGGGCCGCAGTCGCCCCCTCGGGTAGATCCCGGAACATGGCCGTGACCTCTATCTCGTTCGGGTCGCGGCCGATGGCGTCGCAGTGGCGGCGGAGGACGTCGACCTTCTGGGCCACCATCTCCGCCGGGCCGAAGATGTTGCACGCGTCGGCGTACTTGGCCACCAGCCGCAGGGTCTTGCGCTCCCCGCTCCCGCCGATCATGATCCGCGGGCGGGGCTGGCTCACCGGCATCGGGCGGCACAGCGTCTCGGCCAGGCGGTAGTGCCGGCCCTCGTACGGGCCGTCGTTGTCGCTCCACATCTGCAGGCAGATCTGCAGCGTCTCCTCCAGCCGCTCGAACCGCTCGCTCACCGGCGGGAAGGGCACACCCAAGGCGAGGTGTTCACGCTCGTACCAGGCCGCCCCGATGCCCAGCTCGGCCCGCCCGGCCGACAGCACGTCGAGGGTGGTGACGATCTTCGCCAGCAGCCCCGGGTGCCGGTAGGTGACCCCGGTCACCAGCAGCCGGAGGCGCAGCCGCTCGGTCCGGCCGGCGACGAACCCGAGTGCCGTGTACCCCTCCAGCATGGGGTCCTCGGCCGGGGCCACCCTGTCCATCTGGAAGTAGTGGTCCATGAAGGACAGGGTGCGCACGCCGAGGCCCTCCGCCCGTTCCGCAAGCTCGCCGACCCGTGCGCCCATGGCCGACGGCGGGCCCGCCCAGTCGAAGCGCCAGACGTGCAGATCGAGGTTCATCCGCCCTGTCTATCAACGGTCGCCGCCGGGTCCGGCGCGCCCCTGTGCGACTAGGCGGGCGGCTGGGTCGTCGTCGTGGCCAGCGTCACCACCGGGCTGGTGGTGGTGGGGCCCAGCGTCGGCGGGACGTAGATCGAGCTGGTCGGAGGGCCCTGGGTCGTGGTCGTCTCCGGCGCGGCCGTCGTCGTGGTCGTCGCCTCGGTCGTGTTCGTGGGGACCGTGGTGTCCGTCGCCCGGGTCGTGGCGGTGCTCACGACCGGGGCGCGGGTGGTGGCCGTGGTACCCGACGTGCCCGACGTGACCGGCGCGAGGGTGGCCGGCGTCGTGGTGACCTCGCCGCTGGTGGTCGACGGGGCGGGCTGGCTGGAACTCGTCTGCGGGATGGTGACCCGGATCGAGGTGGTGGTGGGGCGGATCGTGGTGGTCGGCGACTGGGTGGCGACCTGCTGCTTTGGTGAGCTGTCGGTCCCGGTCGTCACCTCGAAGAGCAGGGCCACGAGGGCGATCGAGGCCAGGACGTAGAGACCCACGTTGAAGCGGTACGGGCGTTCCAGCCCTGACCACCAGCTAGCCAGGCGTTGCAAAAGGGGAGACCTCCCGGGGAAGCTCGGGTTTTGGCGCAAGCGTCCCGGTGGGAGATGCTACTGCCCGTGGAAACGTGGCCGGGTCGACCCTACCCGCCGGGTGCGACCTGGGACGGCGAAGGCACCAACTTCGCCCTCTTCGCCGAGTCCGCCGACGGCGTCGACCTGTGCCTGCTCGACGAGCGGGGGATCGAGACCCGGCTGCCGCTGACCGAGGTGACCGCCCACGTCTGGCACGGGTACGTGCCCGGTGTCGGCCCGGGCCAGCACTACGGCTTCCGAGTGCGGGGCCCCTACCAACCCCGGTACGGCCAGCGGTTCAACCCGGCCAAGCTGCTGATCGACCCGTACGCCAAGGCCATCGACGGGAAGCTCGACTGGCACCACTCGGTGTTCGGCTACGTGTACGGGGGATCCGACGACGACGCCGACGGCCGGGACTCCGCCGGCCACGTGCCCCAGGCCGTGGTCGCCGACGACCTGTTCCCCTGGGGCGAGGACCAGCACCCCCGCCGCCCCTGGCACGACACGGTGATCTACGAAGTCCACGTCAAGGGCTTCACCGCCCGCCACCCCAAGGTGCCCGCGGCCCAGCGGGGCACCTATGCGGGCTTGGCCAGCCCGGCCGCCGTCGACCACCTGGTCGATCTGGGCGTCACCGCCGTCGAGCTCCTCCCTGTCCACCACTTCGTGTCCGAGTACGACCTGGCTAAGCGGGGGCTCGTCAACTACTGGGGCTACAACTCGATCGGCTACTTCGCCCCTCACGCCGCCTACTCCTCCGCCGGCAGCCGGGGCCAGCAGGTCCGCGAGTTCAAGGCCATGGTCCGCACCCTGCACGCCGCCGGCATCGAGGTCATCCTCGACGTCGTCTACAACCACACCGCCGAGGGCAACCACCTCGGCCCCACACTGTCGTTCCGTGGCATCGACAACGCCGCCTACTACCGCCTGGTCGAGAACAATCCCCGCCTCTACATGGACTACACGGGCACGGGCAACACCCTCAACGCCCGCCACCCCGAGGTCCTGCACCTCATCATGGACAGCCTGCGGTACTGGGTGACCGAGATGCACGTCGACGGCTTCCGCTTCGACCTGGCCTCCGCCCTGGCCCGCGGCTTCCACGCCGTCGACCGGCTGTCCGCCTTCTTCGACCTCATCCACCAGGATCCGGTGGTCTCCTCCGTGAAGCTGATCGCCGAGCCGTGGGACGTGGGCGAGGGCGGCTACCAGGTGGGCAACTTCCCCGTCCTGTGGACGGAATGGAACGGGAAGTACCGGGACGCAGTGCGGGACTTCTGGCGCGGCCAGGGAACGTCACTGGCCGAGATGGGGTACCGGCTCACCGGCTCGAGCGACCTCTACCAGGGCGACGGCCGGGGCCCGTCGGCCTCTATCAACTTCGTCACCGCCCACGACGGCTTCACCCTGCGCGACCTGGTCTCCTACAACAACAAGCACAACGAGATGAACGGCGAGGGCAACCGGGACGGGACCGACGACAACCGCTCTTGGAACTGCGGCGTCGAGGGCGACACGGACGACCCGGAGATCCTGCAGCTCCGCCACCGCCAGCAACGCAACTTCCTGGCCACCCTCATGCTCTCCCAAGGCGTCCCGATGCTGGTCGCCGGCGACGAGATGGACCGCAGCCAGGCCGGCAACAACAACGCCTACTGCCAGGACAACGACCTGAACTGGCTCCACTGGGACCTTGACGACGACGCCCGTGAGATGCTCGGCGTGACCCGCCGGCTCATCGCCCTCCGCCGTGAGCACCCGGTCTTCCGCCGGCGCAAGTTCTTCCAGGGCCGGCCCATCCACGGCGACGACCTGGCCGACATCGGGTGGTTCCGGCCGGACGGCACCGAGATGACCGAGGAGCAATGGTTGTCCGGCACCCTGGTCGCCCTGGGCATGTTCCTCAACGGCGACGAGATCTCCGAGCCCGGGCCGCGGGGCGAGCAGATCGTCGACGACAGCTTCCTGGTACTGTTAAACGGCCCCGATCAGGTCGATTTCCGGCTCCCCAACGGCAAATGGGCCGCCACCTTCGAGCTGGTCCTCGACACCGCCGAGCCCGGGGCCGCCGGTCGGGAGGGAGTCGTCCTCCTGGCCGACGAGAACCTGGCCCTGACTCCCCGTTCCCTGGTCATCCTGAAGAAGACGAGCTGACCATGCCCACCCGCATCGGCGTCCGGTGACGGACGTCCTCCAGGGGTCGCCCGCCCCGACCCCGGCCGACCCCGGCGCCCGAGTCGACCCACTCCCCCCGGTGCTGCGCGGCTGGCTCCACCTGGTGTGCTTCATCGCCTCCGTGCCCGCCGGCGCCCTGGTCATCGCCAGCGCCGGGTCGGCCCGGGCCCGGTTGGCCTCCACGGTGTACGCCATCGGCATGACCGCCATGTTCGGGGTCAGCGCCGCCTACCACCGCCGGAAGTGGTCGGCTGACGGCCGCCGGCGGATGCGCCGGGTCGACCACGGGACGATCTTCATCATGATCGCCGGCTCCTACACCCCGCTGTGCCTCCTGGCCCTGCGGGGCACGACGGCGACGGCCATCCTCACGGGGGTATGGGTGGGCGCCGGGTTGGGGTTCGCCCTCGCCCTCACCGGGTTCGCCGAGAAGGCCGTGCTCGGGCTGGCCTGCTACATCGTCCTCGGATGGGCGATGGTCCTGGCCCTCCCCCAGCTGAGCCGGATCCTGAGCGGCGGGCAGATGGGCCTCCTCTTCGCCGGCGGCGTCACCTACACGGTCGGCGGGGTCGTGCTGGGGACGAAGTGGCCGAACCCGTCACCCCGCTGGTTCGGCTACCACGAGGTCTGGCACGGGATGGTCGCCGCCGCCTGCGTCTGCCACTACCTCACGATCCTGTCGGTCGTGCGCGCCGCTTCCTGACCTCGGCGACGGCGAGCTCCGCCGCCTCGGCCGGGGTGGCCGCCCGGACGATGGCCGGCACGGGCGCCCCGGCCCGGCCCAGCTCCCAGGTGTCGAGGCCGACCACCGGCTTGCCCAGCCGGAGGGCGAGGGCGATCTCCGACAGCGTGCCGAACTCGCCGGCCACGGCGACCACGGCGTCGGCGGCCCGGACCACCAGGGCGTTGCGGCCCTCGCCGAGCCCGGTGGGCACGGCCACGTCGACCCAGGGGTTGGCCTCGGCCCGGTCGTCGCCGGGCAGGATGCCGATGGTCGCGCCCCCGGCCTCCTTGGCACCCCGGCAGGCCGCTTCCATGGCCCCGCCCAGGCCCCCGGTGACGACGACCGCGCCCCGCCGGGCCAGTTCCCGGCCGACCTCCTCGGCGGCCCCGCAGGCCGCCCGATCCGCCTGCCCGCCCCCCGAGACGGCGACGTACACCTGGTCGGCCGGCATCGTCCGGGAACGGTACCGGCGGCTATGGTCGCCGCGCTGCTACCGCCGTCCGACCCGCTAGGGTTACCGGTCGATGAGGCGGGGGCCGATCGCAGCATTCGTCGTGATGGGTCTCGCCCTGGTGGGGTGCGGCGCGGCGACGATCACCGAATCCGGCACCCTTTCGTACCGGTCGGCCCCGGCACCCGTCGTCGAGGACGGCGTCACCCCGCCCCGGCCGTTGGTCCGCAACCTGCGCTCCGCCGGAGGGCTGGACACCGGCGGCGCCGTGGCCGTTCCTGACGGCGAAGTAGCACGGGTTTTCCCCGCCCGGTCCGGGCCGCCGCCGGCCATGTCGCCGGCCCCGGACCTGAGCGCGCCCCGCCTGGGCCCGGCGCTGCCCCAGCCGGCCGGGCCCGCCTTCCCACCCGCCACCACCGGTCAAGTGGCGGCCGCGCCGGCTCCCGGTCGGGTCAACGTCTACTCCTACATCACCTCGCCGCAACTGAGCCCGGCGGTCGCCGATGTGCCCCTGCGGGCCTACGTCCCCAACAGCGACGCCGGCACGGTCAGCGTGATCGACCCGTCGACCATGAAGGTCATCGACCGGTTCAACGTCGGCATCCGCCCGCACCACGTCACCCCGTCCTGGGACCTGACCAAGCTCTACGTCAACAACACGGAGAGCAACAGCCTCACGGTGATCGACCCCCGAACCGGCAAGCCCACCGGCACCATCCCGATCACCGACCCGTACAACCTGTACTTCACGCCTGACGGCACCAAGGCCATCGTGGTGGCCGAGCGGTTCCAGCGCCTCGACTTCTACGACGCCAACTCATGGACCTTCATCAAGAGCGTGGGGATCCCCTGGCCCGGCGTCGACCACGCCGACTTCAGCGCCGACGGCCGGTACTTCCTGGCCAGCACCGAGTTCAGCGGGGAGGTCGTCAAGGTCGATACCCAGGCGATGACCCTCGTGGGCAAGGCCGACGTGGGCGGGCTGCCCATCGACGTCAAGCTGAGCCCCGACGGCACCGTCCTGTACGTGGCCAACCAGGGCCGCAACGGGGTCTCGATCGTCGACGTCGAGTCCATGGCCGAGATCGGCTTCCTGAAGACCGGTGTGGGCGCCCACGGCCTCAACGTCAGCCGGGACGCCGCCACCCTCTTCGTCAGCAACCGGATGGAGGGCAGCATCTCCATCATCGACTTCGCCACCCGGACGGTCCGCGACACCTGGCGGGTCGGCGGCAGCCCGGACATGATCCAGACCTCCGCTGACGGCAGCCAGCTGTGGGTCTCCAACCGCTTCCAGGGCTCGGTCTCGGTGATCGACACCGGCACCGGCAAGGTCACCAACACCATCGCCACCGGCGCCGGTGCCCACGGGGTGAGCCTGTTCCCCCAACCCGGCCGCTACAACGTCGGCCACAATGGCGTCTACCGCTGAGGCCTCCGGCCTCAGCGGTTCCGGTCTGGCCACGGTTCAACCTCACTCTCCGGCTCGCCCTCGGGTGAGTGGTGCCGCCTCCGGCGGCGCTCAGCCTGTTCCGAGCTAGCCGGGGCGGCCGGCGCCGACGAGGTCGGCGGAGCGCCAGCCGCGGATGCGGATGGGGGTGCCCGTGGTGGAGGCTTCGATGAGGTTGCCGTCGCCGGCGTACATGGCGACGTGGTAGATGCTCTCCACCCCGTCGTCGCCGAAGAAGAGCAGGTCACCGGGCTGGACGGCGTTGACCGAGACCCGGGTCGTCTCGAACCACTGGTCGTAGGCCGAGTGCGACAGGTTCACGCCGGCCGCCCGCCAGGCCCAGGCGGTGAGGCCCGAGCAGTCGAAGCGGTCGGGCCCCGCCCCGCCGTAGAGGTACATCTTGCCGAGTTGCTTCTTGGCCTCGGCCAGCGCCACCGCCCCCTTTCCGGACCCCGCCGGTGCCGCCGACGACTCCGAGGGCGTGGCCGCCTTTGCCGCCGCCGTGGTGGGGGTGGTCGTGGCCTGGGCGGCGACCTTCGGCGCCTCGGTGACGACCGGCCCGGGTGACAGGATGGGCACCGGGACGGGGGTCGGCCCGGCCAGGATCACGGGGGCGCTCTTGGCCGCCTCCGCCTCCTTCTGGGCCTGGGCGGCGGCCACCAGGTCGCCGATCTCGCCGGTGACCTTGCTCAGGGCGACCCGCTGGACGTCCTCGGCGGCCGCCGCCGCCTTGCTGGCCGCCTCCGCGCTGCTCGCCGCCTGCGCCGCCGCCTTCCGGTCGGCCTGCAGCTGGGCCTGGTTCGACTGAAAGTCCTCCCTGGCCGAGCGGACCTGGCCGATGATCTGGCGCTGGTCGGCGGCCGTCACCCGCAGGTACTGAGTGCGCACGATCATGTCGTCCTTGCCGCCCCGGGCCAGGGTGGAGAGCATCGAGTTGCTGCCGCCGTGCACGTAGGCCAGGACCGCGGCCTGGGCCAGCAGGCCCTTGACCTGCTGCAGCTTCTCGTCGGAGCGGGCCACGTCGGCCTGGGTCTTGGCCAGCGACTCGTCGACCTGGGCCACCTTGAGCTGGGCCCGGTTGGACTGCTCGGCCAGCACGCTGACCCTGTCGCCCTGCTTCTCGAGCTGGGCCTGGATCTGCGCCGCCTCGGCCTTCTTTTCGGCCAGGGGGTCTCCCCAGGAAGCCGTCGCCGTCAACATGGGCATGAGCAGCGCGATCCCGACGATGACGCCGAGCCGCCGGTGCCGTGGGGTCAATGGGCCTCACTTGTCGCCGGGGGTCTTCTCGGTTCGCCGGAACCCTAGACGCCGGCCGTCCACGGTTGCAAGGCTTCCCGGGGTACGGTCCGCGGCGATGGCAGACGCAGAAGGCCCCGACGTCCGGATCGAGCACGACTCCATGGGCGAGGTGGCGGTCCCCGCGTGGGCCCGGTGGGCGGCCCAGACGCAGCGGGCCACCGAGAACTTTCCCATCTCGGGGATTCGGATCGACCCCCGCCTGATCGCCGCCCTGGCCGCCGTCAAGGGCGCCGCCGCGGTGATCAACGCCCGGATGGGGGTGGTGGACGGCGAGATCGCCGATGCCGTGGTCATGGCCGCCAACGAGGTGACCACAGGGGCCTGGGACGACCACTTCCCCATCGACGTGTTCCAGACGGGCTCGGGCACGTCGTCGAACATGAACGCCAACGAGGTGATCGCCAACCTGGCCGCCGAGCGCCTGGGGCGGCCCGTCCACCCGAACGACCACGTCAACGCCTCCCAGTCGTCGAACGACGTGTTCCCCTCTGCGCTGCACCTGGCTGCGGCGACGGGGATCGTCGAGGAGCTGGTCCCCGCCCTCCAGCACCTGGCCAGCGCCCTGCGCCACAAGGCGGCCGAGACGGCGGGGGTGGTCAAGGCCGGGCGCACCCACCTCATGGACGCCACCCCGGTGACCCTCGGCCAGGAGCTGTCGGGCTACGCCACCGCCGTCGAGCACGGGGTGGACCGGGCCCGGGCCACCCTCCCCCGCCTGTGCGAGCTGGCCCTGGGCGGCACCGCGGTGGGGACGGGGATCAACGTGCCACCCGGCTTCGCCACCGCGGTGATCGAGCGGCTGGCGGCGGCCAGCCGGCTGCCCCTGCGGGAGGCGTCCGACCACTTCGAAGCCCAGGGCGGGCGGGACGCGGTGGTCGAGGCGTCGGGGGCGCTGCGCACCGTCGCCCTGTCCCTGGCCCGCATGGCCAACGACCTGCGGCTCATGGCCAGCGGCCCCCGGGCCGGCATCGCCGAGATCCGCCTGCCCGACCTGCAGCCGGGAAGCTCGATCATGCCCGGCAAGGTCAACCCGGTCATCCCCGAGGCCGTCGTCCAGGTGGCGGCCCAGGTGGTGGGCAACGACGCCGCCATCGCCTTCGGGGCCACCGCCGGGGCCTTCGAGCTGAACACGGCGATGCCGATGATGGCCCGGAACCTGCTGGAGTCCATCCACCTGCTGGCCGCGGTGTCCCGCCTCCTGGCCGACCGGTGCGTGGCCGGCATCGAGGCCGACGTGGCCCGCTGCCGGGCCAACGCCGAGTCCTCATCGGCCCTGGCCACCGCCCTCAGCCCCCACATCGGCTACGAGGAGGCCGCCGCCGTCGTGCGGCAGTCGGCCGCCGAGGGCAAGACGCTGCGCGAGGTGGTCCTGGAGCGGGGGCTGCTGCGCCCGGGCGAGGTCGACCGCATCCTCGACGTCGAAGCCATGACCCGCGGCGGGGTGCTGTAACCCTTATCCACAGTTAATGGCCCCTTGTGCTCCACAGGCTCGGGGGCAGAGGGTGGACCAGACGACTGCGGGCGAGGAGGTCCCCCTTCGTGCAGGTCCATGCGACAGTCCTGGCATCGGAGCTGAGGCGACGGCGGGTGGGCGCGGGATCGATCGTCTCCGCCCTCGATTCGGTCAACGAGTCGACCTACGTCCTGGGCGACCTGCGCGACGCCCCCACGTCGCTGCTCGTCCTGGCGGCCATGTCGCTCACCAGCGGGCAGCGCCGCCGGACCGGGACCTAGACGCGAGGGAGGGGCGCGCCGTCGAACGGGCCGGGATCGCCCGGCGCCGGCAGCAGGGGCTTGCTCCAGCTCATCACGTGGGAGAGCTCGGTGGCCAGGGCGCGCCACGCGAAGGGCTCCCAGCCCTCCACGGCGTTGATGACCTGCAGCTCCTGGTTCAGGTGGAGGATGGCCGGCAGCCGCTCCAGTCCGAAGGCCTTGATGGCGGTGAGGTCCGGGTCCACGAAGGTCAAGATGTCCGTGGCCCAGCGGCCCAGGAAGCGGCGGGCGTCCTTGGCGTCCCCGGCCACCAGCCAGCCCACCCGGCAGTCGGCCTGCTCGTAGACGGTGAGGACCCGGGCCGCAGTAGGCACGATCCACCGGCTCTGCACGCTGTTGGGGTCGACGGCGACGACGAGGAGGTGGAACGTCGTGACCCACTCCCGGACGCTGCGGGAGCGCCCGGTGAGCGACGACAGGACGAGGTCGGGGGGAGGGTTGGCTGCCACGGCGGGGTGAAGGTATCCCAGCTAGGTTCAGATGAGCGAAGCCGGGAGGGCGCATGGGAGTCGACACCAACCTCTACCAACTGGTCCTGGTCCTGCACATCCTGGCGGTGATCATCGGTTTCGGCGGCATGTTCATCGCCGGGTTCTACGGGAACGAGGCCCGGAACCGCCCGGGGCGTGAGGGACTGGCGGTGGCCGAGACCACGCTCAAGGTGACGAGCCTGGCCCCCACCATGGCCGTCTACAGCGTGCCGATCCTCGGCATCCTGCTGATCCTGCTCAGCGACGACACGTGGAAGTTCAGCCAGCCGTGGGTCGGGATCTCGATGCTCCTCTACATCGTCCTGCTGGTGGTGGCCATCACCCAGCAGGTCCCGGCCATCCGCAAGATGCTGGCCCTGCGCAGCGGGGCCGACGGCGCCCAGTCCCTGCAGATGCAGGCGCTGGGGCGCAAGGCGGCCATCTCGGGGGCCATCGTCAACCTGTGCTGGGTCATCGTGCTGTTCCTCATGGTCTTCAAGCCCGGAAAGTAGGTCCGGCGGCGGTCCGATGCACCCCATGGAGCGACTCCGCATGGTGGCCCGGGCCTCCGCCGAGGACCCCGGCTTGCTGGCGCAAGAGGCCGCCGCCGCCCTCGCCGGCTGCGCCGAGGATCCCCGGGCCCTGGTCATGGCCTGCCGGCGCCTGCTCGAGCGCCAGGCGACGGCCGGGCCGGTCTGGTGGCTGGCCGCACGGGTCGTCGCCGCCGCCGATCCCGAGCGGGAGGCGTGGCGGGCGGCCGCCGCCCTGCGCGACGACCCGACCCCCGGGGTCGTCGCCGCCCACCTTCCCGACGACGCCACCGTGCTCGTCCTCGGCTGGCCGGAACAGGTGACGGACACGCTCCGCATCCGGGGCGACGCCCGGGTCCTGGTCGTCGACGCCCTGGGCGACGGGTCCCCGCTGGTCACCGGGCTCCACCGAACGGGGACGGACGCCACCCTGGTCCCCGAGTCGGGGGTCGCCGCCGCCGTGGGCGCGTCCGACCTGGTCCTCCTCGACGCCTCGGCGCTGGGCCCCGGCGGGTTCATGGCCGTGGCTGGGTCCCGGGCCGCGGCCGCCGTGGCCTACACCGAGGAGATCCCGGTGTGGGTGGTGGCCGGTGTGGGACGGGTCCTCCCCGAGCGGCTGTGGGAGACGATGGCGCGAGGCGTGGCCTCGGCCCTCGACCCCTGGGACGCCGACTGGGAGCTCGTGCCCCTCGAGCTGGTCACGGCCGTCCTCGGCCCCGAGGGGCCGATGGCCCCCGCCGACGCCCTGGCTCGGGCCGACTGCCCCGATGCTCCGGAGCTGACGGGGCCGCCGCTTGGGTAAGAAGGCGGCCATGGGCGAGATGGTGGAGTTCCCGACGAATGGTACGACCGGCGGCGGTTACCTGGCCCCGGCCACGGAAGGCGCCGGGCTCGGCGTCATCGTGGTCCAGGAGTGGTGGGGCCTGGTCGACCACATCATCGAGGTCTGCGACCGGTTCGCGGCCGAGGGCTTCACCGCGCTGGCCCCCGACCTGTACCACGGCAAGAAGGTGCCCAACAAGGAGCCGGACGAGGCCATGCGGGCGCTGATGGCCCTCGACCTGGAGCGGGCGGCCAAGGATCTCTCGGGTGGCCTGGACTTCCTCATGGCCCACGAGGCTGTCCGAGGTAGCGGCGCGGGCGTGGTCGGCTTCTGCGCCGGAGGCGGCCTGGCCCTGTGGCTGGCCACCCTGCGGCCGGACACCATCCGGGCCGCCGTCCCGTTCTACGGCATCGCCCCGAACGGGGCCGAGCCCGACTGGTCGGCGCTCACTGCGTCCGTGGAGGGCCATTACGCCGAGCACGACGACCTCGCCAACCAGGAGGCGGTCGCCTCCTTCGTCGCCCGGCTGCAGGAGCTGGGGAAGGAGGTCCGGGTCTTCACCTACCCGGGCACCACCCATGCCTTCTTCAACGACACCCGGCCCGAGGTCTACGACGACGACGCCGCCCGCCAGGCATGGGTCCGCACCCTGGAGTTCCTCCGCGCCAAGCTGGGCTGATCAAGAGGTATCAGGCCGGGCCCCTACCGACTCTGGGGGACATGTACACCCAGCAGCTGCGCGACATCCGCCAGTTGGAAGGCCGGGCCGTCACGGTCCGCCTGGCCGACGGGAGCGTCCTCGACCGTGTCCCCCTCGTCCTGGCCCGGCGGGGCTCGCTGTGGGTGGTGCGCGACGGCGAGGATCTGTTCCTCCCCCTCGACCGCGTGGTGCACGTCTGCGACGCCCCGCCCTTCCGGCCCCGGATGACCTCGTCGGCCCCGAACGCCTAGGCCTGCAGCCCGATGTCGAAGGTGCCGGCGTAGCCGGTGGCGCTCGGGCTCACCGGGAGCAGGAGCTGGCCGTTGCTCTGCCGGTAGATGCTGTCGGCCGAGTTGGTGGTGTCCCGCTTGCCGTGGCTGCTGTAGGGCGCCTTGGCGTGCACGGTATCGGTGACGCCCTCGTCGAAGAACAGCTGGCTGGTGAAGGCCTGCCCCTGGGGAGTGCGGATCTTGAAGTGGATGTGGACGGCCCGGCCCATGTACCAACCCGGGTAGATGGTGGTGAAGGTGGCGGCCCCGTTGGCGTCCGTCGTCTGGAAGCCGCGCAGGAACTTCTTGCCCACGCTGCGGTTGGCGGCGACGTCGGAGTAGACGCCGGTGGCGTCGCACTGCCACACGTCGACGTTGGCCCCGGCCAGGGCGACGCAGCCCGCCGAACCGACCCGGGACACCCGGAACGCCAGCGTGAGGGGGACGCCGTCGGCCGTCGGCCCGCCTGAGGGATCGGGCCGGATGTCTGACCGGTTGAGCTTCTCGTCGACGAAGTACGGCCCCTCGGTCAGCTCGGGCTTGACGACGCATGTCGGGGTGGCGACGGCCACCGTCGCCGCGGTAGCAGGGGCCGCGGTCGTCGCCGTCGTGGCCACGGTGGTCGATGTCGCCGGGGAGGCGGTGGACTTCCCGCTCGAACCGCAGGCGGGGAGGATGACGGCGGCCGCCCCGCCCAGGAGCAGCAGGGCCTCCCGCCGGCTGAGGATGCGCCCGAGCTGCTCGTCGTCGTCGATCATCGGATCGTCCTTTCAACAGTCTTGACTGCGGGAACGATGGGGCCCGGGCCCGGCGGGCTGGCACCCACCGGCAGGATCACCGTGAAACGAGCCCCCCCTCCGGGCGCGGTGTCCAGGCGAATGTCGCCGTGGTGGGCGGCGACGATCTCCGAGACGATCGACAGCCCCAGCCCCGTGCCCTTGCGGGCGTGCTCGGTGGTGGGCTCGCCCTGCCAGAAGCGGTCGAAGACACGCTCCGCCTCGTCGGAGGTCATCCCCGGGCCGTCGTCGGCGACGACCAGCGTGGTCGACGCCTCGTCGGCGGCCAGTGTCACCGACACCGCGGTGGTCGGCGTGGTGTGCTCTCGCACGTTGGCCAGCAGGTTGTCGACCACCTGGCGCAGCCGGTGGCCGTCCCCGGTGGCGACCACGGGCACTTGGCCGACGTCGACCTGCAGCGGGCGATCGGGCTCGACGGCCCGGGCCGCGGTCACGGCGTCGAGGACGAGGGCGGTCAGGTCGACCGGCGCCGCCTCCAGCGGCCGCCCCTGGTCGAGGCGGGCCAGCAGCAGCAGGTCCTCCACCAAGTCGGTCATGCGGACGGCCTCCCGCTCGATCCGAGCCATGGCCCGCTCGACGTCGCCCGGCCCGTTGGCCCCCTGGCGGTACAGCTCGGCATAGCCACGGATGGACGTCAGCGGGGTCCGCAGCTCATGCGAGGCGTCGGCCGCGAACCGGCGGGTGCGAGCCTCCGACGCGGTCTTGGCCGCCACTGCATCCTCGATCCGGTCGAGCATCTGGTTCAGGGCGTTCCCCAGGTCGGCGACCTCGCTGGCCCCCTTGGGCAGCGGCGCCCGCTCGGACAGCTCGCCCTCGGCGATCCGCTCCGCGGTGGAGATCATCTCGTCGATGGGGCGGAGGCCCCGGCGAACGGTGAACCACACGATGATCCCGGCCAGGGCCACGGCCAGGACGCAGCCGGCAAGCACCGTGCCCGTGGCCGTGCGCACCGTGGCGTCGACGTCGCGCAGGGAGATCGCCGCGGCCAGGGTGCCGCCGTCAGGCTGGCGGGTCACCAGCACCCGGTAGTGGAGGTCGCCCCCGCCCACCGACCCGACCGTCACCGGGGCGCCCGGCGTGGTCACGTGCGACACGTCGGGCAGCGGGTCGGGATCGTCGCCCCGCCCGGACGCCACCGTGGACTCCACGTTGCCCGCCGCGTCCCGGCTCACAAAGGCGTACCGCCGGACGTCGAAGGGCGACCCTTCGTCCGGCTGCCCGGGGGAAGGCCCGGGCGTGGGCCGGCGGCCGAACCCGCCGTGCGGCGCCACTGCCGTGGTCTGGGTGGCCAGCTCCTGGTCGACGTCGGCGATGAGGCGGTGCTCCATGGTGACGACGATCAGCACCCCCGCACCCCCGGTGACCGCGGCCACGACGGCCAGGATGACGGCCACCAACCGCCGGCGGATCATCGGCGCATCGCGGTCGCGGTCGCGGTCGCGGTCACGGTTCCCGGCGCAGCACGTACCCGAAGCCCCGGACGGTGTGGATCAGGGCGGGTTCGACGTGGTCCACCTTCTTGCGCAGGTAGGAGATGTAGTTCTCGACCACCCCGCCGCTCCCGCCGAAGTCGTACTGCCAGACGTGGTCCAGGATCTGGCTCTTGGACAGGACCCGCTCCCGGTTGATCATGAGGAAGCGCAGCAGCTTGAACTCGGTCGGCGACAGCTGGATGGAGCGCCCGCCCCGGCTCACCCGCATCATGTCCTCGTCGATCTCCAGGTCGTCGTACTGGAGGCGGTTGACCGCTTCGCCGGTCCCCTTGGTGCGGCGCAGCACGGCCCGGACCCTGGCGATCAGCTCCTCCAGGCTGAAGGGCTTGGTCAGGTAGTCGTCGCCGCCCTTGGTGAAGCCGCTGATCTTGTCCTCGCTCGCGTCGCGGGCGGTGAGGAACACCACCGGTGTGACATCGCCGTCGGCGCGCAGCCGCCGGCACACCTCGAAGCCGTCGAGTCCCGGCATGCCCACGTCGAGGATCAGCAGGTCGGGGTGGTGGGACGCGACCGCGGCCAGCGCACGGGAGCCATCGTTTGCGGTCAGCGACTCGAACCCGGCGATCCGCAGCGCCGACGAGACCAGGTCCCGGATGTACTCCTCGTCGTCGGCCACCAGGACTCTCGCTTCTGTCATGGGACCAGTACAGCGGACCAAGCTGGGAACTCCCTCACAGCGCGCTGTGAGCTTCCGTGAACGTGCCCGGGCGAACGGGCAAGCCCGCGCCCCGGAACGCGCTTGGACAAGCGACGAGATCTCGTACGATGTCCGCATGGCTACGGTGCCGGTGGACTTGGATGCTGACCTCGTCGCGAAAGTGCAGCAAGTAGCCGGCGACGACGCAGTGACCGCGTTCGTCGAGGCCGCTGTACGTCGGGACTTGGACAACGAAGCCTTCGGCCGCCTCTTGGACGACATCGAGGCTGAAACGGGGCCAGTTCCCGAAGACGTCGACGCCGAGGCCGAGCGCTTCTGGCGCGCTTCCTGATCCTCGACACCGAGGCGGTCAACGCGCTCTCGCGGCCCGAATCGCGCGGAGTCTTGCGCAAGCGAGCGCTTGCCATCGCCCGTCGTGCGCAGCGCGAGCGTGCCGAGCGCGTCGTCCCGCTCCCGGTGTTGGCGGAGGTCTACCGGGGTGATGCGAGCGACGCCTGCGTCGATCGCTTGTTCGTCAACGGCGTCCGCCGCCTGGCTCTGGATCTCCGGACGACCCGTCTCGCGGGCCAGCTTCGCTCCGGCGCGGGGACTGGATCGGCAGTCGATGCCATCGTAGTGGCCAGCGCCATCCGGCTCGGCGGCGGCATTGTCGCGACCGTGGATTCCGACGATCTGAAACGCCTGGCCGCGACTACCCGAACATGGCCATCTGGTCGCTCAAGGAGGGATGACGGGACCCTCGATCAGCGGCAGCTCAGCCGGGCTGCCAAGGTCAGCCGCGTCTTTCGACGACGCGTTCATCGAGGCGGGCGGGTCGCTGTCGACGTGGCTCGTGCTGGTTTCGGTCAAGGCGCCCAGCGCGACAAGCAGGCCGACGTGGGCGCCGCGGTTGGGACCGAGCGGCCGACGCTGACCCACGATTGGGTGGCGTTCGGTGCCCCCGTGCAAAGCGACGACCAGTGTCGGTTCCTTCGAAGCCGCTCGCAGGCCCCCGGCCCCCTCTAGGATCACCCGAAAATCGACGGCGCCGAGGTCTCGGCGCCAGTGAAGCCGGAAGGGGAACTGTCGTGTCCCAAGAGCAGCTGAAGCTGCAGGTCCGACGTCATTTCGAGGAGGTGCTCAACCAAGGCCGCATCGATGTCATCGAGGAGATCTACGCACCGACGTACGTCCTGCACGCTCCCGTGAGCACTGGCGACACCGTCGGCTATGCCGGCCTCACCCAGCGCGTCCTCGACTTTCGCACGGGCTTCCCCGATATCGCATTCACGGTCGACGACCTCATCGCTGACGGAGGTCGAGCCTCGGCTCGCTACACGTTCGTCGGCACGCACACCGGGCAGTTCGGCCCCCTGGCTCCCACCGGCCGGGCGATCGACGTCTCGGGGATCCTCTACGTCCTCGGCGAGGACGGGCGGATGGCCGAAGGATGGAGCGGCTTCGACAGCCTGGCCATGATGCAGCAGCTGGGTGTCGCCGGCGGGTAGCGGGGACGAACGCCTACCTGACCAGTGAGGCGACCACGTTGATGGTCACGGCCACCACGACGGTGCCGAAGAGGTACGACAGCAGGGCGTGGTGGGTGGCGACGCGACGGAGCTGCTTGTTCGTGAAGCCGGTGTCGGACACCTGGTAGGTCATGCCGATGGTCAGGGCCAGATAGGCGAAGTCGCGGTAGTCGGGGGCCTCGTCGCCCGGGAAGTCCACACCGCCCCCGGTCACGTAGTGCAGCCGCGCGTAGCGCAGCATGTAGACGGTGTGGACGGTCATCCAGGACAGGAGCACGGTGACGAGGACGAGGGCCGTGTAGCCGGCCAGCGCCGCCCCCTTCTCGGACTGCGACTTGAGCAGCGTCAGGCCCACACCGACCAGGCTGGTGGCGCTGGCCGCCACCAGCAGGACGTCGGCCAGGAACCGGGAGTTGTCCTCCCGCATGGCCAACGCCTCGGTCCGCGCCCCGTCGAGGGGGAGGACCGCGACCAGCACGCGGGCGATCAGCACGCCCGCCCCCACGTCCCAGCCGAGGAGGGACGCGACCTGCCAGGGCAGCAGGAACGCAGCAACCACGCCGGCCACCAGGGCGCAGGCGCCGCTGATGGCGAGCCGGTCCCGGGCCAGGCGGAGGCGCACGGCCCCCGAGACTAGAGAACCCCGGCACCCCTCACCTGATGGGGCACTCCTAGTTCTTGCGGGCCTTGTCGCGGAGGTAGTTGTAGATCGTGTCCGTCATGCCCTGGACGTTGTGCTTCGTGCGGGCGTGCTCGCTCACCTTGGCCTTCAGCTCGTCCTCGCTGGCGGCGCGGACGGTGTAGCCGCACCCTTCGGCTCCGGCCTTGGCACAGCTGTGCTCGTACATGTCGATCCTCTCCGTGGATGGCGTCGTACGTGTTCGGCACCGCCCGCGTCGGCGGATGAATCAGCGCAGCTCGTCGCCCTCGTCGACCGGCTCTTCGATGGCCTGCTCGAGGGCGTCGGCCTCCGGCACCTCGGCGTCGAGGACGGGCGGGACGAACCCAGGATCGGCGGCCACGGGCTGGGCCTGCTCGAGGGCGTCCGGCGCGGGAACCTCTTGGTCGGTCATGACGTCCAGTTTGCCCCCGGGAGCGGGGGGTACTTCACACCCCATGGGCCATGGACCGCCACCGGACGGCGCCGAGGTCGACGAAGGGCGCTTTCTCGCCGTCCTGCGCGACGCGATCGCCGCCCTGGAGGGCAAGGACATCCCGTACCTGCTCATGGGCGGGATCAGCTCGGCCACCCTCGGCCGGCCCCGGGGCACCAACGACATCGACATCTTCGTCCGCCCGGAATCGGCCCGGCTGACGTTGGAGGCCCTCGACTCGGCCGGGTTCACCACCCAGGAGACCGACCCCACCTGGCTGTTCAAGGGGTTCAAGGACGACATCATGGTCGACGTCATCTTCCGGTCGACCGGGGACATCTACCTGGACGACGAGATGTTGGCCCGCGCCCAGGTGGCCGACGTCCGGGGTTGCGCCGCCCGGATCATCCCGCCGGAGGATCTGCTCATCATCAAGGCCCTGGCCGCGGCCGAGCACATGCCCCACCACTGGCACGACGCCCTGGGCGTGATCACCGGCTCCGACCTCGACTGGGACTACCTGGTCTCCCGGGCCCGCCGCCACGGCGCCCGCCGGGTGCTCAGCCTGCTGCTCTACGCCCAGTCCAACGACCTCGGCGTGCCGGTCAAGCCCGTGCGGGCCCTGTTCGAGTCGATCTTCGAGGCATGACCGGGACCGGATGATCGAGCCCGAGGACTACGCCCGCCAGCGCTTGCGCGACGCCCTCGCCACCGACACGCGGGTGGCCGAGCTCGGCGTGCAGGTGCGGACCGTCGCCGGCAAGGTGTTCCTGACCGGCCAGGTCCCCACCGAGGAGCGGCGGCAGGCCGTGGGGGTTGTCGCCGCCGAGATCCTGCCCGAGTTCGAGGTCCACAACGAGACCGTGGTCACCCCCGTGGCCGACGCCCCCCGGGTGGAGGAGATTCGGTGATTCGTATCGCGGCCGTGGGCGACGTGCACTTCGGCCAGGACTCGGCGGGCGCGCTGCGACCGCACCTTGAGACCCTCGCCGAGCACGCCGACCTGCTCCTCCTGGCCGGCGACCTGACCCGCCTCGGCGTGCCCGAGGAGGCCGCCGTCCTGGCCCGGGAGCTGGGCGACGTCCCGGTGCCCATCGTCGCCGTCCTGGGCAACCACGACTACCACTCGGACCAGGAGAAGGCGGTGGCCGAGGTCCTGGAGGACGTGGGCGTCCGGGTCCTGGAAGGCGAGGGGACGCTGGTCGATGTCGGCGGGACCCCCGTGGGCGTCGCCGGGACCAAAGGGTTCGGCGGGGGATTCGCCGGGGCGTGCGGCACGGACTTCGGCGAGCCGCTCATGAAGGAGTTCGTGCGCCACACCCAGGAGGCGGCCCGTCGCCTGGGCCAGGCCCTGGAGGATCTGACGGCCGCCGGGGCCTGTCATCGTGTCGCCCTGACCCACTACGCCCCGACCGCGGGCACCCTCCAGGGCGAGCGGTTGGAGATCTACCCCTTCCTCGGCAGCTACCTGCTGGGCGAGGCGGTGGACCGGGCCGGCGCCGACCTGGCCGTGCACGGCCACGCCCACGGCGGCACCGAGAAGGGCTTCACGCCGGGCGGGATCCCCGTGCGGAACGTGGCCCAGCCGGTCATCAACCGGGCATATAACGTCTACTGCCTCGACTGCGACCCCGAGCCCGACCCGGGCCCCCGGAGCTGACCCGGCGCAGCGGCGCCTCGACGCGGGAGCCCCGGCGCTGGTCGCCGCCGGCGAACATGGCCATGCCCAGAGCGACGACGAGCAGACCGATCGGCGTGGTCGTCAGGAGCCTCTTGTAGGCCGTCGTCCCGCACTCCGTGTCGGGCTCCCGGAAGGCCACCCAGCCGGCGGGGCCGCAGTTGTCGCTCCGCAGGTTCACGTGGAACGGGCCGAGGCGCTCGGTGGCCGGGCTGACCGGCAGGACGGCGGCGCCGACGATGATCAGGATTCCCAGGCCGATGGCGAGGAAGCCCGCGGACTTGCTTCTTCTCAATTGGACCCCCCGGTCACTCCGTTTGTCGGGTCGGTTGCCGCGTCGGCAGGGTGGGGGCGGAACTTGAGCGGCTTTTCGGGGAACTTCTCGGGTACCGTTCCGCCGTGTTCAGCGCCTTCTACGGCACCTTCTCGACCATCGCCTTCACCGTGTTCGGCCTGTGGATGTTCGTGGCCCAGGCCCGGTTCCGGGAGTGGATGGAGAACCGGGACCAGTACCGGCGGGCGTCGGCGGTGTCGATCATGTTCGCCCTCCCGGGCCTGATGGCCCTGCTGGCCCTCATCAACGCCGACAGCACCACGCTGTGGAAGGTGGCCTTCGGCGTCACCTCGGCGGTGGCGATCCTGCTGCTCGTCGCCCTGCAGCGCCGGCCGGCCGGGACCCCGGCGGGGGTCAACGAGCTCGGCAACTGGATCGCCGTCGTCATGTTCGCCGGCATCGCCCTCGTGGCCGCCTTTCCGAGCGTGGTCGACGGTGTCGGCCTCGAAGGCCAGTACCGGCACGTCGAGTTCTTTTTCTTTTCCATGCTGCTGCTCGACGGCCTGGTGCTGGCCTGGATCATGCTCTTCGCCGAGTCCCTGCCCGCGAACGAGCGCTCTACCGCCTGACCTGCACCAGCGACGGGCTCAGCGCCTGCGTCGTGTAGACACCGCCCGCGTTCCACAGCAGCCAGTCGCCCACGCCCAGGGAGGCGGCGGCGTCGATCTGGGCCCGCACCTGGGCCGGGCCGTACGCCTGGCCCAGGCTGAAGTCCTGCAGCCACGGGGTCAGGGCGATGCCCGTCCCCGCGGTCTTGGCCTGGAAGTCGGCCAGCGAGGCCTTGATGATGTCGAACGGCTGCTTGTTGGGGTTGGCCACGTTGTACTCGCCGTTGACCCAGTGCGAGGGGTAGAGCATGGGGGCCAGGTAGTCGACGTGGCGGGCCATGCGAGGGACGTCCTGGCCCACCGCATCGGGGCGGCTGGCGGCGATGCCGAAGACCGAGGCGCCCTGGTAGACGCAGCGCTGGTGCAGGGCAGCCTCGGTGGTGGAGAGGAAGGTGACGATGGCGTTCGACGTGTTCTCCGGCAGCCCGGGGATCCGCATGGTCGCCGGGTCGCCCTCGGGCCGGCGGACGTAGTCCCACAGGATGTCGTCGACCCCGGCATCGGCCGCCTCGAGGGCGATGTCCAGGTTGTACTGGTGGACCTCCGGCCTGGCCGGGTTGGTGAACCCGCCGTAGGTGTCGAGCATCTTGGTCCCGTCCGCGGTCTGGACGACCCAGTCGCGCTTGCCGTTGTCCCACGCCCAGCGGGCCAGCGGCGGGTCGCGGAAGGCGACGATGCGCCCGATGACCCGGACGCCCCGCCCCTTGAGGTCGGCCACCACGTCCTTCAGCTTGAACTCCGGCCGCACCGCCCCGACCTGGATGGCGAGCGGGACATGGGAGTCGTAGCCGACGATCCCGCTCTCGTCCTTCAGGTCAAGCTCGACGGTGGACACCAGGCCGGCGTCGATCAGGCTGATGATCCCCTTGCGCAGGGGCTCGTAGCCCCAGGCCGCGTCGGTGACGTGGACGCCCTGGCCGCCGGGGTAGCGCACGGGGGCGATGACCTCCCGGCTCGTCTGGTTCCCGGCCACATCGGTGGCCACCAGCTGCAAGGGGGCGTCCGGGGTGCGGTCGAACGACAGCGTGAACGCGCCGCCGTGCGCCAGACGGACGGGCTGGCCGTCGAGGGTCAGGGTGGTGCCCGGTTCGGCCTGCCCACGGATGGTCACCGGGGCGCACATGTCGACCGGGTCGGCCAGGGCCGGAACGTCGATGCGGGGCGCAGTGTCGTCCACGGTGAACCGCCGATGGAACCGGTAGTCGCCCATGCCCGGGCGGGGGACGGAGACGGTGACCTCGTGCGGCCCCTCGGCCAGGGGGCCGGGCCGCCACACCACCGTGGGCCCCTCGGTGTGCCTGGCCGCCGCCGGCACCCGCACTCCGTCGAGCTGTACGTCCACCCGGTCCATGTGGTCGGCAGGATCGATGTCGAAGCGGACGGTGCGGACGACGAGGGCGGCCGAGGTCAGGACGGCCCGATCGGGGAGGCCGTCGACCCGGACCTCGGCGTGGGTGAAGCTGCGCAGCGCGTTCAGCCCGTACAGGCCGGCGGCGGCGTAGCCCACGGTGAGGGCGACGGTCATCCCTGATAGCCGCCGGCGGCGGCCCATCGCCGACCGGCGCGGCCGGAGCGACCAGCGCCGGCCCGCCGGGGTGCCGAAGCTCCAGGAGTCGCGATGGCGCGCCCGCCCCCGCTTCGGCCTCCCCGGCTCGACACCCGGAATCCTGCGTAGGTCAGTGGCCATGCCCACCCACGGGTCCACCCCTCGGCGGAGGGCCCCTGTCTTGGTCCGGCGCAGAGCCTAACCGTGGCCGCCGGCGGGCGACACGGGCTGCCTAGGGTGGGACCATGGCGAGCGGCGCACCGCGGTCACCGGTGCCCGGCAGCTCCGGTTCCGGCTCCGGCTTCGAGCTCGGGACCGACGGCCCCCGGGTCATCGTGGTCGGCGTCGACGGGTCCGAGTCCTCGTTCCGCGCCGGGGCGTATGCCGCCGGCCTCGCCCGCCGCCAGGGCGCCCGGCTGGTGGCGGTCTGGGTCCTCCCGCAGGGCTCTCCCGCCGACCTGTTCGCCGAGACCGCCGCCGTCCTCGCCGATGCTCGCCAGGAGGAGGTCGACCGCCTCGGCCGGATGGTGGAGTGGGGCAAGGCCTACTACGGCATCCCGTCGGTCACGCTGGTCACGCCGTCCGGCGACCCGTTCCGCGAGCTCAGCCGCGTCGCCGAGGAGGAGCAGGCCGACGCCGTCGTCGTGGGCGCGTCGGAGCACGCCGGGCACCGGATCGTGGGGTCGCTCGGGCTGCGGCTGGTTCGCGCCGGCCGCTGGCCCGTCACCGTGGTCCCTTAAGGGGCGGTCAGGGGCAGCGTCAGGCGCCGAGGCCGACCGGGCAGCTCACGCCGGTGCCGCCCAAGCCGCAGTACCCGTTCGGGTGGCTGGCCAGGTACTGCTGGTGGTAATCCTCGGCGTAATAGAACGCCCCGGCCTCGGCGATCTCCGTGGTGATCTCGCCGTGCCGCGCCGCGGTCAGCCGCTCCTGGTACATGTCCCGTGACGCCTTGGCCGCGGCCAGCTGCTCGGGCGACGAGGTGTACACCGCCGAGCGGTACTGGCTGCCGACGTCGTTGCCCTGGCGCATCCCCTGGGTGGGGTCGTGGTTCTCCCAGAAGATGCGCAGCATCTCGTCGTACGAGGTGACCGCGGGGTCGAAGACGACGAGCACGGCCTCGGTGTGCCCGGTCCGGCCGCTGCACACCTCCTCGTAGGTGGGGTTGGGCGTGTGGCCCCCGGCGTAGCCCACCGCGGTCGTGTACACGCCGGGCGCGGTCCAGAACTTGCGCTCGGCGCCCCAGAAGCAGCCCATACCGAACACCGCCGTCTGCATGCCCTCGGGGAACGGGGGCTGGAGCGGGGTCCCCTTGACGAGGTGGCGCGCCGGCACCCGCATCGGTGTGTCACGGCCCGGGAGCGCCTCTTCCGCGGTCGGCATGTGGGTCTTGTGTCGGGCGAAGAGCATGCGGACAAGTATGGGCCAATGGCGACGGCTATCGGGGCTCGCTGATCCGGCCATGGCCGTCCGGCTGCAGTTCGTGCCCGGCCAGGAGCCGCCCGACCTCATCGACCTGCCCTGGGACCTCCCGCTCGAGAAATGGGACCACCCCCGCCTGGTGCGAATGGCCGCCGGGGTCAGCCGCCACGTCGTGCGCTTCGTGAGCGACGGCGACCGGGTGTACGCCCTGAAGGAGACACTGGAGGAAGACGCCGAGCGCGAGTACGGCATGCTCCGCCTGCTCGGGAGCGAGAACCTGCCGGTGGTCGAGGCGGTGGGCCTGGTCACCGGCCGCCGCACCGCCGGCGGCGATCCCGTCGACGGTGTCCTCGTCACCCGCTACCTCGACTACTCGCTGCCCTTCCGGTACCTGTTCAGCGTCGAGGGGGGCTACGGCCTCGGTCGCCGGCTGGTCGACGCCGCCGTCGTCCTGCTCGTCCGCATCCACGTCGAGGGCTTCTACTGGGGCGACTGCTCGCTCTCCAACCTGTTGTTCCGACGGGACGCCGGTGCGCTCATGGCCTACCTCGTCGACGCCGAGACCACCGAGCGCCGCCAGCCGATCCAGACCGGCATGCGCCAGTCCGACCTGGATCTGGCCCGGGAGAACATCGCCGGGGGGTTGTTCGACCTGGAGGCCGAGGGGCTCTTGTCGCCCGACATCGACGTCCTCGCCCTCGCCGACCTCGTCGAGGAGCGGTACACGCTGCTCTGGGACGAGCTCACCGCCAGCCTCGAAGTCGACATCCGGGAGCGCCACCTGATCGAGGGCCGCATCCGCCGGCTCAACGACCTGGGCTTCGACGTCGGGGAGCTCATCGTGGAGCACGAAGCCGAGGGCGACCGGCTCCGGGTCACCCCCGCGCTGGTCGAGGAGGGCCACCACTCGCGCGAGCTGCAGCGCCTCACCGGCCTGTACGTGCAGGAGAACCAGGCCCGCCGCCTGCTCAACGACATCGCCGCCTACGGCGCCCACCTGCAGCGGGTGGAGGGGCGGGCGCAGCCGCAGGCCGTCGTCGCCGCCCGGTGGATCGCCGAGGTCTACGAGCCCATCGTGGCCCGCATCCCGCCGGAGCTGAGCGGCCGCCGCGAGCCGGCCGAGCTGTTCCACGAGCTGCTCGAGCATCGCTACTACCTGTCCGAAGCAGCGGGTCAGGAGGTCGACAACGAGACCGCGCTGCGCTCCTACCTCGATTCGGTCCTGCGGTTCCGGCCTCCGGAGAAGGTCATCTTCGACGACGAGAGAACCAGCATCTACCCCGACGAGGAATAGAGCGCGGCACATTTGGTAACAAACCGCTGTGCAACCCTCGCGATGGGTTCACGAGCGGTTGCACGTCGAGGAGCGGCGCAGTCGTTGGTACGGGATCCCAGGAGCGAGGGACAACGTGGACAACGGACGGAAGTGGCCCATGGCCTTGGCCCTCGCCTTGTTCGCCACCGTGCTCGGAGCCTGCGGCGGGGGCGGCGGTTCCGGCACGGCCACCCTGAACTGGTACATCAACCCGGACAACGGCGGCCAGGCCGAGCTGGCGGCCAAGTGCTCCGCGGCATCGAACGGGGCGTACCGGATCAATACGTCGACCCTGCCCAACGACGCCACGTCCCAGCGCGAGCAGCTGGTCCGCCGCCTGGCGGCCAAGGACTCCTCCATCGACCTGATGAGCCTGGACCCGCCGTTCATCCCCGAGTTCGCCGCCGCCGGCTTCCTGCGCCCGTTCTCCGACGCCGAGGCCGCCGAGCTCACCGCCGGCGTCCTGGCCGGTCCGATCGCCTCGGCCACCTGGAACAACAAGCTGGTGGCCGCCCCGTTCTGGGCCAACACGCAGCTGCTCTGGTACCGCAAGTCCGTGGCCCAGAAAGCGGGCATCGACCCGTCCCGGCAGCCCGTCACGTGGGACCAGATCATCAAGATCGCATCCGACAACGGTAAGACGGTCGAGGTCCAAGGCAACCTGTACGAGGGCTACATGGTCCTGGTCAGCGCCCTGGTCAGCTCGGCCGGCGGTCAGATCCTGCAGAACCCCGAGGCGGGCAAGGACGTGAAGACGTCGATCGACTCGGATGCCGGGCGCAAGGCGGCGGCCGTGATCTCCGAGCTGGCCCATTCCAAGGCGGCCGATCCCGCCCTGTCGACCACCGACGAGGAAGCTGGGCGGGCCGCCTTCCAGGGACCCAACGGTGGCTTCATGGTCAACTGGGCCTACATCTACGGGGCGGCCCAGGAGGCCGTGGCTGCCGGGTCCCTCAGCCAGTCGGTGCTCGACGACATCGGTTGGGCCCGCTACCCGCGGGTCGACGCCGGGACGGAGAGCAAGCCCCCGCTGGGCGGCATCAACCTGGGCGTCGGCGCCTTCGGCCACCACAAGGACGACGCCGTGCAAGCGGTGCGCTGCATCACGTCGCTCGAGAGCCAGATCCAGTACATGATCAAGTCGAAGAACCCGGGCGCCCGGGCCGCGGTGTACGACAACGCCGACGTGCGCCGCATCTTCCCCATGGCCGACGCCATCCGCGACTCGATCGGCGGTGGCGCCCCCCGCCCGAAGACGCCCTATTACACCGACGTCAGCTCGGCCGTGCAGCGCAGCTTCCACCCGCCGGCCTCCGTCGACCCGAACCGCACGCCGGCGAAGGCCGCCAGCCTCATCGTCAACGTCCTCCACGACAAGGTCCTGTTGTGATGCGCCTCCCCACCCGTTCGTCGCAAAGGCGGTGCCCATGACCATCACCGCTCCCCCTACTGCGGCGCCTGTTGCCGAGATCCCGCCGGTCAGTGAGCGGACGCGGAACGAGAAACGGCTGGGGTGGAAGCTCACCGCTCCGGCGGTGATCGTGATGCTGGCCGTCACCGCCTACCCGATGATCAACGCCCTGTGGCTGTCGTTGTTCAGCTACCGGCTCACCGACCCGAACGCCCGGTCCTTCGTCGGCCTGCGCAACTACGGGGTGGTGCTCACCGACGGGCTGTGGTGGCAGGACGTGTTCACCACGGTGATCATCACCGTCGTCACCGTGGTCATCGAGCTGTTGATCGGCTTCGCCTTCGCCATGGTCATGCACCGCGTCGTCTTCGGGCGCAAGGTGGTGCGGACGTCCATCCTGATCCCCTACGGGATCATCACCGTGGTCTCCGCCTTCGCCTGGAAGTACGCCTTCTCGCTCGACACCGGCTTCATCAACAACTGGTTCGGCCTCGGCAACTACGCCTGGTTCGGCCACCGGTGGTCGTCACTGTTCGTCATCTGCCTGTCGGAGATTTGGAAGACGACGCCCTTCATGTCGCTCCTCCTGCTCGCCGGCCTGGCCCAGGTGCCGGAGGATCTACAAGAGGCGGCCAAGGTGGACGGGGCCAACTGGACCCAGCGGCTCACCCGGGTGACGCTGCCGAACATGAAGGCGGCCATCATGGTCGCCGTCCTGTTCCGGACCCTCGACGCCTACCGGCTGTTCGACAACGTGTTCGTGATGACGGCGGGGGCGCAGAAGACCGAGACCGTGTCGTTCCTGGCGTATCGCCAGACCATCAGCCGCACCGCCCTCGGCCTGGGCTCGTCGGTGTCCGTGCTGCTGTTCCTCACCGTGGTCGGCATCGCCGCCCTGTTCATCAAGGGCTTCAAGGTGGACCTCAGCTCGGTCCGGGGACATTGAGGGGGGAGCGCCAGTGAACGACGAGCACCGCGTGCGCAGTGGGTTGGCCAAGTACGGCGGCCCGCTGGTCGTCGTGGCCTGGACGCTGTTCCCGGTCGTCTGGATCCTGTCGCTGTCGTTCAAGGCCGAGACCGACATCAACAACAAGAAGTTCCTGCCCAGCTCGTGGACGCTGCAGAACTACCGGACCGTCTTCAAGACCCCGCTGTTCACCAGCGCCCTGCGCAACTCGATCTTCATCTCCCTGATCGCCACCGTGCTGTCGGTCATCATCGCCACGGTGGCGGCCTACGCCATCGCCCGGCTGGAATTCCCGGGCAAGCGGCTCATCCTGTCCCTGGCCCTCGCCATCGCCATGTTCCCCGCCGTGTCGCTCGTCGGCCCCCTGTTCAACATCTGGCGGTCGATCCACCTGTACGACACGTGGCTGGGCCTGATCATCCCCTACATGTCGTTCACCCTCCCGCTGTCGATCTGGACGCTGTCGGCGTTCTTCCGGGAGATCCCGTGGGAGATGGAACAGGCGGCCCAGATCGACGGGGCCACATCGTGGCAGGCCTTCCGCAAGGTGATCGTCCCCCTCGCCGCCCCTGGTGTGTTCACCGCGGCGATCCTGGCCTTCTTCTTCGCCTGGAACGACTTCGTGTTCGGCATCTCCCTCACCTCCACCAACCGGGCCCGACCGGTGCCCGCCGCCCTGGCGTTCTTCACCGGGGCATCCCAGTTCCAGCGGCCGGCGGCGGCCATCTCGGCGGCGGCGGTGATCGTCACCATTCCCGTCGTCATCCTCGTGCTCCTGTTCCAGCGGCGCATCGTCGCCGGCCTCACCGCCGGCGCGGTCAAGGGCTGAACCTTCGAAAGGCTGAAGACCATGGCAGAGATCACCCTGACCAACATCGTCAAGACCTACGGCGACGGCTTCAAGGCCGTGAACGACGTCAGCCTCGACATCGAGGACGGCGAGTTGATGATCCTGGTCGGGCCGTCCGGGTGCGGGAAGTCGACCGTGCTGCGCATGATCGCCGGCCTGGAGGACATCACCTCGGGGGAGTTGCGCATCGGCGGCCAGCGCATGAACGAGAAGGCGCCCCGCGAGCGCAACCTGGCCATGGTGTTCCAGAACTACGCCCTGTACCCCCACCTGTCGGTGTTCGAGAACATCGCCTTCCCGCTGCGGCTGCAGAAGCGCAGCGAGGACGAGATCCGCACCAAGGTCCAGGAGGCGGCCGCCACCCTGGAGCTGACCGAGCACCTGGACCGCAAGCCCAGCCAGCTCTCCGGCGGGCAGCGCCAGCGAGTGGCCATGGGCCGCGCCATCGTCCGGGAGGCGCAGGCCTTCCTGTTCGACGAGCCCCTCTCCAACCTCGACGCCAAGCTGCGGGGCCAGATGCGGACGGAGATCTCCCGCCTCCAGCGCCGGCTCGGGATCACCACGGTCTACGTCACCCACGACCAGACGGAGGCCATGACCCTCGGCGACCGGGTGGCGGTGCTGCGCAAGGGGCTCCTGCAGCAGGTGGCAACCCCCCGGGAGCTGTACGAGCGTCCCGTCAACCTGTTCGTGGCCGGCTTCATCGGCTCGCCGCCGATGAACTTCCTACCCGCCAGTGTCGAGGACGGGGGGGTCTCGCTTCCCTTCGCCCGCGTCGAGCTGCCCCAGCAGATCTGCGAGCGGATCGGCGGGCAGCAGCTGCTGATCGCCGGCATCCGTCCCGACCACTTCGAGGACGCCCGCCTCGTCGACACCGCCGAGCGCAGCCACGGGGTCACGTTCACGGCCCACGTGGACGTGACCGAGTGGCTGGGCAACGAGCTGTTCGCCTACGTCCCGTTCGAGGCGCCGGCCGAGGTCACCGACCGGCTCAAGAGCCTGGCCCGGGAGCTCGACAGCGAGTCCCTGCGAACCCAGCTGGTGGCGTCGCTCGACACGGCCAGCGACATCCAGAAGGGCCAGGACGCCGAGCTGTGGTTCGACGCCACCAAGATGCACCTGTTCGACCCCGCCAGTGGCGAGAACCTGACCCGGGACCTGCTCTACGCGCCGGCGCCGGCCCGCTCCTCGGGAGCCGGCGGCGCGTCCCCGCCTCCCCGCGCCTCGGCTCCCTCCCGCGGCAGGTAACGCATCGCGCTGACCACGTTGCCCTCGGTGTCGAGGAACTGGACGAGGGTGCCGACGGTCGGGATGTCGTAGCCCTCCAGCAGGACCGTCCCCCCGTTGGCGGTGACGGCGTCGCGCACCGACACCACGTCGTCGATCGCCACCGTGCACTCGAAGCCGCGCATACCCGTGCCGGTGAGCGGCTCGGCCCGCCCGTGCAACGCCCCCTCGATCCCGGGATCATCGGCCGTGCCGGTGTGGATGCGGAGGAACCCCGGCGGCCCCCAGGCCTCGAAGTGCCAGCCGAACACGGCCTCGTAGAACCGGCGGGCCCGGTCCACGTCATCGGCGGCGATGGCGAAGTGGACGACGTTGTTGGCCACGCCAAGACCCTAGGTGGGAGACTGCGGGTGCCGCAGCCGGGCGGTGGAGTGCCGGGAAGTCTGGTCGGCGAACCGATCCGTCGTTCGCTCCCCCGAGGAGGGTCACCCGTCCGTGCCCCGATCCGTGCTCCGCTTCCTGGCCGCCGAGGCGTCCGCCGGCATCGTCCTGCTCGCCGCCGCGGTGGTCGCCTTCGGGTGGGCGAACTCAGCTTGGGGCGGCTCGTACCGGTCCCTCTGGCACACGACGGTCGGCCCGGGTGGGGCGGCGCTCCCACCCGACCTCGGGCACTGGGTGAACGACGCGCTGATGGCCGTGTTCTTCTTCGTCGTCGGCCTGGAGGTGAAGCAGGAGCTGGTCCAGGGCCGCCTCCGGGACCGGCGAACAGCGGCGCTACCGGCCGTGGCCGCGCTGGGCGGGATGGTGGTGCCCGCCCTGCTCTTCACCGTGGTCAACCTGGGCGGGCCAGGGGCCCGGGGCTGGGGCATCCCGATGGCCACCGACATCGCCTTTGCCGTGGGGGTGGTCGTGGTCCTTGGGCCGGCGATCCCGCCGTCGCTGAAGCTGTTCCTGCTCACCCTGGCCGTCGTCGACGACATCGGCGCCATCGTGGTCATTGCCGCCTTCTACTCCAGCGGGGTGGACCTGGTGTACCTCGCCGTGGCCGCGGTGCTCGTGGGCGTGATCGTCGTCGCCAAGCGGGCCCGGGTGACCCGGCTGGCCCCCTATGCCGTCCTCGGCGCCGCCCTGTGGCTGGCGACGTACCGCTCGGGCGTCCACCCCACCATCGCCGGGGTGGTGCTCGGCCTTCTCACGCCGGCGCACGGCCAGGCATCGCCGGCCCAGCGGCTCGGCCACCGCCTCCAACCGTGGTCGAGCTTCTTCGTCCTTCCGCTGTTCGCCCTGGCCAACGCCGGAGTTGCGGTGCGGGCCGACGTCTTTGACGCACCGGGCGTGCCCGCGGTCGCCGCGGGCGTGGTCCTCGGCCTCGTCGTGGGCAAGGCGGTGGGCATCGCCGGTGCGGCCTGGCTCGCCACCCACACCGGCCTGGCCCGCCTGCCCGACGGGACCACGTGGCCGATGATGGTCGCCGCGTCCGCCGTGGCCGGCATCGGGTTCACCGTGTCGCTGTTCATCGCCGAGCTGGCCTTCGCGCCGGGCCCCCTCCAGGAGGCGGCCCGGCTCGGGGTCCTCACCGCCTCGACCCTGGCCGCCGTCGTCGGCGGCGCGGCCCTGTCCCGCGCCTCACGCGCCGCTCACGGCCGCGGCCGCTGACGTCGCCGCGGGCACCAGGGCTGGGTCGCCGTCCCGCCTGACGACGATGATCAACCGGTCATCGGCCGCCAAGTCGACGAGCTTCGACTTCGGCGGATCCAGGTGGATGGCCAGGGCCAGGTCCCGGGTGGCCGCCCTCCCGCCCGTCCGGTACCCGATGGCCAGGTGGCCTGCCCGCTGCGCAGCGGCGACGTATGCCCCATACGGAACGTCCGGGGCGGGCGCGGCGTAGTCGGAGATGGGCCGCATGCACACCTCGGATCCCGTCGTCTCGAACAGGTCGTCGAACACGCTCTCGCGCTCGGGGACCTCGGCGATCTGGGCCAGCATCAGCGCGGTGATCCGCTCGCTCACGATGAAGTCCTCGGCCCCCGCCACCCGGGCCAGCTTCACGTCCCGGATGTCGAGCACCTCGGTGAGCACGCTCATCCCCCGGCTGATCGCCGGGTGGTCGTGGCGGAACTGGCGGAGTTGCAGGAGGGTCATGAGGGCGCGGGCGTCCGCTTCCTCGGCGGACAGGGCGTTGCGGTAGCAGAGCACGACCACCCGGTCGTAGTGCTCGGCCGCGCACAGCTCGGCGATCTGGTGGGGGACCGAGTCGTACATCCTGCTCACCGATAGGCGCAGGCGGTCCAGGCCCCGTACCTGGATCTCGTCCTCGCCCACCAGGTGGGCGTCGACCAGCACCCGGATCGTCGATCCCGGCTCCACCCACTTGTCGAGCTCCGCCAGGACCTTGGGCGCCAACCGGTTCCACCCCACGAGCAGGAGGCGGGCCGGCTGGGCCGAGCTGGGCTCGCAGTTGGGCGGCGGCGCCTCGAAGCGGAGGGGCTCGGGCTTCACCTCGATCAGGGCCGGGTCCTCGGTCACCAGGACCAGGGCCTCGCGCTCGTCCAGGACGTGGTCGTCCGGCGGGTTCAGCTCGACCCTGCCGTCGACGTACTGGAGGCCGATGGGCGCGCCGTGTTCGAAGGCGAGGGCCAGGTCGCCGAACGAACGCCCGACGAGCGCTGGGTCCTGGTGGAAGTACACGTCGACGTCGCCGAAGTCGAGGAGCTCCTGGAAAACGATACCGAGCCCGCTATGGCGGCAGGCCTGGGCGGTGACCCGGGCGATGAGGTCCGAGGAGGCGATGGCGATGGCATGGCCGTCGGACGCCTCGCGGAGCGCAGCCGCGTTCTCGGGCAGGGCGCAGTCGGCCACCACTCGCAGCGTCGAGAAGCGCTGGTCGTCCATCAGGGCCAGTACCGACCGGATGACCTGGGCGTCGCCGTCGACGTGGTTGTTGCCGAGCACGATCACCGAGCGGGCTTCGTAGGGGTTCACCAGCGCCAGGTCTGCGGGGTTCGACGGGTCGCCGCTCCGGCACACGATGCGGGTATGGCCGGGGTGGCGGACCCGAGCCCGGATGTCGTCCTCCATCTCGATCTTGTCGTGGTCGGCGAGGACGACGACCACGCTCCTCGCCCGGCCCTTGTGGGCGAGCACCAGCTCCGAGATGACGGGGAACACCTTCTCGGACCACCCGAGGATCAGGACGTGCCCGTCCTCCAGCACTTCGCTGCGACCCTTGCGCAGCTCGGCCACCCGCCGTTCGATGCCGCTGGCGATCAGGCCGATCAGCGAGCTCCCGACCAGGATGCCGAACAGGACCACGAAGAGCGACTGGAGCCGCAGGGGCCACCCGACGTCGGACTCCATGGCCGCGGGCTCGAGAGCCCGCATGAGGTTCTGCCATATGCCTTCGACGATGCCGACCTCGTGGCCGTGGACGGCGATCTCCAGGGCCGAGAGCAGGACGCCGGTGACCAGCACCACCGCCCCCGTGATCAGGCCCAGCCACAGGATCACCGCGACGGTGCCCCGAGCCAGGATGGTGTCGAACTTGTAGCGGACGCGCCTTCGGAACGAACGGTGTGCGGACATGGGTGTTTTCCCTCCTACTGAACGGATGCGGTGAACGGCGCGACCGGGCGCGCCTGAGGCGTCAGTTGCAGGAAGGAAGGGGTGGCGCTCGCAGGACGATGGCGTACCGTCGCCGGACGAGCGAGGAGGGCGGCCGCTGGCCTGCCCGCGTGCGGGACCACGCTGGGTTCTGCGCGAGGGCGAGGAGAGCGACGAGGGCCAGGGCGGCCGGGGCCCGGCGATGGTCGGGCCGGGCCCCGCTCACACCGAGGGCGCCGCCGGCCTGGCGGCGCATGGTCGCGGCGGGGGAGGCCGCGTCGTGGGCGCTGAGGGTCCCCGCCTTCGCCGCCCGCACGAGGACGGAGGTGGCCGCCCGCACACTCCCCGGCGCCGGCCCGGAACGGCCCCAGGCGGGGACCATCACGACGAGCACCGCCACCAGGGCGAGACGCCGAACGGTGGCCGACCTCACCGACCCAGCGTAGCGTTGCCCCTCCAGAACGGTCGATACCCCTCCTACATGTTGGTGTCGTCCGCGGGAACGACCGCGGGGTCCGGCAGCGGTGCCGGGCGGGCAGC
Source organism: Acidimicrobiales bacterium (assembly GCA_035494015.1). GTDB lineage: Bacteria > Actinomycetota > Acidimicrobiia > Acidimicrobiales > AC-14 > CADCTB01. The sequence continues at coordinate 55,491 of DATJHJ010000059.1, forward strand.
CCCGGCCCCCGTCGCCGGCGCGGGTCGGACCGGCTGGCCGACCGTATAGGAGGCCATCGACAGCGAGCCGTAGGCGTACCCGTCGACCAGGACGTCGGCCGTGCCGGCGGCGGCGGCCGCCACCCCGGCCAGGTAGAGCAGCGGGATGAAGTGGTCGGGCGTCGGGGCCGCCGAGGCGAAGTCCCGGTGGTGCTCCAGGCCGGCGAGCGCATCGGGATCGCCCGCCAGCACCTCACGCGCCGCCTCGTCGAAGCGACGGGCCCAGTCGAAGCCGGTCTCCGCCATCCGCACGTCGATCCCTCCGAGGTTGTGGACCACGTTGCCGCTGGCGGCGATGAGCACGCCCCGCTCCCGCAGGGGGGCGAGGGCGGCGCCCAGCTCCAGGTGGTAGTCGAACGGCTTCATGGCGTTGACGGCCAGCTGCACGACCGGGATGTCGGCGTCGGGAAAGGCGTGGCGCAGCACCGACCAGGTTCCGTGGTCCAACCCCCAGGTGTCGCGGTCGAGCCCGACCCACGTCGGCTTCACCACATCGGCGACCGCCTCGGCCAGGTCGGGGTCGCCCGGGGCGGGATAGTCGACGGCGAACAGCTCGGCGGGGAAGCCGTAGAAGTCGTGGATGGTGCGCGGGAGGGGCATGGCCGTCACCGCGGTGGCGTTGATGTACCAATGGGCCGAGACCATGAGGATACCCCGGGGCGCCGGCACCGACGCCCCGAACGACGCCCACGCCTGGGTGTAACGGTTGCGCTCGAGCGCGTTCATGGGGCTGCCGTGCCCGAAGAACACCGCGGGGAGGGGTTCGGTCATGCCGCCGTTCTACCCCCCCAGGATCAGGTGACGGTGACCGTCCCCTTCATCACGTCCGGGTGGTACTCGCAGTGGAACGGATAGGTGCCCGGCTTGAGCGTGGCCTTGACCTTCACCGTCTTGCCGCCCTCGACATCCTTGTTCACCCCGGCGCCGCCCTCGATCGTCAGGTTGTGCTCGATGGACTTGTCGTTGTTCTTGACGACGAACGTGACGTCGCCGGACGGCACCCGGATGTCGGTGGTCGACCAGCTGATGTTGCTGGCGGTGAGGTCGAAGGAGTTGCCTCCCGAGGCGGTCGACGACGAGTCCGAGCCGCAGGCAACGAGCATCCCGGCGGCAGCGGCGACCAGCACAGCGGAGCGGAGCAGGGTCCTCATCGGCGCCTCCCAGGCGAGTAGAGCCACAGCATGCCCCCGCGGCAGCCGTTCGGCCATTGGACTTTGGTCTTAGGACCTCATCGGTGGCGCGATGAGTATCTCTGGGGCCCGGCGTTACACGTCGCAGGACGACCACGAAGACACATGGAGGCAACGGGATGAGCAAGCTGCTGGCGGCCCGGACGGCGATCATCTACGGGGGCGGTGGGAGCCTCGGATCGGGCGTGGCCCGGACCTTCGCCCGGGAGGGAGCGGACGTCTTCCTGGCCGGGCGGACCCGGGGCACACTGGACGCGGTGGCCGACGAGATCAGGTCGGCGGGCGGCCGCGCCACTGTCGCCGTGGTCGACGCCCTCGACGAGCGGGCGGTCGACGAGCACGTGCAGGCCGTCGTCGCCCAGGCCGGCCGCCTCGACGTCTCGTTCAACCTGACCAGCCGGGGCGACGTGCAGGGCACGCCGCTGGTCGACATGGCCACCGAGGACGTGATGCGCGCCGTCGTGACCGGCCTGCAGAGCAGCTTCGTCACCGCTCGGGCGGCCGCACGACAGATGGCGGCGCAGGGCGGTGGGGTGATCCTCCATCTCAACAGCGCGTCGGGCGCGGGCGCCATGCCCGGCATGGGCAGCACCGGCCCGGCCGACGCGGCCACCGAGGCCTTCATGCGCTACCTGGCCGCCGAGGTGGGGCGCCAGGGGGTCAGGGTCTGCGGGATCTGGACCGCGGCAGTCACCGGAACCCTCACGCCGGAGAAGCTGGCCGCGGTGGGCGGGCCCAACGTGCCCGACCCTGCGACCGTCGAGAAAATGATCGGCGGGATGGCCGCCCTCGGGCGGGCACCCCAGGTGGCCGACGTGGCCGAGACCGCCGCCTTCCTCGCCTCGGACCGCGCCGCCGGCCTGACCGGCACGATGGTGAACGTCACCTGCGGCCTGGTGCTCCGTTGACCACCGCCCACGACAAGGAGAACTCCGTCATGGACTACAAGCTCGAGCTCCTGCTGCTCCCCGTCTCGGACGTGGACCTGGCCAAGGCCTTCTACATCGACAAGGCGGGCTTCACCCTCGATGTCGACCATCGGGCCGGCGACCACTTCCGCGTCGTCCAGCTGACCCCCCGGGGCTCCGCGTGCTCCATCTCCATCGGCATCGGGCTCACGGACGCGCCCCCCGGTTCGGTCCGCGGCACCCACCTGGTCGTCCGGGACATCGTGGCGGCGAGGGACGAACTGGTGGGCCGGGGTGTCGAGATCAGCGAGATCCGCCACCTCGAGCCGACTGGCTGGGTCCCCGGCCCGGACCCGGAGCGCAGCGACTACGGCTCGTTCGCCGACTTCGCCGACCCGGACGGCAACACGTGGGTCCTGCAGGAGGCTCACCACGACGGGCCGGGAGCCCCGTGACAGACGAGGCCGCATTCGCCTCCAACGCCGAGCGGCACCGGCGGGAGCTGCACGTGCACTGCTACCGGATGCTGGCCTCGTTCGAAGAGGCGGAGGACGCAGTGCAGGAAACGCTGCTCCGGGCCTGGCGGAACCGCGAGAGCTTCGACGGCGGGGATCTCTTTCGCGCCTGGCTGTACCGCATCGCCACCAACGTCTGCCTCGACGCCCTGCGCCGCCGTTCCCGTCGCCCGGCCCCGCCGGCGGCCCCGTCGTTCGCCGAGGTCCCGTGGCTCCAGCCCTACCCCGACCGGCTACTGGACGAGCTGGCGGCGAGCGACGACGAACCGGATGCGCTCGTCGTGAACCGGGAGACGATCGAGCTGGCCTTTCTCGCCGCACTGCAGGCCCTGCCCCCGCGGCAGCGGGCCGCCCTGATCGCCCGCGACGTCCTGGGCTGGCCGGCCAGCGAAACCGCGTCCCTCCTCGAGACCAGCGTGGCCGCCACCAACAGCGCGCTGCAGCGGGCCCGGGCGACCCTGAAGGATTGCCTGCCGGCACGCCGGGCGGACTGGAAGGCGGGCGAGACGACGGCCGAGGAACGGGCGCTGCTCGAGCAGTTCATCGACGCCCACCAGCGGTGTGACGCCGCCGCCGCGCTGGCCGTGGCCGCTCACGACATTCGGGTCACCATGCCGCCGGCCCCCTACGTCTTCGACGGCCTCGACGCCCTGCGGCCGTTGCTGGAGCGGGCCTTCGGTCCGGACCGCGACGGGGAGTGGCGGCTCCTCCCCACCCACGCCAACCGCATGCCGGCCGCCGCCAGCTACCTCCTGCGCCCCGGCGATTCAGCGTTCCGCCCTTTCAAGCTCGACGTGCTGCGGGTGGTAAACGGCCAGATCGCGGAGATCACCACCTTCGGCTACGCCCTCTTCCCCTCGTTCGGCCTCCCGCCAAGCCTCCCCCGCTGACGAAGCTTGCGCCGCGCTGCGAGCTCGATCCCGCACGCAGCACCGCCAGCCGCCTAGGTTTCCGCAGGAAAGGCACGGGCAATTTGGGGCCTCAAGTGACGGCTCGTTTCGGACGAAGCCCCAGGTTGAACCGATCTCCGGGAGCCCACATTGAGCCGAACGTCCAAAGCCCCTTCGCGCACGCCCATGAAGGACATTTGCAAGCTGCCGAGCCTGCGGCAGGGGGAACCGCTCGACGTCACGCCTGATATCCGAGGCTGCGCTCGCCCCCGCAAGTCCCGGATGTTCGTGGCCATGCTGGCGGCAATCGGCGCGTCAGTGGTGGGCTGCCCCGCGGCGATGGCCCAGACCTCACCAGCCATCACCAGCCCAGCACCGCCCGTCGGCGTCGTGGGCAACGGGTACATGCACCTGTTCCAAGCCAGCTCGCTCCCGGAGCCCGTTTTCGTGGTGACGGCCGGAAGCCTCCCTCCCGGCATCTCGCTCACGCCCCAAGGCTTCCTCACGGGTGCACCGTCCAGCGCCGGCGCCTTCGGGCCCACCACGGTCTGCGGGGTGGACGATCCCGCTCCACCCGCCTGCCAGACCTTCACCATCACGGTCGGGAAGCGCTCTCCCGCCATCCTCGCCGCACCCTCGACCGGAGGGGTCGTGGGCACGCCGGTGCGGGAGACGGCCAGCCTGGTGGGTGCGCTGTTGCCCACCGGGACGGTGATGTTCCGGCTGTTCAGCGACCAGGCGTGCACCGTCGAGGTGGTCAGGTCCACGAACGTAGTGAGCGCCAGTGGGTCGGCCACCTCGACCGACTACACGCCGACGGCAGCGGGCACGTACCGGTGGACGACGAGCTATAGCGGCGACGCCAATAACGCGGCGACGTCCACACCGTGCGACCCGAACAACGCAGTCGCCATCACCGCCGCGTCCTCCGGCACGACTGGGACGCCGACGACGACAGTGGCGTCGCGGAGCGGCTTGTACCACGCCCTTCCACCGGCCCGGGTCCTCGACACCCGCGCCACGGCACCCGTCGGCCCCGGTGGCACCCTGACGCAGTTGGTCACAGGCGTCGGCGGCGTCCCCGCCACCGGGGTGTCGGCAGTCGTACTCAATGTCGCCGTGACCGGGCCCACTGCACCGAGCTTTCTGACCATCTACCCGGATGGCACGGCCACGCCCGCTACGTCCAGCCTCAACTTCCCCGCCAACCAGACCGTGTCCAATCTCGTGATCGCCAAGGTGGGCGCCGACGGCAAGGTCGCCATCTACAACGGCGCTGGCTCCGTCCACGTGATCGTGGACGTGAGCGGCTGGTTCGGCTCAGACTCTGCGACGTCCGGAGGAGGCAGCTACAACGCCCTCCAGTCCGCGCGGGTCCTTGACACCCGCTACGCCGCTCCCGTGAGCGCCGGCAGCACGATTACACCGACGGTCACCGGTGTCGGTGGCGTCCCGGCCACGGGCGTGGCAGCGGTCGCCCTCAACGTGACGGTCACAACGCCGACGGCGGCGAGCTATCTGACCGTGTACCCGCACGGCGAGGCCATGCCCCTCGCCTCCAGCCTGAACTTCACCGCCAACCAGACCGTGTCCAATCTTGTGATCGCCAAGGTCGGCGCTGACGGCAAGGTGGCGATTTACAACGCCTTCGGCTCCACGGACGTGGTCCTCGACGTGGTCGGGTGGTTCGGCGCAAACGGTGCGGCTACCGGAGGAGGCAGCTACAACGCCCTCCAGCCCGCCCGGGTCCTCGACACCCGGTCCACCGCTCCCCTCAGCCCCGGCGGCACGATCACCCCCACGGTCACCGGTTTCGCCGGTGTCCCGGCCAGTGGCGTGTCAGCGGTCGCCCTCAACGTGACCGTGACCGCGCCGACCTCATGGGGATTCCTGACTGTGTACCCGAACGGGGCAGCGCGTCCGCAGGCCGCGAACGTGAGCTTCGTCGCCGGCCAGACCGTGGGCGACACGGTGCTGGCCAAGGTGGGCGCCGACGGCAAGGTGGCGGTCTACAACGCGGCCGGTTCCGCCCACGTGATCATCGACGTCGTCGGCTGGTATTCGGCGTGAGGCTTCCTCGCCCGATCAGAATCGCCGCGCCGCGCCGTCTGCATCGACATGAAGCTCACCGTGCAGACGTTCCTGACCCTCGACGGCGTGATGCAGGCGCCGGGCGGCCCTGAGGAAGACCCCAGCGACGCGTTCACCCACGGCGGCTGGCAGGCCCCCTTCCCCGACCCGGCTGTCGGCGAGTTCGTCACCGAGCTCAACAACCACGCCAGCGCGTTCCTGTTCGGTCGCCGGACGTTCGACATCTTCCGCGGCTACTGGCCCGATCAAACGGACCCCGCCAACCCCATTGCCTCGGCGATCAACTCCCTCCCCAAGTACGTCGTGTCCAACTCGCTCAGCGAGGGCGATGCCACCTGGCGGGGCGAGCACCCCGACAGCGCCCGCCTCGTGACCGGGGACGTCGTCGCCGCTGTCGAGGCGCTGAAGGACGAACCGGGCGACGAGCTTCAGATTTGGGGAAGCGGCAAACTGCTCGAGACGCTGTTGCAGCACGAGCTCGTCGACCTGTTCCGCCTGATGACGTTTCCGCTGGTGCTCGGCTCCGGTCGCCGCTTGTTCAACGAGGGCATCCTCCCGGCGACGATGCGTCCTGTCGACGTGAAAGTCACCGACCTCGGCATCGTCATCGGCACATACGAGCCCGCCGGCCCGGTCCGCCACGGCCAGATGTAACCGGCGCCCGGAAGCGTCACCGCTCCGGCGTGCGGGCGCGGCGATGCTCGACGTCCCGCCGTCTCTCGTCCTCGGCGTTGGTCTCTGGAGGGCCACGCGCCATAGCTCGGAACGACGGAGACGCGTTTGAGCTCGGGCCGCCAGAGCCGCGTACGTCGTCGTCGCGACGGCGACACTGGGAGGGACGTTCGGTCAGCTCCTCGCCGGCCTCCGGGTCGTCGATGCTGCATCACGGCAACGGGTCGGATGGAGGCAGGCGACGTCGCTCTGGGCGATGGAGGCCGGTCCAGGAATCGTCGTCTCGCTGTGGCTGCGCGATCAAGGTCGAAAGATCAACGAAGGCATCAAGCAGCGACTGGCGGGGATCGAGCTGCTCGACGAGAACGATGAAGCGTTCGCCGACGACCCTGAGGGACTCGACCAGCGCAGGGCCGAGCTGTACTACCTCGCGATCGACGAGGCGCGTTAGTGGGTGGCTCTGATCCGCCGAGGCCCCGGAGCCGTCGGGGCCGATGACACACACGACTCGGCACGTACTGCACGGTGCCGGACCCCGCCCGGCGGTCCGCTCCTCCTCGGGCTCCAAGGCCCACCACAGCCACCGATGCTCGCCCCGTGTCTGGCAGTCTCCTCGACGGGCGCCCTCGGGCTAATCGAGCCGGCGCCGCAGCCAGTACAGGCCGTCCAGGGTCCGCTCGATGGCCACCACGGCCAGGCCCACGGGCGGGACGGTCTCGACGAGAAGGATGCCGATCTCGCCGCCACTGTCGAAGTGCCGCTTCGGAAACGCCATGAGGTGGCAGACAAGGGGCGCCGCCACGAGTGCCCGCCGGTCGAGGAGGTCAGCGTCGCCCTCCAACCGCAGCCCCCAGGCCTCGTCGTCGTCGTCATTGCCTATGGCCACGAAGGCGCGCCAGCAATAGCCGATCTCGGCCCCGTTGGCGTGAGTGATCACGTGGCGGTGATGTCGGACACGAATGGTGGCCACGGGCGCACTCGACGCCTCCCGGACGACGACGTTGTGATGCAACACGCCGCCTTCGGAGACGTACGTCCCGAGCGAGTCGCCGTCAGGACTGAAGACGCCGTAGGACGGTCCGCCCGTGGCTCGGTACTGCTCGACGAAGAACAACGGTTCGCCATCGTGAACGACGACCCAGCGTTCGTCGACATGGCGCCTCGATTCGCCGGCGAGCAAGGCGTCGAGCTTCGTATGCTCCGGCGTGTGCAGGACCCTGACGTCGGCCAAGACTTCGCCGCTCGCGTCCCGGTAGGCGAAGTCCGCGCCGAGCGCCGGACGACCGACGAAGAACTCGTCGACTTCGAGCAGTCTGCACGGGGTCGCATCGGTCGCCGGGTCCTCCGCAGCTGTGGTCTGGGGCGCCAGCTCGGCCACGTCATCGTCGTCCGGCGGGGCCACGGGTGCCCATGGTGCGGTGTCGGCCTCTGCGGCCAGCCGCTTGGCCGCGTCGCGGAGAGCCCGTCGAGCTCGAGTCACATTGTCCGCCGACACCCCGCCGCGGTCGCGCTCCATGTGCTGAGTGTGGACCCGGACGGGCTGTGAGCGCACGCGGCCGGTTGCTCAGCCGTGGCAGCGCCTACGGGCCGATGGTCACGAGCGGGCCCTGGTTGGAGCAAGGGCGCGCTTTCTCACTGACCGAGCCCACTGCTCGTGCTTGCGCAGTAGTTGTCACCTGGCGCGGCGAGGCCGCCCTACTCGGTCACCACTCCAACCGCCCAGCCGTGGCTGGAGGTATTGAGCCGGAAGGCCACCGTCGGTCGATACCGCCCGGCGCGGCAGCGGATCTTCGAAGCGCGTGATGTGGCTGTCCGATCGTTTGGCGCCGCTCGGATGGCGGAACACAGGAACGAGCGCTGTAAGGGGCCGTGATTACGTCAGGGTGACTTTCGAGCGCGATGCCGGCTCGAGCGACCGACGATAAACGGCGCACTTCCCGGTTACCGGCACTCCGCCGCACTCAGTCGCGGGGCAGGCTGCCCTCCTCCACGGCCTCCGCCATGTCTTCCAGCGAGTCCTGGGGCACGATGCCACCGGCTTCGACGAGGGGAGACACCGTGGTCTCCGGCCCCGGGGGGACGGGAACCATCGGGCGCCGCCTCCTCGAGCTCCACATCGGAGAGGAGATCGGGCTCGTCCTCGGCCAGGTCCCGCTCGGGCAGCGGGGGGTTCTCGGGCCTGCTCTCGATGAACTCAGGCATGGTGGAAACGGTACGCGGGCGGCTCCCGCCGCTACCCGC
>DATJHJ010000060.1:0-22149 GCA_035494015.1 Acidimicrobiales bacterium
TCGAGGTCGAGGGGCTCGGCGGCCAATGTCCGTAGGGCGAAGTTCACGGCCGCACGCTTGGTCGACAGGTGGTACCGCTCCATGACGGCTCGACACGCCTCTTCGTCGATGTCGATGTTGGTGCGGGACATACACCTACGATACACCTCTCACCGAGCGGCCACCCCGTCCACCGGCGCCGCCAGGCGAGGTACCGGGGCTGCCGAGCCCGGCGCACGGGCAAACGCCACCACGGTGGCGGCGACAAGGATCCCGACCCCGCCCGCCACCTGGGTAGGAGCGAGCCCTTCCCCCAGGAACGCGGCACCGAGCACGACGGCGAAGAACGCCTCGAGCGTCATGACGACCGCGGTCCGGGCCGGACCGAGGCGCTGGAGGGCGGTGAACATCAAGCCGAAGGCCGTCGCGGTGAAGGCCCCGTAGGCCAGGAGCTCGAGCCGATGGCCCGTGGACAGCGAGAAGCTGCCGGTCAGCAGGCCCCGCGCCGTCGACGACACAGCCGCGCCCCCGGCCACCCATGCGGCTCGGGTCCATGCATCGGTGGTGCGCACGAACCGGCTGCCGGAGATCAGGTAGGCGGCGAATACGGCGGCGGCGCCGAGGGCGAAGGCGACGCCCGCAGGCGAGATGGCCACCCGGCTGCCGGAGGCGACCACGGCCAGCGTGCCGGCGGCGGAGAGCCCGACCGCCAGGAGCATGCGGCGGAGCGGGAGCGGCGCGCCCAGCCCGAGCTCCACGGCGGCGACCATGCCCGGGTAGACGTAGAACACGAGGGCGGCGCCGGCGGCCGTGGCGTGCCCGAGGGCCAGGAAGAACAGCGTCGACTCGAGCGAGTAGCCGACCCCGCCGAGGAGGGCCAGGCGAACGCGCTCGCCGGCGGCGGGCAGGAGCGGAGCCCGCCGGACGACCAAGACGGCGCCGATGGCCAGGGCGGCCACGCCGAACCGGATGCCGAGGGCGGTCGCCGACGGCACCCCGGCCCGCGACAGCGAGTGGCCGATGACGATCGTGGCCGCGTAGCTCAGGGCGGCGGCACCCGCGAACGCGCAGCCCACCGCGTCGGGCGCCGGGTGGGGGCGCTCCGTCACCCGCACGACGCGAGCACGCCCGTTGCCGCGACCGCTTCGAGCGCGTCCTCCACGGGCACTCGCTCGGTGCGCAGAGGCGCGAGGATCCGCACCGCGCCCGGCCGCACGCCGTGGGCGGCACCAAGCGGTCGCACCCCGATGCCCTCCCGGGCGAAGCCCCGGGCCAGGAGGTCGGGTTCCTCGGTAAGCACGCACCGATAGTGAACGCCGACGTCCTCCTCGACCACGTCGAAGTCCCGCCGGCGCAGCTCGGCGGCCAGCCACCCGCCGTCCTCGGCCAGCTGGCGACGTGAGCGGTGGGCCCAGGCCACGCTCTCGAGAGAGGACACGGCGAGCGCAGCGTCAAGGCCGGAGATGGGCCACGTCTCTCGAGGCCCGAGGAGGTGATCGAGCCGATCGCGGTCACGGCACCACGCCACCCCGGCCCGAGTCGCCGCTATCCCGTAGAACTTCGAGGGGGACCGGAGCACGATGACATTGTCACCGGCCCGGCCGGCGACAGTCGCCGAATCTGGCTCGAGCAGGAAGTCGACGTAGGACTCGTCCACGACGAGCGTGCACCGGGGATTGGCGGCCGCAACGGCGAGCAGTCCGTCCCGGCTGAGGCAGACGCCCGAGGGGTTGTGAGGGTTCGAGAGGATCACGAAACCGGCCCTCCGCATGGCCTCGTCCACGAGCGCCAGGGTTGGGATCGCCGACGGGTCGGATCCTGCGAAGCCCCGGCCGGGAAAGGCCTTCAGGTAGTCGGTGTACGCGGGCAACGGGACGGCCACCGTGTCGTGCGGCACCTGCCGTCCGAATGCCCAGATGAACTCCGTCGTGCCCCGCCCCGCGACGAGCTGGTCGACGTCGACGTCGAGCAGGGCCGCATAGGCGGCGGCCACTTGGTCGACCGCCGCATAGGGGTGGATCTGAAGATCCTGGCCGTCAAGTCCGGACAGGACGGCGCGCGCCGCTGGCGGCGGCCCGTAGCGGTTCACGCACGTACTGAGGTCGAGCCGTATCCCGCCGGCACGCCGTCGGGGATCACCCCCCTGTGCGCCGAAGTCGCCAGATTCCAACCCGCCACGTGCCACGGTCCCTGCCCCCTTGTGCCTTCGTGTCGGGGTAGGGAGTGCCGGTGGGCTCCCTTTGATACGCGGGCGCCGCCACGCCGGCATGCGGGCATCAGTCCAGAGGAAGAAGGTCGACCTCGTAGTCCGAGAACCGCCTGTCGACGCTCACGAGCGTGAAGCCCTCGATCTGGGCTTGAGCGATCAGCATGCGGTCGAACGGGTCGGCATGATGCGCCGGTAGGCGCCCTGCGACCATGGCGTGGTCCAAAGTGATAGCGAGCGTCCCGAAGTCGTTGGCGGCCACGGCGTCCAGCAGGTCCTTCGGCGCGTCGAGTCGTCCGGCCGCCTGCTTGATCGAGATCTCCCATGCGCTGGCCGCGGAAACGACGACTTCGGTCTCGGGGTCGGCGATGGCGACGGCCGCCCGCGCCGGCAGATGCTCGTCGTCGCCCAGCCACCACAGCAGGATGTGGGTATCGAGGAGGACCTTCACTCCTGCTCGCCGGCGAACGCGGCCTCGACCTCCTGGGGGAGGGTGTCGAAGTCCGGTCCGATCGAGACCCGGCCCGCCCAGTAGCCGGGACTGCGGGGTGAGCGTGGCCGGGGAGGAACGATGCGGGCCACCACGTGCCCGGCTCGGGCGATCTCGACCTCCTCCGCCTCGCCAGACTCGACGGCGGCGACGAGCCGGGACAGGTTGGTCTTCGCTTCATGCATGTTCACTCGCACGAAGCCCATTGTAGCTAGGTTAGCTAACTGTCGTCAACGCATCCCCTGTCCGGTGACGCAACGGCTCGGACCAGGCGCCCACAGATCACCCGTATAACGCCGGGATAGCAGACACGTTTCTCGTTAACAGCAGCGGTGCGAGGGCGGTCGAGAGGCCGGCGGCGGCCCATGCCCTTGTCGCATCGTCGGGCGGAGCGCCCGGATGCGAGCGGCTACGCAGCTCAGATTTGCGGCAGGACCAGCGCCGCCAGTTGCTTCTCATCCGGCAGCGCCTTGGCACCGCGGGGCAGGCTGTTGATGCGACCAACAAACAGGATGAGTCCCTTGTTGCCCTTGCGGACGTTCAGGTTGCCCGCCCCGTAGAACGCCTCGTCCCCGACCCCGGCCACGGCCTGGAACTCTTCGGAGGATGCCTTCGACTGCCTGAATTGGTCGAAGTAGGCCACGCCGTTGCTGCCGAGATCGGCGACGGCGACGGTCACCCCCGGGGCGTTGCCGGGATCGAAGATGTAGTCGCAGTACTCGAAGGTCACCGGGCCCGAGGCGAGACTCCGGGCGACGCCGGGTTTCACCGGCGACGTAGCCAGCCCGGACGCCTGGGTGGTCGTGATGTACCTGCACGCTCCCGCTCCGGCGCCTGCCGAGGGCGCCGACGTGGTCGCGACAGATGGGGCCGGCGCCGCAGTCGACGCGGTGGCGCCGGTGCCTGCGGTCGTAGCCGTGGAGCTCTCGTTGGTGCTGCCGCACGCCTGCGAAAGGATGGCGATCGCGACCATGCCGATCAGTACCTTCGCTCGATGTGTTCTGGTCATGATCTTCTCTCAGGGGACCGAAGGGCCGTCGGCGGGCTCACGGTCCGACAAGCCGCGCGACGCATCGGCTCTCACCGAAGGAATACCGCGAGATCCGCCTTGTCTCGCTGGTTTGTGCACTCTAGCCGCCCATGGCGACGGGCCGGGGCCGCTGGCGCCGGGCGAGGTCGAGCAGTGTCGCGCCGTCGAACGTCGTCTTCGCGCCCTTACCCCTAGGAGATGATGCCGCCGATCGGCGACCATGCGCCGCCCTCGACGTGACCCGCTTCGCCGAGGCCGCCGATAGGATCGAGACGTGAGCCAGGTGGAGCCGGTCGTCAGCGAGGAAGCCGTCGAACTCGACGTCGAGGACCGTGTCTGGCTCGACGAGCGACTGCGGGAGTACCGCGAGCTGCTCGGCTATCTCCACGAGCATTGAGGCGACGAACGCTTGCTCTTGCGCTGGCCGTCAACCGGGTGCGGCTGCTCGCCAGCATCGACTACGCGGCGTGCCAGAGCGCCAGGCCCTGGTTCACCTCGGCTGCCTTCGGGTGTACTCCGGTCCGGCCTCCTCCGCCGCCGTTACGCCCTAGCTCGGTGCACCAGCCGGTTCCAGTGAGGGGCGTCACAAGTCCGCACCCCTTCTGAAGTGGAGCGGACGACGGGATTCGAACCCGCGACCCCAACCTTGGCAAGGTTGTGCTCTACCACTGAGCCACGTCCGCGTACTCCCCCCTAACTTAGCGCCCTGTCCCGGGGCGCGGAAGATCTTGGCTCATCGGCCGGTGTGGCCGAAGCCGCCGCGGCCCCGGTCCGACGGGGGCAGCTCGTCGACCACCCGCACCCCGACCTGGTCAACCGCGACGATGACCAACTGGGCCACCCGGTCGCCCCGGTGGACGGTGTAGTCGGCGACGGGATCGGTGTTGACCAGCAGGACAGTCAGCTCGCCGCGGTAGCCGGCGTCGATGAGGCCGGGGGCGTTGAGGACGGTCACGCCATGGCGCATGGCCAGCCCGCTGCGGGGCAGGACCAGCCCGGCGAACCCGGGGGGGATGGCCACCGCCACCCCCGTGGGCACCAGCGCCCGCCCACCTCCAGCGGCCAACACCACGTCCTCCCGGGCCGGCAGGTCGGCGCCGGCGTCGCCCTCGCGGGCGTACGCGGGCAGGGGAAGGTCAGGGTCGAGGCGGACGAGGGGGAGGTCGACCATCAGCGGGTGAGCCTACGATCGCCGGTCATGCTGGCCTGGATCGACCTGGAGATGACCGGACTCGACGACGAGCGCGACGTGATCCTGGAGATCGCCGCCCTCGTCACCGACGACGACCTCAACCTGGTGGCCGACGGGCCCGACCTGGTCGTCCACCAGCCAGCTGAGGCCCTGGCGGGCATGGACAAGGTCGTCACCAAGATGCACCGGGTGAGCGGGTTGAGCGAGGCGGTCGGCGCGTCGACCGTCAGCCTGGACGAGGCCGGCAAGCAGGTGCTGGCCTTCCTGCGCCAGCATGTGCCCGAACCCGGGACCGTTCCGCTGTGCGGGAACTCGATCGCCACCGACCGTCGCTTCCTCGCCCGCCACCTCCCCGAGTTGGAGGCCCATTTCCACTACCGGTCGATCGACGTGTCGACGGTGAAGGAGCTGTGCCGGCGGTGGTACCCGGAGGCGTTCGTCGCCGCCCCGGACAAGGCGGGCCACCACCGGGCCCTCGACGACATCCGCGAGAGCGTGGCCGAGCTGGCCTATTACCGGTCCGCCATCTTCCGCCCGCCCGCCCCGCCGGCCCCAGCCGCCGCCCCCTCCGAGTGACGGCCTGGGCCTTCCTGGACCATCCCGGGCCGATCCCGTTCGCCCATCGGGGCGGTGCCGCGGAGGGGGCGGAGAACACCATGCCGGCCTTCGAGCACGCCGTGCGGCTGGGATACCGGTACCTGGAGACCGACGTGCACGCCACGGCCGACGGGGTGCTGGTCGCCTTCCACGACAACGTGCTCGACCGGGTGACCGACCGGCAAGGGGTGATCGGCCGGATGCCCTGGGACGACGTTCGCCAGGCCCGGGTGGGTGACGACGGGATCCCGCTGCTGGTCGAGCTGCTGAGCACGTGGCCCGACGTGCGGGTGAACATCGACATCAAGCACGAGGCGTCGATCGTCCCGCTGGTGGAGGTGCTGAACCGGGCGGGCGCCCATGACCGGGTGTGCGTGGCGTCCTTCTCCGGCAAGCGCCTCGACCGGTTCCGTAACCTCACCGGCGGCCGCGTGTGCACGGCCACCAGTCCGAGGGACATCGCCCGCATCCGGTTGGCGGGGCTTGGCTTGGGCGGCGGTCGTTTCGCCGCCGCCTGCACGCAGGTGCCGGTGCGCCAGGGACCGGTGGTGGTCGTATCCCGGCAGTTCGTCGACGCCGCCCATCGGCGGCAGCTGCCGGTGCACGTGTGGACGATCGACGACCCGGACGAGATGGAACGCCTGCTCGACCTCGGCGTGGACGGCATCATGACCGACCGGCCCACCGTGTTGAAGGAGGTTCTGGTCCGGCGGGGCCAATGGGTGGAGGCGCCCTGGGGGAACTGAGCGCCGCCTCTGCCAGCGCGGTTGACCGCCTGCGTGTAACGGGGAACGGCTTTCGGGGACCCTACCCCGGAGACCCTTTCCACCCCCCGCCCAGGTGATCGCGTGCTAGGACAAGCTCTGTCATGGAAGGGTCTCGACCGGACAGTCCGCTCGTCGAGCGCCTGCGGGCTGGCGACGAGTCCGCGTTCTGCGAGATCGTCCGCCGCCACCACGAGGCCATGGTCCGCTTCGCCCAGACATTCGTGCCGTCCCGCGCCGTCGCCGAAGAGGTGGCCCAGGAGGCATGGCTCGGCGTCATCAAGGGGATCGACCGGTTCGAGGGCCGCTCCGCCCTTCGCACCTGGATCTTTCGCATCGTGGCCAACATCGCCCGCACCCGGGGCGAGCGGGAGCGGCGAACGGCGTACACGGTGAGCCTGTCCCAGGAGCTCGGCGGCGGCGGTCCCTCGGTCCCACCGGGGAGGTTCACCGGGCGCCCCGACCACGGGGTGTGGGCCGACCCCCCCGCCCGTTGGAGCGACATGCCGGACGAGCAGTTGCTTACCAAGAGCACGCTGGAGCGGGTCTCGGCGGTGGCCTCGGGCTTGTCCGAGAACCAGCGGCGGGTGTTCGTGCTGCGCGACATCGAGGGTTGGTCGTCCACCGAGGTGTGCGACCTGCTCAACCTCACCGAGGTGAACCAGCGCGTGCTCCTCCACCGGGCCCGCAGCCAGGTGCGGGCCACGCTCGAGGACGAGCTGGGGCGACACGCATGAGACTGCTGCGCCGCCGCACGATCGTCTGCCAGGAGTGGGTGGAAATGGTCACCGACTACCTGGAGGGCGCGCTTCCGCCGCGCCTGCAGGCGGCCGCCGAACGGCACCTGGCGGACTGCCCGCACTGCCGGGAATATCTCGAGCAGATGCGCCGAACCATCGTCGTCTCGCGACATCTACGGGACGACGACGTGCCGCCCGACGTGGTCGACGCACTGGCGCGCGCCTTCGCCGACTACCGGCGCGGAGACTGACCGGGGCACGCACGTCGTCGTCGCCGTAACGTCGTGACGGGCGGGAGGACTGGAAGACCGTCCGACTCAAGGAGGAAACGACGTGTTCGTACAGATGATCGAGGGCAAGGTCGGTGACCGGGCCGGGCTGGAGGCCCAGCTGGAGGCGTGGATGACCGACTTGCAGCCGGGCGCCGAGGGCTGGCTCGGAACCACGTGCGGCGTCACCGCGGACGGCACGTTCGTCGCCCTCGCCCGCTTCGAGTCGCAAGAAGCGGCCATGGCCAACGGCCAGCGGCCCGAACAGGGCGCCTGGTTCGAAAAGATGGCGGCCACGTTCGACGGTGACGTCACGTTCACCGACTGCCCGGTCGTCGACACGTTCGGCGCCGGCGGTTCGGACGACGCCGGGTTCGTCCAGATCATGATCGGCCACGCCGACCGCGACCAGATCCTGCCGCTCGCCAACGAGCTCGACGCCGTCCTCCGCCGGATGCGGCCCGACGTGATCGGCGGCACCGCGGCGTGGCCCGGCGACGGCAGGTTCATCCAGACCGTCTACTTCACGAGCGAGGGCGAGGCCCGGGCCAACGAGAGCGCCGAGCCCATGAGCGACCAGGACCGGGCCGATGCCGAGCGCCTCATGTCGCTGATGCAGGTCGACCGCTACATCGACCTTCCCCAACCCACGTTCTACAGCCGTTGATGGCAGACCTCGTCGAGCTCTTCGAGCGCGCCGTGACCCGGTTCGGCGGCCGGGTCGCGGCCATCGGCGACCAGTGGGGAGCGCCGACCCCCGATACCGAGTGGGACGTTCGCGCCCTGGTCAACCACGTCCTGAACGAGAACCTGTGGGCCCCGCCGTTGCTGGCGGGCAGCACGATCGCCGATGTCGGCGACCGCTTCGACGGCGACCAGCTCGGCGACGACCCGCAGGCGGCGTGGATGTCGGCATCGACCGAGTCCATCGGCGCCGTCGCCGAGCCCGGCGCACTCAGCCGCACGGTCCACGTCTCCTTCGGCGACATCCCGGCGGCGGAGTACGTGTCGCAACTGGTATGCGACCACGTGATCCACGGGTGGGACCTGGATCGGGCCATCGGCACGGACGAGGCCATCGACGGCGACCTGGTGGACTTCGCCTACGAGTTCCTCAGCCCGCAGGTGGACGGCTGGCGCGCCGCCGGTGTGTTCGCACCGCAGGTCGAGGTGCCCACGGGCGCCGAGCGGCAAGCGCAGCTCCTCGCCCTGTCGGGTCGCAACCCGCTCTGGGCGCCCGCCTCCTAGCCTTCGTCGACGCCGGTCTGCGTCGTCACCGCGGGCCGGCCGAGCAGCGAGACGGCGACCAGCGGGAATACGACCACCGAGAGCAGCCCGGCCGACACCAGGGCGGCGGCGGTCACCGGCTTGATCTCGCCGAGCGTCACGCCGATGGCGGTGGCGGTGACGAGGAATGGCAGGGACGTGGCCTGGAGAAGGCCGGCCGCCACCGCCTGCCGGCGCCCGACCGTCGGCGCGTAGAGGGCGGCCGGGACCGCCCGCACGACCAGCAGGGCCAGGAGGAACAGCGGCACCCGGGCGATGGCGGAGGGGCTGTCGAGCAACGCCTTGAGGTCGAACCGCAACCCGCTGGCCACGAAGAACACGGGGATCACGAACCCGAAGCCGACCGCTTCGAGCTTCATCCGAAAGTGCGGGTGCGTCATCGTGTCGCGGTCGACCAGGTTGAGGATGGCGCCGGCGAGGAAGGCGCCGAGGATCGTCTCGAGGCCGAGCCGCGAGGCCAGGGCGACGAACGCGACCAGCAGCAGTACGGCGAAGCGGACCCGGATCTCGGCCGTGGTGTCCTGGAGGCGCACCAGCACGGTGGTGAGCCGGGCCGAGCGCTCCAGGCGGCCCAGGGCGACGACGGCGACCACGGCCAGCACCGCGAACAGCCCGAGCAGGACGACCTTGCTCGCCGCCCCGCCCGACGTCTCCGAGAACAACAGGGACAGGAGTACGACGGCGGCGAAGTCGGCCACGGACGCGCCGCCGACGGTGAGCTGACCGACGGGGGCCTCCAGTTGCCCGGCGTCCTTCAGCACGGGCACGACCAGGCCGAGCGACGTGGCCGACAGGGCCACGGCGATCAAAACCGGCGACCGCACCCAGCCGACCGCTCCGAACGCCAGCCCCACGGCCAACCCGAGGACGAGGGTGAGCCCGTACCCCAGGCCCGCGGCACGCAGTACCGGGCCGCGCAGCTTGGCCACGTCGATCTCCAGCCCGGCGAGGAACAGCAAGAAGGCCAGGCCGAGGATCGACAGCACCTGGATGGGCACGTCGACCCTGACCCAGCCGAAGCCGGCCGGGCCGACGGCGATCCCGGCCACGATCTCCAGCACCACGGCCGGGACGCGGATGGCCGGCACCAGCCCGACCAGCAGGGGCGCGCCGAGGGCGATGACGGCCACCACCAGAAGGCCGCCGAACGAAGGCGAGGACATCCCCCGTCTGTCCCGCCGTCCGGAACATCCGTTACGCCGCCAGCGGGAGGCACGGCAAGTTGTCGTAGGGGGTCAGTACTGTCGGTCTGGTGGAGCTGACCGCCGGGCAACGGAGGGTCGTCGACCACACCGGCGGGCCGCTGCGCATCGCCGGTGGGCCGGGGACGGGACGGACGACCGCCCTCGTCGCCCGGTACCTGGACCTGATCGGGTCGCGGGGCCAGCGGGCGTCGGAGATCCTCGTCGTGTGCGCGGACCGGCCCGCCGCCGTGCGTTTCCGGGACCGCGTGCTCCCGTTTCTCTCCGGTGGGTTCGACGCCCTCCCCATCACCACCTGGTTCGGCCTGGCCTTCGACGTCGTCGCCCGCCAGGGCGGAGGGCCGCTGCGGCTCGTCGGCCGCTCCGAGCAGCGGGCGCTGGTGCGGCGGTTGCTGGCCGAGGAGTCGCCCGAGGACTGGCCCGTCGCCGGCCGGTTCCTCGGGAGGGAGGCCTTTGTCGACGAGGTGGTGGCCGCGCTCCGCCATGGATGGGCGACGGATGAGCTGGCTCCCTTCGCCGATCGGTACGGCCGCGCCCTCGCCGGGCGGGGCCAGGTCGACGGTGCCGGCCTGGTGGCCTCGGCGGTGGCGTCGGCTATGGCGTCCGTCCCGACTGGCGGCTACGACCACGTCCTGGTCGACGATCACGACGACGCCGTGCGGGGTGCCGACGCCCTCCTCGCCGCCCTGGGCGGCTGCGCAGACGTGGTCGTGGTGGCCGAGAACGAACCGCCGTGGCCATGGGCCGAGGTGGTCGCGCTCACCGAGCCGTTCCGCCGGCCCGCCCCGCCGGTGCTGATCACCTGCCCGCACCCGTCGACGGAGGCCGAGGCGGTCGCGGGCGAGCTGCTGGCCGCCCGGGCCGAGGGCGTGGCGTGGTCGCGGATGGCCGTCCTGGTCCGTGGGGCAGGGGCGCGTAGCCGGGCCGTGGCCCGCGCCCTCGGCCGCCACGGCATCCCCGTGGCGCCCGGTCCCGGGCTGGGCACGGGGACGGCCGACCGGGCGGTGGCCGCCATCGTCGACGTGCTGCGCTGGTCCGCCGGCGTCGCCGAGGACGAGGCCGTGGTCGCCCGCCTGCTGGCCTCCCCGCTGGCCGGGCTGGGCCAAGCCGGGCTGCGCAGCCTGCGGGACGAGCTGGCCGCGTCCGGCGGGGGCGCGGCCGACCAGGCGTTCACCATCTGGGAGCGCGGGCTCGGCCACCTGGTGGGCGGCGACGACACCTCGCTGGACGCGGTGGTCGCCTTCCTCGACCGGTTGGACCGGGAGCCGGGGCTGACCGTCCCCGGCCTGCTCGAGGCCGAGCCGGACTGGGAGACATGGCGGCCCCCGCAGTCGGTCGTCGACCCCGAAGCGGTGACGGTGACGACGATCGCCTCGGCGCGGGGCCGGGAGTGGCACACGGTCATCGTCGCCGGGTGCGTGGAGGGCGAGCTGCCGCGCATCCGCGGCAGGGCCGGCCTGTTCGACCCCGCTCCGGGCTCGCCCGCCGAACGGCGGCAGGCCTCCCTGGCCACCGAACGGGACCGGTTCCGGCTCGCCTGCTCGCGGGCGACCGGACGGCTGGTGGCCACGGCGGCGCCGGAACCCGGCGTCCTGGTCAGCCGGTTCGTCGAGGGCTGGGGGGTGGCCCCGCCCCGCCCGCCCCGGCGGCTGGGCCCCGCCGCGGTCGCCCGCCGGGCGACGGTCAACCCGGTCGAGGTCTTCCCGGGGGGCGAGCTCGTGCTCTCGGCCACCCAGCTGGCGACGTACGACGACTGCCCCCTGCGCTACGCCTACCAGTACGGGCTGCGGGTGCGCGACGAAGCCGGCGCGCCCGCCGCCCTCGGGTCACTGGTCCACGAGGTCCTGGCCGAGTTCCTGCGGCCGGACGCGCCCGCGGCCCCGGCCCGCTCGCGCCGGGCCCTGCTCGAGTTGGCCGCCGAGCGGTGGCGGGACGACATCGCCCGCTACCGACCGCAGGTCGAGGAGTGCCGGCGGGACTACTTCTCGATGCTGGATGCCTGGTGGGAGGGCGAAGGCGAAGGCCCGCTCGCGCCTGAGGTCCTGGCCGTGGAGCGCACGTTCGACATCGACGTCGGCGGCGTCCGGCTCGTCGGCGCCATCGACCGGGTGGACCGGGCGGCGGACGGCCACGGGATCCGCATCGTCGACTACAAGACCGGCCGCAACGAGCCCCGGCCGGACGCGCTGGCCGACGACCTCCAGCTCGCCGTCTACCACCTGGCCGCCACCCGTGACCCGGTGCTCGCCGCGTTCGGCTCGCCGGTCGAGCTGCAGCTGCTCTACCTGCGGACCATGCACCGCTTCCAGCAGCCCATCCTGGCCGGCCACGCCGCGGCCACCGAGGCCCGGGTCCTGGAGGCGGCGGCCGCCATCCGGGCCGAGCGCTTCGAACCGTCGCTGGACGCGTCGTGCCGGACCTGCCCGTTCCACCGCCTGTGCCCGCTGCAGCCCGAGGGTCGAGAGGTCGGCGCCGCATGATGGAGCTCACCCCCGAGCAGCTGGAGGCGGTGCGGGCCGGCCGCTCGGCCCAGTTGCTGGTCGCCGGGGCGGGCACCGGCAAGACCACGGTCATGGCCCAGCGGATCCTGCACCTGGTCCGGTCGGGCGCCGCCCGTCCCGACCAGATCCTCGGCCTGACGTTCACCAACAAGGCCGCCGCCCATCTCAAGGCCAAGGTGCGCGAGGTGCTGGGCCCGGACGCCGACGTGACCGTCGGTACCTACCACTCCTTCGGCGCCTCCCTGGTGGGCGACCACGCCCTGGAGCTGGACCTGGCCCACGGCACCCGCATCCTCAACCGGGCCCAGGCGTGGCAGCTCCTGTACGGGGTGTTCGACGAGTTCCGCTTCGAGCGGCGCAAGACCCTGTTCCCGCAGATGCTCCTGGACCAGGCCCTGAGCCTGGCCTCGCGCTGCGCCGACCACCTGGTCCCCATCGACGCGGTCATCGACAACTGCCGGGAGCTCATGGCCAACGCCCCGACCAAGAAGATCGCCGACACCGCGGCCATGCGCCTGGAGCTGTGCCAGGTCGTCGCCGCCTACGGCCGCCGCAAACGCGAGCGCCGGCTGCTCGACTTCGGGGACCAGATCGCCCTGGCCGTGCGCCTGCTGGAGGACAACCCCGAGGTCGCCGCCGCCCTTCACGACCAGCACCCGGTCGTGCTGCTCGACGAGTACCAGGACACCAACTTCGCCCAGCGCCGCCTGCTCCAGCTGGTGTACCCGCCGGGCTCCTGGGTCACGGCCGTGGGCGACGACATGCAGTCCATCTACGGCTTCCGGGGCGCCCACCTGGCCAACATCCTGCGGTTCGGGGACCACTTCCCGCCGGTCGACGTCCGCCAGCTGCAGACCACGTTCCGGTTCGGCCCCCGGCTGGTGGCCCTGGCCAACCGGATCCAGGACCAGGTCGGCGAGTCGCTGAAGAAGGTGCTCGCCGCCCCGCCCGGCGCGCCGGGCACCACCATCGAGTGCTTCCTGGCCGCCGACGACGCCGAGGAGGCGGCCACCATCGCCGACGACATCGCCAAGCGGGTGGCCGACGGCGAGAAGTGCGGGAGCACCGCGGTGCTGTGCCGGAAGCGCCGCCTGATCCCGCCCATCGTGGCCGCGCTGGAGGAACGGGCGGTGGCCGTCGAGGTGGTGGGGGCCAGCGGGTTGCTGGACCGCCCCGAGGTCGTCGACCTGGTGTCGTGGCTGCAGATCCTCGCCGACCCCGCGGCCTCGTCGGTCGCCCTGCTGCGCATCCTCCAGGGCCCCCGCTACCGGATCGGGATGCGGGACCTGGCTGCTGTCGCCCGTCACGGCCGGGAGGCGGAGATCGGCCTGGCGGCCGCGGTTACCGAGGGCGACAAGATCGACGGTCTGTCGGACGACGCGCGATCCCGGCTGCGGGGCTTCGCCGCCGAACGGGCCGTGCTGGCCGGCGCCGCCACCCGCCTCCCGGTGCTGGAGCTGGCCGAGACGGTCATCGAGCGGACCGGGCTCTGGCGGGCCACGGGCCCCCTCGGGCAGGAGAACCTCCTGCGCTTCGCCGACCTGGCCGACGGCTTCACCCCGGTCGACGGCGACCCCGGCTTGCGGGCCTTCGTGGAGTACCTCCAGCTGCTCGACGAGTCCGACGACGACCTGGCCGAGGCCCACCTCACCGACTCGGACGCGGTCAAGGTCATGACCATCCACCAGGCCAAGGGCCTGGAGTTCGATGCGGTGTACGTGCCGGGCATGGCCGGCAAGGGGTCGTCGAAGATCTTCCCCGACGGTCGGTCGGGAGAGAACGCGCTGACCAACTCGGCCGCCCTGCCCTGGTGGCTGCGGGAGGACGACGGCATCCCGTCCTGGGCGACGGCCAGCCAGAAGGAGATCGACGACGTCATCCGCCGGCGCCGCCTCGACGAGGAGTGGCGGCTGCTCTACGTCGCCTGCACCCGCGCTCGGCTCCGGCTGGTGTGCTCGGCCGCCCACTGGTACCCAGGGCCGACCGAGCCCCAGGGACCGTCGCAGTTCTACGACTTCGTCGCCGCCCAGGCCGACCTGGTGAGCGAGCGGTTCCGCCATCAGCCGGCCGAGGTCGACCCCGAGGTGGCGGCGAAGGAGCGCCAGCGAGCCGCGGGCCGTCGCTACCCTGAGCGGGTGGCGCCCGCCGCCGACGCCGCTCCCACCCAGCTGCGCCTCGACACCCTCGACCCCGGGGTGCCGCCCGCGGCCCGGGTGGCCCCGCCGGCCCTGTCGGTGACCGGGCTCGTCACCTACGCCCGCTGCCCGAAGCAGTTCTACTGGACCGTCGTCCGCCCCCTCCCCCGTCGCTCGTCGCCGGCGGCCCGGCTGGGCACGGAGATCCACCGGTGGATCGAGCAGCGGGCCGGCCGCCAGCTGACCCTGATCGAGCCCCATGAACCGCCCGCCGAGCCGGGCGTCGCCGCCGGGTTGCGGGCCTCGTTCCTGGCCAGCCCGTGGGCGTCGCTGGACCCGACGCGGGTGGAGGCCCCGTTCGTGTTGGCCGTGGGCGGCCACCTCGTGCGGGGGCGGGTCGACGCGGTCTACCAGCGGGACGGCCGCATGGAGCTGGTGGACTTCAAGACCGGGCGCCAGGCGGCCGAGGGGGACCGGGGGGCGGGGACCCAGCTCGACCTGTACGGGCTGGCCGCAGTCGACGCGTGGGGCGCGGACCCGGCGGCGTTGCGCACGACGTACTGCTACCTCCGGGCCGACGGCCCACCGCTGCTGGTCGAGTCGGACTGGGACGCGGCCACGGTCGACGCCGTTCGAGCCCGCCTCGCCGCCCACCTCGACGCCCTCCGCGCCGGCCAGTTCACTCCCACCGCCGGGCCCTGGTGCCGCGGCTGCGACTTCCTCTCCTTCTGCCCGGCCGGACAGGCCACGACGTAGCGCCCACACTGTGGCCGTGCAGATCCTCGTGGTCGACGACGATCCGGCGGTGCGCACCGCGCTCGGGCGGGCCCTGCGCCTAGGGGGCTACCAGGTGGAGGCGGCGGCCGACGGCGAGGAGGCCCTGAGCAACCTGTCGTCCACCAGCCACGACGCCGTGCTGCTCGACGTGCTCATGCCCGGTCGCGACGGCTTGGCCGTGTGCCGGGCCCTGCGGGAGCGGGGCGACCACACGCCCGTCCTCATGCTCACGGCCCGGGACACGGTGTCGGACCGGGTCGCCGGGCTCGACGCCGGGGCGGACGACTACCTGGTCAAGCCCTTCCACCTGGACGAGCTGCTGGCCCGGGTACGGGCGCTGTTGCGCCGGTCCGCCCTCTCCGACGGCCCCGTGCTGCAGTTCGCCGACCTCCGCCTCAACCCGGCCACCCGGGAGGTCCGCCGGGGCACCCGCCTCATCGACCTCACCCGCACGGAGTTCCTGCTGCTGGAGCTGTTCCTCACCAATCCCCGCCAGGTCCTCAACCGCGAGCTCATCTTCGACCGCATCTGGGACTACGACTTCGGGCCGGCGTCGAACTGCCTGGAGGTCTACATCCGCTACATCCGGCTCAAGACCGAGGCCGCCGGCGAGCCCCGGCTCATCCACACCGTCCGGGGCGTCGGCTACGTCCTGCGGGCGCCGTGAGCGGGGTCAGGGGCGAACGATGAGCTTCCGGGGGCGGATCATCCTGGCCGCCGCCGTGGCCTTCGCCGTGGCCGTGGTCACGGCGTCGGCGCTGGCCTTCCTCGGCGTGCGGGCCGCCCTGCGCAACGACGTGGACGCCGGCCTGCGGGCCCGGGTCGAGCGCATCCCGCGGGAGGTTCGAGAGGGAACGGCACCACTCCCCCTCGGCGACGACGCCCTGCGGCAGCGGGCGCGCCTGACCCCGCCCGACGCCTACCTGCAGCTGGTCAACGCCGACGGGTCGGTGACCAAGCCACCGGGGGAAGCGGCCGGGCTGCCGGTCACGGCCCGGGCCCGGGCGGTCGCGGCCGGGACGGGCGACACCTACTTGTCGAGCGCGGTTGTCGCCGGTGTCCACGTGCGCATCGCCACCGCGCCCCTGCGGGCGGGCGTCGCCATCCAGGCCGCCCGCCCCGTCGACGAGCTGGACCGGACCCTGCACCACCTGGGCGCCATCCTGGCCCTGGTCGCCGCCGCCGGGGTGGCCCTGGCCGGCGGGTTGGGCTGGGTCGTCGCCCGGGCCGCGCTGCGGCCGGTGTCCCGCCTGTCGGACACCGTCGAGCACGTCGCCGCCACCCGCGACCTCAGCCGGCGCATCGACGTGCGGGGCAACGACGAGGTGGCCCGCCTGGCCCGGCGGTTCAACGAGATGCTGGCCGCCTTGGAAGCGTCGCGCCAGGCGCAGCACCAGCTGGTGGCCGACGCCTCCCACGAGCTGCGGACGCCCCTCACCAGCCTGCGGACGAACATCGAGGTGCTGGCCCGCAGCGACGGCATGCCGGTCCCCGAGCGCGAGGCCCTGCTCGTGGACCTGGTGGCCCAGCTGGAGGATCTGAGCGTCCTGGTCGCCGACCTGGTGGATCTGGCCCGCGAGGAGGAACGGGCAGGGCGAGGCCCGCTCGCCGGTGGTGAGGCGGAGTCGGTCCGGCTCGACGCGGTGGTCGAGCGGGCGGTGGAACGAGCGCGCCGCCGGGCGCCCTCGCTGACCTTCCGGACCGAGCTCGAGCCGGTGATCGTGCAGGGCGTGCCCGAGCGGCTGGACCGGGCGGTGACCAACCTGCTCGACAACGCGGTGAAGTGGAGCGGGCCGGGCCAGGTGGTCGAGATCGCCGTGGCCAGCGCCGGGGTCACCGTGCGGGACCACGGCCCCGGGATCGACCGCGCCGACCTTCCGTTCGTGTTCGACCGCTTCTACCGGGCGCCCGCGGCGCGTGCCGTCCCGGGCTCCGGCCTCGGGCTGGCCATCGTGCGCCAGGTCGCCGAGGCCCACGGCGGCACGGTCAGCGCCGACGTGGCCGACGGCGGCGGCGCCGTGCTCCGGGTCTCGTTCGCACCTGCCGATAGCGCGGCACTCAGCTAGATCTCATCTTCCTGTGCTGTGATCCCCCGCCATGCGGGTTGCTGCGGGCCGATTGTCACTGCTCGTGCTGGGCGCCACGCTGTGCGTCGTCGCCGTGGCCTGTGGCGGGTCGGGGAAGGGGTCGCCCACGCCGGTGGCCGCCGTCGCCGAGCCCACCACCACCACCGAGCCCGGTGCCGCCTACACCGCCTGCCTCCGGGACCACGGGGTCGACGTCCCCGACCGGCCCCGGCGCTCGGAGACCACCGTCGCCGGCGCGCCACCCTCCAGCCGCCCCCCGGGGACGCGACCGCCGGGGACACGCCCGTCGACCACGCTGCGGCCGGGGGCCGACCCGAACGCCATGCAGGCCGCCCGCCAGGCGTGCCAGAGCCTGCAGCCGGCGGACCGGGGCATGCAGAACCCGGCCTTCCAGGTCTACGCCAGCTGCCTGAAGGACCATGGCGTCGTGCTGGCCGACGGGGGTCCGGGCGGGCCGGGCGGGGCCAACCGCGATGACCCCGCGTTCAAGGCGGCCGACGCCATCTGCGCCCCCCTGCGACCCATGCCGCCGCAGTCATGACGGACGTCCTCGACACCCGGCCGGACTCGGACCCGCTGTTCGGCCTCGGCATGGGCGCGTCGGCCCCCGGGGGCGCCCCCGCCCGTCGCCGGCGGGGCGGGCGGCGCTGGTTGAACCTGCTCCTCGTCGCCGCCCTGGCCGGGCTGGTGGCGGCCTCGATCGTGTCGCTCCGGGCGCCGAAAGCGGCGAAGGCCACGCCCCGAACTGCTGCCGTGACCCTCGGGGTGGTCCAGTCGACCGTCACCGCCACCGGGAACGTGGCCACCGCCGGCGACCTGACGGTCAACTTCACCACCGCCGGCAAGCTCACCGAGATCGACGTGGCCGTCGGCGACCACGTCACCCGCGGCCAGGTCCTGGCCCGGACCGACCCGTTCACGGCCCAGGGCGCGCTGAAGACGGCGCAGTCCAACCTCGAATCCGCCCGCGCCCGCCTGGTCCAGCTCCAGTCCGGCCTCACCCCCGAGGAGCTGGCCCAGACCAACCTCGGGCTCCAGCAGGCGGCGGCGCAGGTCGACTCGGCCAACGCCTCGCTGGCCAACGCCCAGTCGAACGCCAACCAGAACGCAGTGACGTCCCAGACCGCGCTCAACCAGGCCCAGGCCACCCTGGCCTCTGACCAGAACACCCTGGCCAGCGACAACAACCAGCTGGCCACCGACCAGAACGCCTCCGTCACCTACGCCAACCAGCAGGCCGCGGCCCAGAGCGTGGTCGACGCCGACCAGGCCCAGGTCACCGCCGACCAGCTCAAGCAGTTCAACGACGGCTGCACCTCGGGGGGCGGGGGCGGGTCGACGGGCGGCGCCGGCGCCGGCAGCACCACGTCGACGACGGTCTCCGTGTGCCCGACCGATGCGTTCACGCTGCAGCAGGACCAGGCCCGGCTGTCGCAGAGCCAGTCGGCGCTGACCACGGCCAAGGGCAACGCCACCTCGTCGACCAACGCGGTGACCAGCGACCGGACCAAGATCACCAGCGACCAGGCCAAGATCGTCCAGGACCAGAACGCCCTCACCAACGCCCAGAACAGCCAGCAGGCGTCGGCGCTGAAAGACGCCCAGGCCATCCAGTCCGCTCAGTTCGCGGTCAACAACGCCCAGCTCTCGCTCCAAGCCGCCGTCGCCGCTGCGAACGTCAAGGTCGAGCCGCCCAAGGTCGGGGACCTCACCGCGGCCCAGGCCGCCGTGGCCTCGGCGCAGGTCTCGGTCGACACGGCCCAAAAGGCGGTCGACGACACCACGCTGCTCTCCCCCGCCGACGGCACGGTCGCCACCCTCAACGGGGTGATCGGCCAGTCGGTGCCCGGCGGTGGGTCGGCGGCGGCGACCACCAACGCCACGACCGGCGCCGCCTCCACAGCCACGACGTCGGCCTTCATGACCCTGACCAACCTTTCGACCCTGCAGATCAAGGCCGGGCTGAGCGAGACGGACTCGGCCAAGGTCAAGCTCGGCCAGCCCGCCACCGTGACCCTGGCCGCGGTTCCCAACGCCGGCCTGGCCGCCCACGTGGCCAGCATCGACGCCACCGCCACCGTGGTCAGCAACGTGGTGACCTACAACGTGATCCTGCTCCTCGACCGGACGAACCCGGCGGTCAAGCCCGGGATGACCGCGTCGGTCACGATCGTCACCGCGTCGCGCGACAGCGCCCTGCACGTCCCCAGCGCCGCGGTGCGGGGCACGGGGAACAACACCACGGTCAGCGTCCTCAACGGGACCCAGCAGACGACCACCCCGGTCGTCGTCGGCCTGCGGGGCGACGACTCCGTCGAGATCGTCAGCGGGGTGAAGGCCGGTGACGCCGTGGTCATCGCGTCGGGTACCAGCGCCACGGCCACCAACGCCAACACGGCCAACAACAGCGGCCGGCTGCCCACCGGCGGCGTGGGGGGCGGCGGAGCCGGCATCGGCGGGGCGGGCGGGGGCGGAGCCGGGGCGCGCCCCGCAGGTCGGTGAGCAGCGGCCCCAGCGCCTGGGTGATCGTCGTCCACCGGGTGGTCAAGACCTACTCGGTGGGCAGCGTGGAGGTCCACGCCCTCCAGGGCGTGTCGCTGGCCGTGGAGCGGGGCGACTGGGTGGCCATCATGGGCGCCTCGGGCAGCGGCAAGACCACGCTCATGAACATCCTCGGCTGCCTCGACGTGCCGACCAGCGGCAACTACCTGCTCGACGGGATCGACGTGAGCTCGCTCGACGACGGCGAGCTGGCCGAGGCCCGCAACGCCAAGATCGGCTTCGTCTTCCAGAGCTTCAACCTGCTGGCCCGCACGACGGCGCTCCAGAACGTCGAGCTGCCCCTGACCTATGCGGGATTGCGGTCACGGGCCCGGCGCCGGGCCGCCCTCGCCGCCCTGGACGCGGTCGGCCTGGCCGACCGCACGTCGCACGTGCCGTCGGAGCTGTCGGGTGGCCAGCAGCAGCGGGTGGCCGTCGCCCGGGCCATCGTCACCAACCCGGCCCTGATCCTGGCCGACGAGCCCACGGGGAACCTGGACACGGCGTCGACCAACGACGTCCTCGCCCTCTTCGGCCGGCTGAACACCGAGGGCCGGACCGTCGTCATGATCACCCACGAGGCCGACGTGGCCGCCCACGCCAAGCGGGTCATCCGCCTCCGCGACGGGCAGGTGATCGACGACCGCCGGCAGGCCGCGGTTGCCGGGCCACCCCCGGGCTACCAGGGGGCGGTGGCCACGGCGGCGCCGGCGGCGCTGAACGGCAGGCGATGAGGACGTTCGAGAGCGTCAAGATCGCCATCCGGGCCATCGTGGGCAACGGCCTGCGCTCGGCCCTGACCATGCTCGGCATCCTCATCGGGGTCGGCGCGGTGATCATGCTGGTGGCAGTGGGCAACGGCTCGTCGGTGGCCGTGCAGAAGCAGATCCAGAGCCTGGGCACCAACACGCTGATCGTGAACCGCCAGGGCGGGTTCGGCCCGGGTGCGGGGGGCCGGGCCCGCACGGGCACCATCAGTCGCCAGACCGACCTGACCATTCGCGACGTGGACGCCCTGCGGGACAAGAGCGCCAACCCGGACGTCAAAGCGGTGGCCCCGACCCTGCAGGCCACGTCGGTGACCGGGGCCTACCAGGACGCCACCTACTCCCCGGCCCAGTTCATCGGCACGTCGGCCGAGTACGCCGAGATCCGCAACTACAAGATGGCCTCCGGCGATTTCTTCACCAACGACGACGTCGAGAACCACGCCCGGGTGGTCGTCCTCGGCCAGACCGTCGTCACCAACCTGTTCGGGACCGGGGTCGACCCGGTGGGGGCGACGGTACGGTTCGGCAACGTCAACATGCAGGTGATCGGGATGCTGGCCCGCAAGGGGTCCAACGGGGCCCAGGACCAGGACGACGTGGCCATGGCGCCCGTCACCATCGTGCAGGACAGCTTCAGCGGGATCAGCACGTCGCTGAACAACATCACCATCGAGGCCAAGTCCCGCAACGTCATGGACCTGGCCGCCTCCGAGGTCACCGCCACCCTCCTCGGGACCCACCGCATCACCAGCGGCACGCCCGACTTCTCGGTGCTGAACCAGGGAACGCTGCTGGAGACGTCGAGTTCGACGAACCGGGTGTTCACCGTGCTGCTGGGAGCGGTCGCCGCCATCTCCCTGCTGGTGGGCGGCATCGGGGTGATGAACATCATGCTCGTGACCGTCACGGAGCGGACGCGCGAGATCGGCATCCGCAAGGCCATCGGGGCGACCAAGGCCGACATCCTCACCCAGTTCCTGGTCGAGGCCGTGCTGCTGTCCGTGCTCGGCGGCCTGGTCGGCGTGGCCGCCGGGCTGATCGGGAGCACGTTCAAGGTGGTGGGCGTCACCCCGGTCGTGGCCCCGTACTCCGTGTTCCTGGCCTTCGGCGTGGCCGTGGTCGTCGGCCTGTTCTTCGGCATCTATCCGGCCAACCGGGCGGCCAAGCTGCGGCCCATCGAAGCCCTTCGCTACGAGTAGGACGAGAGGACTGGCAATGGAGGACAACCACGGGCACGGGGCGGGCCCGGCCACGGTGCCGATCGAGCCCGGGCTCCCGCCGGCGGCGCTGGCCGCGCTCGAGACCACCCTGGCCGTGGGCGGCGGCGGGCGCCGGCGCTCCCTGGCCAGCCGCCTCGGCGCCCTGACCACCCTGCTCGTGCTCGCCGTGGTGGCCGCTACCGGCTTCGTCGCCGGCGTGCAGGTCCAGAAGCGCCGCCCGACCACGACCAGCGTGGCGGCCGGGGCGGGCACCGCCGCCGGGCGCGCCGGTGGGCGAGCGGCAGCAGCCACGACGACGGTGCCGCCCGCGGCCGCGCCGGCCGGGGCCCCGGCGACCACCGTGGCCGGGGCGGGGGCAGGCC
>DATJHJ010000061.1:0-2931 GCA_035494015.1 Acidimicrobiales bacterium
CCGGCACAGGCTGGAAAGGTGGGCGGCGGCGAGGAGGCCTCCCCCCACCGACAGCCCGTCGACCGCCGCCGCGCTGCTCACCCGGGCGGGCCCGCCGGCCGCCGGCACCCCGTCGGTGGAGGCGTCCAGCCCGGCGGCAGCGACGACACCCGGCAGTGACACCACGGCCCCGGTGGCCTGGACGGGGGCGAAGCTCCCGATCCCCGTGCCGGCCACCCCCGCCGGCGTGGGGGCGAGCAGGAAGGTCGAGCCCGACGCCACCGAGAGGGCCACGGCGGTGCCGGTGACGGTCGGCGGGGCGGACTGGCCGCCGGCGGCACCGGTCCCGGCGATCAGCACGGCGCAGGCGGCGACGACCGCGGCGCCCCACGGTCGTACGCTCCGCGCCGCACCCACGGGCCGAGCCTAAGCGGGCCGGCTGCGAGAATGCCGGTCGTGGACCGGCTGCGCCGACCGCGGCTGCTGGCCGACGTCACCCCCCTCAGGGTCTCCCGGGACTTCCGGGTCCTGTTCGCCGGGTCCGCCATCTCCTACCTGGGCCGCCAGCTCACCGTCGTCGCCATCCCGTTCCAGGTCTTCCTCATCACCCGGTCGTCGCTGGCGGTGGGCATGGTGGGGCTGGTCACGGTCTTCCCGCTGGTCGCCCTGTCCCTGGCCGGCGGGGCCATCGCCGACGCCGTCGACCGCCGCAAGCTCCTCCTGGTCACCCAGATCCTGTCGGCGTCGACCAGCGCCGGGCTGGCGCTCAACGCCGGATCCTCGTCGCCCCGGCTGTGGCCGATCTACGTCCTGGCCGCCCTGTCGGCGGGCCTGGCCGGGGTCGACCTGCCCGCTCGCAACGCGGTGATCCCGAAGCTGGTCGGGCGCGAGCTGTTCCCCTCCGCCGCTGCCCTGAGCCAGATCCAGTACCAGACCGGCCAGGTCGTGGGCCCGGCCCTGGCCGGGTTGGTCATCGGCCACGTGAGCATCGCCGCCGCGTACTGGATCGACGTGGCCAGCTTCGTCGCCGCCGTCGTCGCCGTCCTGGCCATCGCCCCGCAGCCGCCCGAGGGTGGGGGGACGAAAGCGAGCCTGGCGTCGATCGGGGAGGGCCTGCGGTACCTCAAGGGGCGGCGGCTCCTGGTCAGCACCTTCCTCATCGACATCGACGCCATGGTCTTCGGCATGCCCCGGGCCCTGTTCCCCGCCCTGGGCACCCAGTTCTTCGGCGGCGGGGCGGCGACGGTGGGCCTGCTCTACGCCGCCCCCGGAGCGGGCGCCCTGCTCGGCGCCCTCACGACAGGCTGGGTGGGTCGGGTGCGCCGCCAGGGGTGGGCGGTGATCGTGGCCGTGGCGATCTGGGGCGCGGCCATCGCCGGCTTCGGCCTGGTCCCCTGGCTGCCCCTGGCCTTGGCCCTGCTGGCCGTGGCCGGTGCCGCCGACGTCATCTCCGCGGTGTTCCGCAACACCATCCTGCAACTGTCGGTGCCCGACGCCCTCCGCGGCCGCTTGTCGTCGGTCCACATCGCGGTGGTGACCGGCGGGCCGCAGATCGGCGACGCAGAGGCCGGGGCGGTCGCCGCCCTCACATCGGCCCGGACGTCGGTGGTCTCCGGCGGGCTGGCCTGCATCCTGGGGGTGCTCGTCCTCGTACGGTTCGTGCCCGAGCTCGCTAGGTACGATGCCGTGACCCAAACAAGGAGGTCGGATGGCTGACGGAGCCAAGGTACGCACGGTCGCCGAGGTCATGACCCGGGACGTCCTCACGGCATCAGCGTCCGACCCGCTCTCGAAGGCGTCAGCGCGAATGATCGAGCGGGGGGTGGGGTCGATCGTCGTCTGCGACCCCGACCAGCCCGTCGGCATCCTGACCGAGCGGGACCTGGTCCGGGCCGCGGCCTCGGGTGGCAACCTGGCCGCGGCGAAGGTCGCCGACTTCATGACCGCCAAGGCGGACACCGTCGGCCCCGACGCCGACCTCCAGGGTGCCTTCGAGAGCCTGAACCAGCACGGGTACCGCCACTTCCCGGTGGTGGAGAGCGGCCAGCTGGTCGGCTTGGTCTCGCTGCGGGACATGCTCAAGCTGGGCCAGGTGCTCAAGGTCGAGGACCCGGGCGCCATCGAGGCCCGCCGGGGCCTCGAGGGCGTGGTCGTGGCCGAGACCGAGGTCGGCGACGTCCGGGGTCAGGAGGGCTTCTACCACTACCGCCAGTACAACGCCGTCGAGCTGGCCGAGAAGCGCAGCCTGGAGGACGTCTGGCACCTGCTCTACGAGGGCCACCTCCCGTCGCCCGAGGAGCGGGAGTCCTTCGCCGAGGAGATCCGGTCGCTCCGGGACATCCCCCCGTCGGTCAAGGATCTGCTGCCCGCCATCGCCACCGCCGGCGAGCACTTCGTCCCCCTCGACGCCCTGCGCACCGCCTACTCGCTGCTGGCCTACGCCCTGGACTTCAAGTCGTGGCTGGACACCGACAAGGCCACGCTGCGGGCCAACGCCATGCAGACCAGCGCGGTCATGCCCACCCTGATCATGGCCCTCTACCGGCTGAACCAGGGCCTCGAGCCGATCGACCCCCACCCCGACCTGGCCTACGCGGCCAACTACCTGTACATGCTGACCGGCGAGGTTCCCGACGCCGGCCATGCCCGGGCCATCGAGCAGTACCTGATCTCAACCACCGACCACGGGTTCAACTCGTCGACCTTCACCGCCCGGGTCATCACCTCGACCGGGGCCGACCTCGGCTCTGCGGTAGTGGGGGCCATCGGTGCGCTGTCCGGGCCGCTGCACGGCGGTGCGCCCAGCCGGGCCCTGGACATGCTCGACGCCATCGGCACGCCCGACAAGGCCGAGGCATGGATCCGGGCGTCGGTGGAAAAGGGCGAGCGGATCATGGGCTTCGGCCACCGCATCTACAAGACCGACGACCCCCGCTCGGTGATGCTGCGGGG
>DATJHJ010000062.1:0-2625 GCA_035494015.1 Acidimicrobiales bacterium
ACTGGTCGGTCCCGGCGCTGTGGGTGTTCCTGGTTTCCTACGTGGTCTTCGCCGCCGTCACCTGGTTCGTCTACCTGCGCCGGAGCTCGGCCTTTGCCGTGGCCCGGGTCTGATGGGCGACGGAGGCGAGACGCTCACCCACTGCCCCTACTGCTCGCTCAACTGCGGCCTGAAGCTGCGGACCGTCGAGGACCGCGTTGTCGGCCACGACCGGTGGAAGCAGTCGCCGCTGACCGAGGGGGCGCTGTGCTCCAAGGGGGTGACGGCGTGGGAGCAGGTCCACCACCGGGACCGGCTGCGCACGCCCCTCGTCCGCCGGGGCGACCGTCTCGAGGAGGCCACCTGGGAGGAGGCGCTCGACCGAGCGGCCGACGGGTTCTTGCGGGTCCGTGACCGTCGGGGGCCGGCGGGGAACGCGGTGCTCGGCGGCGGGTCGCTGACCAACGAGAAGGCCTACCTGGTCGGCAAGTTCGCCCGCCTGGCCCTGGGGACGCCGCATGTCGACCTCAACGGCCGGCTGTGCATGAGCGCGGCGGGCGCCGCGGCCATGCGGGCGTTCGGCCTGGACCGGGCCATGACCCCACTCGAGGACCTGGCCCACGCCCAGGTGATCATGGTGATCGGGGCCAACCTGAGCGCCACCTTCCCGGTCATGGTCCCCAAGCTGATCGACCAGGCCCGCCGGCGGGGTGGGCGGGTCATCGTGGTCGACCCGCGGGGGAGCCGGTTCGTCGACCAGCGCGACCTGCACCTGGCCCTGCGCCCCGGGACCGACGCCGTGCTGGCCAACGGGATCCTGCGCGCGGTCGCCGCCCTCGACCTGGTCGACGAGGCGTTCGTCAGCGAGCGTACGAACGGTTTCGAGGCCGCCCTGGCCGCGGCCCACGAGTGGACGCCGGAGCGGGTCGAGGCCGAGACCGGCGTCCCGGCCGCCGACGTATTGGAGGCGGCCCGGCTCCTCGGCCAGGCCAAGCGAGCGGTCGTCATGCACGCCCGGGGAGCCGAGCAGCAGGTGAGCGGCACGCAGAACGTCCTCGCCTACGTCAACGTCGCCCTGGCCTGTGGCCACGCCGGCCGGCGTGGGTCGGGCATCTTCCCGCTCACCGGGCAGCGCAACGGCCAGGGCGGACGGGAGCAGGGCCAGCGGTGTGACCAGCTACCCGGGGCCCGGAACATCGACGACGCCGAGCACCGTCGCCAGGTGGCCACGGCGTGGGGAGTCGACCCGGACACGCTGCCCGGCCGTGGTCTGTCGTACGTGGAGCAGATCGACGCCGCCCGTGAGGGGCACATCGCCGGCATGCTGATGATCTCGACCAACCCCGCCGTCTCCAGCCCCGACCTAGCCCGGGTGAGCGAGGCCCTGCGGCGGCTGGAGCACCTGGTGGTCATCGACCCGTTCCTCTCGGAGACGGCGCAGTACGCCGACGTCGTCCTCCCCGGGACCACCTTCGCCGAGGAGGAGGGCACCATCACCTCCCTGGAGGGGCGGGTCATCCGGGTCGACGCCGCCGTCGCTCCCCAGCCCGGCCGGGGCGACATCGACGTCTTCCGCAACCTGGCCAACCGGCTCGGGGCCGGTCGGCAGTTCGCCTTCGTGAGCGGTCGCGAGGTGTTCGAGGAGCTGCGAACGGTGACGGCGGGCGCCCCCGCCGACTACTCCGGCATGTCCTGGGAGTCGATCCGGGACAGGGGCGGCATCTTCTGGCCCTGCCCGCGAGAAGGGCATCCCGGGACGCCGCACCTCTTCCTCGACCGCTTCGCCCACCCCGACGGGCGGGCCCGGTTCCACGCCGTGCACTACACCCCGCCACCGGTCGTGGTCGACGACGACTACCCGCTCGTGCTCACCACTGGCCGGGTGCTCCCGCACTACCTATCCGGCAACCAGACCCGACGCATCGATGCCCAGCTGAGCAAGGCGCCGGAGTGTTACGTGGAGGTACACCCGGTGACCGCGTCCCGCCTCGGCCTCGAGGCGGGCCGGAACGCGGTCGTTACGAGTCGCCAGGGGTCGGTGGAGGTGCCGTGGCGAGAGCAGCAGGACATCCGCCGCGACACGCTGTTCATGCCCTACCACTGGCCCATCGCCAACCAGCTCACCGCCACCGACCTTGATCCGATCGCCCGCATCCCGGGGCTGAAGTACACGCCGGTGAGCGTGGTGCCTGCCGATGGCGAGAGAGGTGCGGCCCGGCCGGCCGCGGTGGCCGTCGCCGAGTAACCCGATGAGTTCGACCGGGCGCGACCGTCAGAATTCTCCGTAGACACCGACGGAGGAGGAACGCGATGAGCCTTCCGAGAATCGCCAGCCGGGACGAGTGGCTGGCCGCCCGCAAGGATCTGCTGGCCAAGGAGAAGGAGCTGACCCGCCAGCGGGACGCGCTCAACGCCGAGCGCCGCAACCTGCCCATGGTCGAGGTCACCAAGGCCTACACGTTCGAAGGGCCGCAGGGGACCGTCGGCCTGGTCGACCTGTTCGAGGGCCGCCCCCAGCTGATCGTCTACCACTTCATGTTCGATCCCGCTTGGGAGGACGGCTGCCCGAGCTGCAGTGCGGGCACCGACGAGCTGTCGCCCGGTTTCTTCGAGCACCTGCACACCCGGGACACCAGCTACGCCATG
>DATJHJ010000063.1:0-28340 GCA_035494015.1 Acidimicrobiales bacterium
CAACACGCCGCTGGTCGACGTCAGCCAGCTCAGCCCCAACCCGGCGGTCCGCATCCTGGCCAAACTCGAGGGTCAGAACCCCGGCGGCTCGGTGAAGGACCGCATCGCCCTCAACATGATCGAAGAGGCGGAGGCCGACGGCACCCTCAAGCCCGGACAGACGCTGCTCGAGCCGTCGTCGGGCAACACCGGGATCGGGCTGGCCATCGTGTGCCGGGTCAAGGTCTACAGGCTGCGCATCGTCCTGCCGGAGAACGTCTCCGTCGAGCGCCGGCAACTCCTGGAGATCTTCGGAGCCGAGATCGTCCTCTCGCCCGGCTCGGAAGGCTCTAACGGCGCGGTCCGCATGGCCCAGCGGCTCGCCGCCGAGTCGCCGGAGCTCGCGTTCCTGTACCAGTACGGCAACCCGGCCAACCCCGGCGCCCACGTCAAGGGCACCGGTCCCGAGATCTGGCGGGACTGCCCGGAGGTGACCCACATCGTCGCCGGCCTGGGGACCGCCGGCACGCTGATGGGCCTCGGGCGCTACCTCAAGGAGCGCAACCCGGCCATCCGGATGTGGGCGGTCGAGCCGCCGGCGGGGGAGAAGGTCGAGGGCCTGCGCAACCTCGACGACGGGTTCGTGCCGCCGATCTACGACCCCGACGTGCTGGACCGCAAGCTAATCGTGCGGCCCCGCGAGTCCATCGAGTGGACCCGGCGGCTGGTCACCGACGCCGCCATCTTCGCCGGCATCTCCTCGGGGGCGGCCATGGCCGGGGCGGCCAAGGCCGCGGCCCAGCTCGAGGCCGGCGTCATCGTCACCATCCTGGCCGACGGCGGGTGGAAGTACCTGTCGACGGGGGCGTGGACCGACGACATCGACGAGGTCGTCGAGCGGGCCAAGAAGATCGTGTACTTCTAGCTCTCGCAGGCGATGCCGTCGTGGTCGGCGTCCAGCCGGTCGATGTCCCGGCCGACCACCCGGAAGTTCTTCACCGGGATGTCCGGGCAGTCGACGTCCGGCCCGATCGGTACGCAGGCGCCGGAATAGTTGGGGTCACACCCGCCCGTGGCGGCGGCGACCGTCGTCGGGACCTGCCGGCCGACGGGGGCGGCCGCGGTCGTCGTCACTCGGGCGACGGTCGTGCTCGTTGTGGATGTGGTGGTCGACGTGCTCGTGGTCGTCGAGCTCTCGGGTGGGGCCGCCGTCGTGGTCGCCACCACGGCGACGGTCTGGCCGCTTCCCTTGTCGCAGGCCGCCAGCAGCACCAGGAACAGGATTCCGCCGATCCGTCGCATGGGTTCCCCTCGGCAAAGGCGGGGGCCGCCTTTACCCATCGCGTAGCCTCCCATGGAATGGACGACCGGCCCATAGGGATGTTCGACAGCGGGTTCGGGGGCCTCACCGTGGCCCGCGCCGTCATCGACCTGCTGCCGGGCGAGGACATCGTCTACTTCGGCGACACGGCCCGGTACCCCTACGGTCCGCGGCCGTTGGACGAGGTGCGGGAGTTCGCCCTGCAGGTGACCCGGCTGCTCGTCGACCGCCACGACGTGAAGATGGTCGTCGTCGCCTGCAACACCGCGGCGGCGGCCGCCCTGGAGCTGCTGCGGTTCGAGTGCGACGTGCCCGTCGTGGGTGTGATCGACCCGGGCGTCCGGGCCATGGTCCGGGCCACCCGCAACGGCCGGGTCGGGGTGATCGGCACGGTCGGCACCATCGGCTCCGGTGCCTACCAGCGGGCGGTGCGTTCCACCCGGGCCGGGGTGGAGCTGCACTGTGCCGCGTGCCCGGGGTTCGTCGAGTTCGTCGAGCGGGGCGACACCGACAGCGAGCAGGTCCACGTGCTGGCCGAGCGGCTGCTGGCCCCCCTCGTCAGCGCCGGCGTCGACACCCTCCTCCTCGGCTGCACCCACTACCCGTTCCTGGCCCGGACCATCGCCGACGTCATGGGCCGTGACGTCGTCCTCGTCTCCTCGGCCGACGAGACCGCGTTCGAGGTCCTGTCGATCCTCGAGGACACGGGCACCGGCCGGCGGTCGGCGGCCAAGGGGGCGCACCGGTTCGTCTCCTCGGGCGACGTGGCCTGGTTCCGCGCCCTCGGCAGCCGCCTCCTCGGTCCCGAGCTGGACGGTGTGGAGGGGTGGGATTGGGGCTCGAACTGACCGTGCTGGGCTGCAGCGGGTCCTACGCCGGGCCGGGCGGGGCGTGCAGCGGGTACCTCCTCGACGACGGCACCACGCGCGTCTGGGTCGATGCCGGATCGGGCACGCTGGCCAACCTGCAGCGCCACCTCGCGCCACACGACCTCGATGCCATCGTGCTCAGCCACGAGCACCCCGACCACTGGAGCGACCTGGAGGGCTGGAACAACGTCCTGCGCTTCACCCTGCGCCGCACCGGCTTCCCCGTCTACGCCCCCGCCGGTCTCCGGGACCGGACGTACCAGGACACCGCGCCGCAGCTGGTGTGGCACGACGTCGCCGACCGTGACACTGTCCCCATCGGCACCATGACCTTCACCTTCTCCCGCACCGACCACGGCCCCGAGACGCTCGGGATGCGGGTCGACGCCGGCGACCGGTCGTTCGGCTACTCGGCCGACACCGGTCCGGGCTGGTCCCTGGAGGCGCTGGGCGCCGACGTGGACCTGGCCCTGTGCGAGGCCACCCTGACCCCCGACGAGGAGGGAACGTTGCAGCATCTCAGCGCCCGGCAGGCCGGCGGTTCGGCCCGCGACGCCGGTGCCCACCGGCTCGTGCTCACCCACCTGTGGCCCACGCTCGACCCGGCCCGCTCGCGGGCCGACGGGTCCGACGCGTTCGGTGCACCGGTCGAGGCGGCCTCGGTCGGGGCCCGGTACGAGGTATGAGGCGCGACGGCCGCCAGCCCGACGACCTGCGGCCCCTCACCTTCGTGCGGGACTACACCGAGATGGCGGCCGGGTCCGTGCTCGTCTCCATGGGACGGACCCGGGTCCTGTGCACGGCATCGGTCGACGAGCGGGTGCCGCCGTGGATGCGGGGCAAGGGCACGGGCTGGGTGACGGCCGAGTACTCGATGCTGCCTGGGTCGACTCCTGACCGCAGCGACCGCGAGGTCAACAAGGGCAAGCCGTCCGGGCGGACCCAAGAGATCCAGCGGCTCATCGGTCGTTCGCTGCGGTCGGTGTGCGACATGAAGCTGCTCGGCGAGCGCCAGATCGTCATGGACTGCGATGTCCTGCAGGCCGACGGGGGCACGCGCACGGCCTCGATCAGCGGGGCCTACGTCGCCCTCCACGACGCCCTCACCCGGCTGGTGGCCGCCGGCCGCCTCCCCGCCCACCCCCTCACCACGGCGTGCGCCGCGGTGTCGGTGGGCGTGGTCGACGCCGTCCCCATGCTGGACCTCGACTACTCGGAGGACGTGCGGGCCGAGGTCGACATGAACGTGGTCATGACCGCCACCGGTCGCTTCGTGGAGGTCCAGGGCACCGCCGAGGGCCAGCCGTTCAGCAAGTCGGAGCTGGAGGATCTGGTCGGGCTGGCCGAGCACGGCATCGCCTCGATCCTCGACGGCCAGGCCGAGGTGCTGGCCACCCCACCGCCGCCGCGGAAGTGAAACTCGTCTTGGCGACGGCGAACCCGGACAAGGCCCGGGAGCTGGCGGCGATGCTCGGCGACTTCGACGTCTCGCCCCGGCCATCCGACGTCCCCGACGTGGAGGAGACCGAGGACACCCTGGAGGGCAACGCCCATCTGAAGGCGGCCGCGGTGCTGGCCGCCACCGGCGAGCTGTCGGTGGCCGACGACACCGGGCTGGAGGTCGACGCCCTCGGGGGGCGGCCGGGCGTCTACGCCGCCCGTTACGCAGGGCCGGGCGCCACCTACGCCGACAACGTGGCCAAGCTGCTGGACGAACTGCGCGACGTCCCACCGGTGGCCCGCACCGCCCGCTTCCGCACCGTCGCCGTCGCCTTGTTCCCCGACGGCCGGGAGATCGTGGCGGAGGGCTGGGTCGACGGCCACATCGCCGAGGTGGCCACGGGGACCGGCGGGTTCGGCTACGACCCGGTCTTCGTGCCCGAGGGCGGCGACGGCCGGACCTTCGCCGAGATGGCTCCCGGGGAGAAGGCCGGCCTGTCGCACCGGGGGCGGGCGCTGCGCCTGTTGGCCGCGCAGCTGTCCGACCTCGGCTGACCGGCCGTCCCGGTACCGTGGACGCCGTGCCCCGCACGTACCTGATCCGCACGTTCGGCTGCCAGATGAACGTCCACGACTCCGAGCGCCTGGCCGGGCTGCTCGAGGCCGAGGGCATGGAGGCGGTCGACGACGTGGAGGAGGCCGACGTCGTCGTCCTCAACACGTGCTGCATCCGGGAGAACGCCGACAACAAGCTGTACGGCAACCTCGGCCACCTCCAGTCGCTGAAGGACCGCAAGCCGGGCATGCAGATCGCCGTCGGCGGGTGCCTGGCCCAGAAGGACCGGGAGCTGATCCAGGCCCGGGCCCCGCAGGTCGACGCCGTCTTCGGCACCCACAACGTGGGCCGGGCCGCGGAGCTGCTGGCCGAGGCGGCGACGCGCGGGCGACCGGTGC
The DNA here is from genome assembly GCA_035494015.1 of Acidimicrobiales bacterium. GTDB lineage: Bacteria > Actinomycetota > Acidimicrobiia > Acidimicrobiales > AC-14 > CADCTB01. Next base: position 4,564 of record DATJHJ010000063.1, read on the forward strand.
TGGAGATCCTGGAGGAAGACAGTGCCTTTCCGTCGGCCCTGCCGGTGCGCCGGGAGCTCCCCTACACGGCCTGGGTGACCATCCAGATCGGCTGCGACAACTCGTGCGCGTTCTGCATCGTGCCGGCCGTCAGGGGCAAGGAGATCAGCCGGCCGTTCGACGAGATCGTGGACGAGGTGGGAGCGCTGGCTGTCGCGGGGACCGTCGAGGTCACCCTGCTCGGCCAGAACGTGAACTCCTACGGCCGGGACCTGACCCGCCGCCGGCCCCTGTTCGCCGAGCTGCTGCGGGCGGTGGGAGAGGTCGACGGGATCCGCCGGGCCCGCTTCACCAGCCCGCACCCCAAGGATCTGCGGCCGGAGACGATCGCGGCCATGGCCGAGTCGGCGGCGGCCTGCGAGCACCTGCACCTCCCGCTGCAGGCGGGCAGCGACCGTACCCTGGCCGGCATGCACCGCGGCTACACCGCGGCCCGGTACCTGGAGCGGCTCGCCGCGGCCCGGGCCGCCATCCCCGACCTGGCCGTGACCACCGACCTGATCGTCGGCTTCCCGGGTGAGACCGACGACGACTTCGAGCGGACGCTCGAGGTGGTCGCCGAGGCGGCGTACGACAGCGCCTACACCTTCGTCTTCTCCCCCCGGCCGGGGACGCAGGCCGCCGGGATGGCCGACCGCTTCGTGCCCGCCGACGTGATCGCCGAGCGGTTCGAGCGGCTGAAAATCGTGACCGAGCGCTCGGCCCTGGCCCGCCACCAGGCCCGGGTCGGCCGGGTGGAGGAGGTTCTGATCGAGGGGCCGTCGAAGAAGGACCCCGCGGTGGCCACCGGCAGGACCCGCCAGAACAAGCTGGTCCACTTCCCGGTCGACGGTGCCGTCCCGGCCGCTGGCACCTTCGCCGACGTCCGTGTCACCGGCGCCGCCGCCCACTACCTGCGGGGCGAGCTGGTGGCGGTCACCGCCCGCCCCCGCCACAAGACCCGCATCCCCGTCGCCGCCGTCTAGCGTTTGGTCAATCGGGGGTCGGATAGGGCCGCGAATTGACCAAACGGCCGAGTCATCTGGTCCTGGTCGGGCCGACGGCCTCGGGCAAGTCGGCGCTGGCGCTGGAGGTAGCCCGGCGGTTGGGCAACGTCGAGCTGGTCTCGGCCGACTCCATGCAGGTGTACCGGGGAATGGACGTCGGCACGGCCAAGCCGTCGCCCGCCGAGCAGGCGGAGATCCGCCACCACCTCCTCGACGTGGCCGATCCGTCGGAGGACTACTCGGTGGCCCGCTTCCAGGTCGACGTGGCGACGGCGATCGACGGGATCGAGCAGCGGGGCCACCGGGCGCTGGTCGTCGGCGGGACCGGCCTGTACGTGCACGCAGTGGTCGACGGGCTGGTGCTGCCGGGGGAGTGGCCGGAGTTGCGGGCCGAGCTGGAGGTGCAGCCGGCCGCCGACCTCCACCGCCGCCTGGTCGAGCTGGACCCGCTGGCCGCGTCTCGGATCGAGCCCGGCAACACCCGCCGGCTGGCCCGGGCCCTGGAGGTCACCCTAGGCAGCGGCCGGCCGTTCTCGTCGTTCGGGCCCGGCCTCGGCGCCTACCCCCCGAACCCCCGCTTCCGCCTGGCCGGCGTGTGGCTGCCCCAGCCCGTCCTGGCCGAGCGGATCGAGACCCGTTACCGGGACCAGCTGGCCGCCGGCTTCCTCGACGAGGTCCGGCGGTTGGCGCCCCACATGTCCCGCACCGCGGCCCAGGCCCTCGGGTACAAGGAGCTGCTCGCCCACCTCGCCGGTTCGTGCTCCCTGGACGAGGCGGTGGACCTGGCCGTCGGGCGGACGCGGAAGTTCGCCCGCCGCCAGCGGGCCTGGTTCCGGCGGGACCCCCGGATCACGTGGTTCGGCGCCGCCGCCAATCCGGTCGATCTACTGCCCGCCCTCCTGGGAGACTGGTCGCTCCCATGATCAGGCCCAGATGATTCGACTGGAGAAGTACCACGGTCTCGGCAACGACTTCCTCGTCCTGCTGGACCTGGGCGACCGTCGCCCGGTCGAGCCGGGGGAGGTGCGCGCCCTGTGCGACCGCCACCGCGGCATCGGTGCCGACGGGGTCATCCGGGTGACACCGGGGCCGGCGGGGACCGACTGCGCCATGGAGCTGTACAACGCCGACGGGGGCCGGGCCGAGATGAGCGGCAACGGGATCCGCTGCCTGGCCACGGCCATGGTCGAGGCCGGGCTGGCCGGCGGCCGCATGGTCGTACACACCGATGCCGGCGACAAAGTCGTCACCGTCGACGACGACGGATGGGCCAGCGTCGACATGGGGATGGCGAAGATCGACGCCAAGGACGGGCGGGTGGCGTTCGTCGACATGGGCAACCCCCACACCGTGGTCGAGCTGGAGGAGGGCGAGGATCTGGACCGGCTGGACGTGACCCGGCGGGCGGCGGTCTACGGCGGGCGCAACGTGGAGTTCGTGGTCATCGGCCCGGGCGCCGACGCCCTCCGGTTGCGGGTGTGGGAGCGGGGCGTGGGCGAGACGCTGGCCTGCGGCACGGGGGCCTGCGCGGCGGCCGCCGCCGCCTTCGTGTGGGGGCGGGTCGGCCACCGGGTGACCGTCACCCAGCCCGGCGGCAACGCCACGGTGGAGCTGCGGGGGGACACGATCATCCTCAGCGGCCCGGCCGAGCACGTCGCCACCGTGGAGGTCCCATGGCTCTAGCGGCCGAGAGCGGGCAAGCATGGCTCTCATAGAGCGTCATCGGCGGGAGACGGTGGTGCTGGTCGGCGTGGCCATCCCGCCGGTCAGCGTCGGCGAGGCCGAGGCATCCCTCGACGAGCTGGCCGCCCTGGCCGACACCGCCGGGGCCGACGAGGCCGAGCGGGTCCTGCAGCGGCGCACCGAGCCCGATGCGGCCACGTTCGTCGGCAAGGGCAAGGCCGAGGAGCTGCGGGACATCTCGAACGTGGTCGACGCCGACACGGTGATCTTCGACGACGAGCTGTCGCCGGCCCAGAGCCGCAACCTGGAGAAGATCCTGGGCCGCACGGCCATCGACCGCACGGCGCTGATCCTCGACATCTTCGCCCAGCACGCTCACACCCCCGCCGGCAAGGCCCAGGTCGAGCTGGCCCAGCTCCGTTACCGCCTCCCCCGGCTCCGGGGCCGGGGCATCACCCTCAGCCAGCAGGCCGGGCGCATCGGCACCCGGGGGCCGGGGGAGACCCAGCTGGAGGTCGACCGCCGCCGCCTGGTCCGCCGGGTCACCAAGCTGGAGTCGGACCTCAAGGAGCTGACGAAGAACCGGCGCACGCAGCGGAAGGCCCGGGCTCGCTCCCGGCTGCCCACGGTGACCATCGTCGGGTACACCAACGCCGGAAAGTCGACCCTGCTGAACCGGCTCACCGACGCCGGCGTGCTGGTCGAGGACCGGCTCTTCGCCACCGTGGACCCGACGACCCGCCGGCTCGACCTGCCCGGCGGCGAGCGGGTCCTGCTCACCGACACGGTCGGGTTCGTGCGCAAGCTGCCCCACCAACTGGTCCAGGCGTTCCGGTCGACCCTGGACGAGGTGGCGGAGGCCGACCTGCTGATCCATGTGGTCGACGCGTCCACTCCGGATCCGGGCGGGCACATGGACGCCGTCCATCAGGTCCTTCGGGAAATCGGCGCCGACGACGTCCCCGAGCTGCTGGTGTTCAACAAGGCCGATCAGGCGGATCCGGACGACGCCAAGAGGCTCGTCGACCGCAACCCCGGGTCGGTGCTCGTGTCGGCGACCACGGGCGACGGGATCGACCGCCTGCTCGCTGCCGTCGGCGACCGCCTGCGGTCGATGACCCACGTGGTCGAGCTGGTCGTCCCCTACGACCGGGGCGACGTGGTGGCCGCCGTGCACCGCCAGGGCGAGGTCGTGTCCGAGTGCCACGACCCCGAGGGCACCCGGCTGTGGGCCCGGATCCGCCCGGAGGATCTCGGCCGCTTCCACGAGTTCGTGGCGTGAGCGAGGGCCTTGCGGGCTTCACCCCCCCGCCGTACCCCTATGACCGGTTGGAGGGCGCCAAGGCGGCGGGCTCGGCGCACGAGGGCGGGCTGGTCGACCTGTCGATCGGGACGCCGAACGATCCCCCGCCCGCCGCCGCCGTGGCCGCCCTGTCGGCGTCGGGGACCGAGCGGGGCTACCCGCCGTCGATCGGGTCGAAGCGTCTGCGGGAAGCGGCGGTGGGGTGGATGGCCCGTCGCTTCGGGGTCGACGTCGGCCTCGACGCGGTGGCGGCGTGCATGGGCACCAAGGAACTGGTGGCCAACGTGGTCGGGTGGCTGCGGCTGCGGGATCCGTCCCGGGACACCGTGCTGTACCCGTCGGTCTCGTACCCCACCTACGAGATGGGGGCCATCCTGGCCGGGTGCCGGCCGGTCCCGTTTGACGACCTGGGGGTGATCGACGAGGCCGACGCGGCCCGGGCGCTGTGCCTGTGGGTCAACAGCCCGGCCAATCCCAGCGGTGAGCTGACCGACCTGGGGGCGACGGCCGAGTGGGGTCGGGCCCACGGCGTGCCGGTCCTGAGCGACGAGTGCTACACCGAGTTCACCTGGGACGGCCCGCCCCGGACGATCCTCGAGCACGGGCTCGACGGGGTGCTCGCCGTGCACTCCCTGTCGAAGCGGTCCAACCTGGCCGGGCTCCGGGTGGGGTTCTATGCGGGCGACGCAGACCTGGTCCACTACCTGGCCGAGGTGCGCAAGCACGCCGGGTTCATGGTCCCGGGCCCGGTGCAGGCCGCCGCGGTCGTCGCCCTGGACGACGACGCCCACGTCGAGGTCCAGCGGGCCCGGTACCTGGAGCGGATGACCTTCTTCGCCGACGTGCTGCGAGCCGAGGGGGCCAAGGTCGACCTGCCCGGCGGGAGCTTCTACCTGTGGGCCCGCGCTCCCGGTGAGGACGCCTGGGCCTTCACCCACGACCTGGCCGAGCGGGCCGGCGTGCTCGTGTCCCCCGGCGACCTCTACGGGACCGGCGGGGCCGGGTTCGTCCGGGTGGCCATGGTCCAGCCCCTCGACCGCCTCCAGCTCGTCGCCGACCGCCTGGCCCGCTGAACGCCCCGCCCGGGTGGCGGCGCTGGCACCCGGGCGTGGCGTTCGTCGGTGGCGAGCTACTGGAGGGTGATCATCACCCTGCGCAGGCCCTTGCCGTAGCGGTCCTTGCGCTGGGTGATCACCGAGTTGAACGCGGCGTAGATGGTGGAGCGGTCGGGGTTGGTGCCGTCGGGCAGCTGGAACATCTCGGCGTTCTGCACCTGGAAGTGGGGCTGGCCGACGCTGACGAACTTGTCCCGCACGACGACCTTGAGAGCGCCGTCCTCGAGCGAGTCGTGGAGGGCGGCGAACTGGTGGACGTGGCCCGGCGCGTACGCCTTGCCGTAGATGAGCACGTTCTGGCTGACGATGTGGACCTCGGCGCACGAGGCGGACCCGGCGTCGCCGCCCCAGCCGTCGTTGGTGGGGGAGTCGCCGATGTCGACGGTGTGGCCCTCGGGGACCCCTTCGTACTCGAGGACGAAATTGGCCTGCTTGAACTCGCTCATGTTGATCTTGAGCCCGGCCCGCATCCAACCGGGGTAGGCGGAACCGATGAGAACCGGATTGGTGGTGAGGGTGATGGCCGCCGGCTTGGGGGTCGACGAGATCCCGCTCACCAGGTCGAGCACCCAGGGGACGGTCGTCGCCGGCGGCGGGCCGAGAGGTTGGGGCTGCGGGCCCTGCGCGGTGTCGTGGGCGGTCGTGGTGGTGGTCGTGGTCATGTGATGATCCTCCTTACGCATGGCGGGGAAGGCCCCGCCGGCCTGTCCGGCCTCGGTTGGTTCGCCGTCGCCGTTGCCGCTATCCTCCGCCGGCGGCCCGTCCTGGCACATCGGGCGGTCGTCCTATTCCCGGCCCAGGAACGGCTCAGATCCGGCGCCTGCGCCCTCACGCGGCAACGCCCTGCCAGGGCCGGTGGGCCGCTGGCAGGGCGTTCCTGAGAGGCTGCTCGCGGTCAGCCCTTGTGGTTCGTCATCGTGAGGATGGTCTCGTGCGAGACGTCGCCGGCGACCACGGCCACGGTGGCCGTCCCGGCGGTCTTGTCGCACGCCACCAGCTGGGGCACGTTCTGGGTGGCGCAGCCGGCGAGGGGGTAACCGCTCGTGGTCAGCTCGGTGACGGTCACCTGCCCGGCCGGCACCTCGATGGCGGGCGAGCAGGCGCCGGCGGGAACAGAGACGGCGCCGACCGAGGTCCCGGGGATCGTGAAGAGGAACGGCGGGGTGGGGCCGGGCGTGGGTTTGTCGAGCTTCTTGCAGATCTCGATCCAGCCGGTGGCCCCCCGGGCGTTGGTGAACGTCACCTCGGTCACGCCCGGGGTGGTGTGGACGACCGCGTGCGCCCCGGGAAGGTCGGCCGAGACGAGGTCGCCGGTGGGGGCGACGGCGATGGACGTCAGGTGGGTGCCGGCAACCGGGAGCTCGTCGATGGCGACGTCGTCGCCGACGCCAGTGAGACCCGGCAGGATGGCGCAGGAGCCGCCCGGCGCCGGCCCGGCCGGCACGGTGAGGGGCGGGCCACCGTCCACGACGAAGGAGAACGGCGTACCGACGGCCACGTTGGGCCCGGCGACCTTGCAGATCTTGATCGTCGCCCCGTGCGGCGTCGCCGTCCCGCCCGTGCCATCGGAGCCAGCGGGCGCCTTGACGTTCCTGAACGTGACGGTGACCACCCAGGGCGCCCCTGGCGAGGTGACCTTGATGCTGCGGTTGGCCAGGTCGGTCCAGACCGCGGTCGACCCGCCGCCCGAGGCGGTGATCGAGCTGACCTTCGTGCCCGCGGTCGGTGCCTCGCTGACCACGGGGTCGCTCAAGGCGGAGATGGCGGTGTCAGCCGACTGGAGGCACGAGCCGGCGGCCACGACGACGGTCTTGGTGGTCTGGGTGGCCGTGTCGTAGATGGAGAAGGTGAAGTTGCCGGTCACCCCCGGGCCCGCTTGTTTGCAGATTCGGACGTGATGGATCGGCGTGCCTTGGGCTGCCGACAGGATGCCGCCGGCCGCCAGCGCGGCCAGCGCAGGAACGAGTCCGAGGAGGATCTTCTTGGTCCGGGACATGGGCTTTCCTTTCTCTGGGCACCCGATCGGGCGCCTCCAGAGCGTGCGCCGGACCCGCCCGTCCCACATCGGGCCATCGCCGTATCCCCTGCGCCCGCCGTGCTCAGATCCGCCCGCCTCCGGCTCAGGCCGGGTGGTCGAGCCCCATCCGGTAGGCCACCGTCGCCGCCTCCACCCTCGTGGTCACGCCCAGCTTGGCCAGGATGTTGGAGACGTGGACGCTGGCCGTCTTCGGGCTGATGAACAGGGCGGCGGCGATCTGGGGGTTGGTGCGCCCGGCGGCGACGAGGGCGAGCACTTCGACCTCTCGCGGGGTGAGCCCGAGGACGTCGGCCGGCGCCGGGCCGGGCGGATGCGCGCCGGCGGCCCCGGCCGGTGCGCCGTCGGTAACGTCGAGGTCGATCCGGGCCCGCATCGCCAGCCGCTGGATCTCGGCCAGGAACGGGGCGGCCCCGAGGTCCCGCGCCACCGCATGGGCGGCGGCGAGCAGGGCCGCGGGCTCGACTCGGGCCTGGCGGGTCGAGAGCATGGCCTCCGCGGCCCGGAACCGGGCGTACGCCGCCGGGTAGCGCTGCCCCACCCCGTCCCAGGCGTCGACCGCAGCCAGCCAGGGCCCGGCGGCGCTCGCGCCCATGACCCGGGACAGCTCTCCCTCGCACAGCCGCTCGTAGGCCTCCACGATCTGGCGGGACGCACGCGGCGCCCGGGCACTGGCGGCGGCCAGGCGCCGCATACGGGCCAGCAGCACCGCCCCGCCCCGGCGGGCGCCGTCGAGCTCGGCCGCGGCGCGGCGGGCGCGGGCCCCGTCGGCCCGCTCGGCCTCCACCCGCAGCCCGTGCCATACCAGCGGGGCGACGAACCACACCTCCTCGGTGTCGCCCAGGCCGGCCAGCCCGTCCTCGACGGCCCGGCCGGCGTCATCGAGCCGGCCCTCCCAGAGCGCGAGCCCGGCGACGAGCGTGTGCAGCGGCGCGGTGTGCCGGGGCTCCACCGCCCGCCGGCACAGCTCGGCCGCCGTCTCCAGGGCGGCGTGGGCCTCGGGGAAGCGACCGCGCCCCACCGCGAGGCGGCCCCGGGCCAGGTACAGCTCGATGGCCACCGCCCCGCTCGGCCGCCGTTCGAGGATCCGTGCCACCAGGGCGTCGGCCTCGTCCCAGCGACCGAGCCGGAACAGGCCGTTGGCGGCCGCGGCCTGGAGGGACACGCCGTAGGTCCGGTCCAGGCCCGCCGCCGACGCGTGGGCCGCGCCCTCGTCGGCCACGGCCACGGCCTCGTCCACCCGGTTCAGCGGCCCGGCCAGCAGCTCGGACAAGCTGAGGTACGCCCGGCCGACGTCGTCCGCCCGGCCGGCCTCGGCGGCGATGGCCAGGGCGTGGCGGAGGTGCCGGACGCCGGCGGCGTCGTCGTCGAGCTGGGCCAGGTCGACGCCCATGGTGGCCAGTGCTTGCCCCTCCTGTGGGCGGGCACCCACGGCCTGGGCGATGGCGACCGCCTCCCCGGCGACGGCGAGCGACTCCCGGTACCGCGACGCCTGGGTGAGGGCGTCGGCGTAGGCCGCCAGGACCGTGGCCCGTTCGGCCGAAGGCGGTGACGCCGGGACGAGAAGGAGGGCGCGCTCGTGGGCCGCGCCGGCCTGCTCCGCCTCGCCGGCGGCCGAGAGGTAGCGACCGGCCGCCGAGGACAGGACCCCCGCCCTGACCGGATGCGACCGTTGCACCTCCTCGATGGCGTCGGCGATCAGGGCCGCGGCCCGCCGGTGGTCGCCGGCCAGGTGGGCGGCCGCCGCGGTGCGCTCCGACAGCTCCGAGTGCGACATGCGCAACGATCCGCTCGCCCCCGCCACCTGGTCCCACAGGCGCAGGGCGGTCAAGTAGTGGTCCTCCGCCTCGGCGAAGCCGAACACCTGCTCGGCCGCCCGGGCCGCGGCCACCGAAGCCACCAGCGCGGGCGCCGGCTCGCCCGCGGCGATCCAGTGATGGGCCAGCTCCGACGCCAGCCGGTCGGGCCCGACCGCAAGGTCGGCGCGGTCGTCGAGGGCCCGGGCGTAGGCGGCGTGGATCCGGCTGCGCTCGCCCGGGAGCAGCTCGGAGTAGGCGACCTCGCGCAGCAGGGCGTGGCGGAGCGACCAGCACTCGTCGGCGGGATCGAGGACCAGCAGCTGGTGGTCCCTCGCCTCCCGCAGCGCGTCGTCGAGCTGGTCGGCGTCAAGGTCCACCGCCGCCGCGAGCAGGCGGTGGCCGACCCGCTTGCCGCCGGCCGCCGCCGCCCGCAGGACGCGTTGGGTGCCGGGCGACACGACGCGGAGGCGGCCGGCCAGGATGTCGCGAAGGGTCGCCGGCAGCGCGTCGCCGGCGTTGGCCGGCGTGGCCAGAAGCTCCTCGGCGAAGAACGGGTTGCCCTCCGACCGCTGCCAGATCGACTGCACCAGGGCGGGCGGGGGCGTGGTCCCCAGGTGGTCGGCGACCTGGGTCGACACCTCCTGCCGGGTGAAGCGGTCGAGCTCGAACCGGGCCGCACCCGACCGGCGGGCCAGCTCGGCCAGGTAGGTCCGCAGGGGATGGCCCCGGGGCAGGTCGTCGGTCCGGTAGGTGAGAACCAGCAGGACGGGATCGGCGACGAGATTGGCGAGGAGGAAGGCGATCACGTCCCGGGTCGACTCGTCGGCCCAGTGGACGTCCTCGATCACGATCAGCAGCGGCGCCTGACTGGCGGCGTGGCCGACGAGCGCCCGCAGGACCTCGAAGAGCCCGGCGCGCGAGCCGCCGCCGGACCCGTGAGCACCGAGGTCCCGCGGGCTGGCGCCCAGCACGCCGGGCACGAGGCGGTCGAGCTCGGCCGCGCTGTCGCCGAGGAGCTCGACCACCGACCCCGGCCCCAGCCCCCGCACGAGCTGGCGGGCGATGTCGATCCAGGGGCCGTACGGCAAGCCCCCCTCGCTGCACTGGACGCAATGGCCGATGACCGGCGGCCGTCCGGCGCCCCCGGCGCGGGCCACGAACTCGCAGACGAGGCGGGTCTTGCCGATCCCCGCCTCGCCGCCGACCAGCACCGCGCCCGGGCGTCCGGCAGCCGCCCGCTGGAACGCCGATTCCAGCTCGGCCAGCTCGGCCGACCGTCCGATGAAGCGGTCCTCCGCCGTGGGCATCACCCCTCGACGCATTATGCCCTCGCCGGCCCGCCTGCGTGCGGGGGGAGTAGCCTCTGGCCGTGAGCGTGGCGGCGGCGGTGGGCGACGGCGACGTCGTGACCATCGATGCCGCCATCGCCCGGATGGAGGCCATGCAGGGGGAGCTGGAGGCGGCGGCGCCCGACGGCCTGGAGTGGTTCAACGGGCTCTACACCAAGGTCACGACCGCGGTGCGGGTGGGGCTGCAGGCCGGCGAGTACGTCGACGACGGCTTCATCCACGACCTCGACGTCGCCTTCGCCAACCGGTATTTCGACGCCGTGCGGGCATGGGAGTCCGACCCCCGCTTCGCCCCCCGCTCGTGGGCCGTCCTGCTCGACGCCCGCTGGCGCCACGGCATCATGCCCGTGCAGTACGCAGCCGCCGGCGTGAACGCCCACATCAACTACGACCTGGCCCAGGCCCTCGTCACGACCTGGAACGAGTACGGGCACAGGCACGTCACCGGGGACAGCCAGTGGGCGGACTACCAGATGATCACCGGCATCTTCGACGACAAGTACCAGGAGTTCCGGTCCGACGTCCTGAAGCCCGAGTTCGAGAAGCGGTTCGACAAGGGCCGGATGGCCCGGGCGGCCGACCTGAGCAGCCACGTGGTCGTCAACGAGACCCGCCAGCTCGCCTGGGTCAACGGCCGCGTGCTGTGGGACCTGCAGGTCGCGCACTCCTGGGGGATCGTCAGCGACCGGCGCCCGGACTACGTGGAGTGGGTGCTGGACCGGCAGACGGCGACGGCCGGGAAGCTCATGCTGGTCGACCTCGGCGACGCGCCGGCGGGGGCGCCCCCCGAAGGGAGCGCCCCCGCCGCCACCGCCCCTGCTGCCGCCGTCGAGGTGGAGGACGACTAGAAGGCGTTGGCGTCGGTCTTGAGGGTGAGGGTGGCCTTCACGTTGGCGCTGCTGCTGTTGCGGGCGCAGAACTTCCAGTAGGACGGGAAGTACTGCGGGTAGAAGCTCGAGGTGAGCTCGCCGCCGTAGTAGTTCCCGTTCAGGGTCTGCGACGCGATCTGCTGGAAGCCGGCGCCGTCGAAGCTGTTGGCCATCGTCCACTGGACCAGGCTGCCGACGGCGTTCGCGGCGCTCCCGTCGGCCCGGACCTTGTAGGCGGCCCGCCCGGAGGTGGTCACGCAGGCCCGGCCCCCGGGAGGGACGGTGACGGTGACGGGACCGACCTGCTCGGCCGAGGCCACGCCGGCGCCGGCGAGGGTGACGGCGGCGACCAGGGCGGCGCCGGCCAGGGACTTGCGGAGGGAGATGTTCATGATGGGCTCCTTTTCTGGTTTCGACCGGGCTGTCCGGCTCGCAGGAACAGCATCCGGCCCTCCCCTTGCCGGGCCCTTGCCAGGCGGTTGCCGGCCGATGTGCAACTCGGCGGGCCGCTGCGGTGTTCTGTAGGACGTGATCGAGGATCTCCCGCTCCGGCTCAGCGAGGATCTGGAGGCGGCGTTCCCCGACGTGGTCGGCGCCTACGAGGGGGCGGTGTACTCGACCGCCCTGCGCATGTCCGGCCGGCCCGAGGACGCCGCCGACCTGGCCGCCGAGGCCTTCCTGCGGGCCTACGTCGCCCTCCGGGCCTACCCGCCGGCCCGGGTCGGCGAGCTGCAGCTGCGGCCGTGGCTGCTGACCATCGTCCTCAACCTGGTCCGCAACGAGGCGCGCGCCGCCAGCCGCCGCCCCGGCCAGGTGCCCCTGGCCGACCACCACCGTCCTGCTCCCGGGGAGACGCCCGACGAAGGGGCCCAGCGCCACGACGGCCAGGCCCGGCTCGGATGCCTCCTCGGCCAGCTGCCCGAGGCCCAGCGCACCGCGGTGGTCCTGCGCCACGTCGTCGGCCTGCCCTACGGGGAGCTGGCCCAGGCCATGGGCTGCCCGGAGGGCACGGCGAAGTCCCACGTCGCCCGCGGGCTGCGCCGCCTGCGGGCGCTGATCCCGGAGGAGAACCGATGAGCGTCCTGCCCACCGCCGCCCCTGAGGAGGACCCGTTGGCCGCCGAGCTGGCCGCCCTGTCCGCTCCGGCCCCCGCCAACTTCGCAGACCAGGTGATCGCCCGCTGGGTGGAGGTCGACGGGCCCCTGGGGCCGCTGTACGTCGCCTTCACCGACCGGGGCATCGCCTCGGTGTGCCCGGTGGCGTGGGTCGATGGGGCCGACCGGTTCGCCGAGTCGTTCCGCAGCCGGTTCGGCCGCCCCGTGCGCCCAGCGGCCCGGCCGCCGGCCGGCCTGGCTGCCGCGGTGCGATCGGGTCGGGGGACGGGGCTGGACTACGACCTGCGGGCCGTCGGCGAGTTCGACCGGGCCGTGCTGGCCAAGACCCTGGAGATCCCCCGCGGCGAGGTCCGGCCCTACTCGTGGATCGCCCGCGAGATCGGCCGTCCCCGGGCCGTCAGGGCCGCCGGCTCGGCGCTGGGGCGGAACCCGGTGCCGATCCTCATCCCCTGCCACCGGGTCGTGCGCAGCGACGGGGCCACCGGGAACTACGGTTTCGGCGCCGAGCGCAAGGTCGAGCTGCTGCGGACCGAGCAGGTCGACCTGGACGAGGAGCTGGCCCTCGGCCGGCGCGGCATCCACTACCTGGCCAGCGACACGACGGGTGTGTACTGCTACCCCAGCTGCGCCCACGCCCGGCGGATCACCGCCGCCCATCGGGTCGAGCTGGCCACCCCGGCCGCCGCCGCCGCCGGTGGGTACCGGCCGTGCCGGCACTGCCGCCCGGCGTAGTGCCTGATGGGGCAGCAGCTCAGCTCTGGGACTCCTCGGCGGACGCCAGCACGTCGAGCCCGGCGGCGATCAGGCGGGACTCGAGGAGGCGGCGGTCCTCGTCGGTGAACAGGAACTCCGCGCCTCGGCGGACCGGCGGCGGCTCGACCCCGAGCATGGCCGCCGCCTTGATCATCCGCCGGTCGTAACGGTCCAGGTCGGCGGCGTGCTCCTCCTCTTTGGTGGGCCAATAGTGGGTATTGGCCCGCTGGGCCTCCAGGCGGGCGCGCAGCGAGCGCAGCTCGCCGGCGACGTTCTCGATGCTCATGGCGCTACCTCCGCCGGACCGCCGATCCGCCGGCGCAGGAGGCGTCGTCCACCACGGAGGGGACGGCAGACGCAGTGTCGGAAGTCATTCTTCGATCGGCCCTTGACTCTCGCCAGGTTCCAAGGGGACGGCCGTCACTGCTGAGGCCACCAACTGAAACGTGCCAGTCGCTCCTATTGTTCCCCGGCCGGCGCCGGTTTAGACCTCGCCCCGGGAGATATGCACCGCCTGCCAGCAGTACCACGCCGCCGCCGAGCGAACCGGGCGCAGGGGCTCACCGAGCAGCGCCAGTTCGGCGGGCGACGGCAGCTCGTCGAGGGCGTGGGCCAGCCGCCAACCGTGGCGTACGCCGAGGTCGCCCGTCGGCCAGACGTCGAGCCGGCGCAGCTCGAAGATCAGGAACATCTCGGCCGTCCAGCGGCCGATCCCGCGCACCTGGCTCAGGCGCTCGACGATCTCGTCGTCGGGGAGGCGGCTGACCCGGTCCAGGGCCAGCTCACCGTTGGCCGTGCGGGCGGCCAGGTCGCGGACCGACGCCGTCTTGTTGGCCGACAGGCCGGCGGCCCGCAGCGCTTCCTCAGGCAGGGCCAGGAGGGCCTCCGGCGTCAGGGGCCCGGGGACGAGGGCCCGCACCCGGCCGTGGATGGCGGCCGCGGCCTTGCCCGCCAGCTGCTGGAAGACGATGGACCGGACGAGGGCGCCGAAGGGGCCGTCGGGGTTGCGGGCGTGCATGCGGATCGGCCCGGCCACCTCGATCACCGTGGCCAGGTCCGGGTCGCGGGCGGCCACCATGGCCGTGGCCGCCGACCAGCTCAGGCGGCCCACGGCAGCCACCCCCGCTCCTCGAGAGCGGCGACGAACCGCCGGTAGCTCGCCTCCATGGCGTCGCGCTCCTCGGGCACGGGCTCGAGCGGGGCCCCGGGCGGGGCGACCATGGCGTCGCCGGCGTCGGCCAGGGACGGGTGGAGGGTGCCGGCCGCGGCCAGGACGCAGGCGCCGAAGGCGGTGTCGGCGGTCGTGGCCCGGGCCACGGGGACGTTCAGGACCGTGGCCCGGATCGACGACCACACTTCGCTCCGGCCACCCCTGCCCGCGGTCCGGATGGGCGGGCTGGCCGGGGCGCCCAGGGCGGCGAGGCGCTCGTAGCCCAGGCGCTCGACGAAAGCCACGCCCTCCAGGACGGCCCGGTGCGCCTCCACCGGGTCCGCCGGGCGCCCCATCCACAGCTCCTCCGCCCCGGCACAGCGGAACGGGAACCGCTCGCCCGGCCGCGGCAGGGGGTAGCAGACCGCCTCCGCCGGTCCTCGCGCCGCGGCCTGGCGGTCGAGCTCGGCCAGGTCGCCACCGTCCCCGTGGGCGACCAGGGACCCGCCACCCACGTTGGACGCTCCGCCCGGGAGCCACCATCCGTCGGGGTGGCGATGGCTGTAGATGCCCGAGGCCGGCTCGTCCAGGCGTTCGTGGCTGGCGCCCTTGACCGCCAAAGTGGTGCCGAGAACGGTCACGAAGCGCCCCGGCCGGTCGGCCCCGGCGGCGATCTGGGCCGCACAGGCGTCGGTCATGCCGAGGCGAACGTCGCAGCCCTCGGGGAGCGACGTGTCCGCCGCCGCCGAGGCGCAGACCCGCCCCGCGGGCGACGCAGGTGCGTGGACCTCGGGCCGCAGGTCGGCAGCCCGCCCGCCGGTCGACCAGCGGCCCGCGCCCGGGTCGTAGCCGGTCTTGAGGGCGTGGCTCCAGTCGGTGGGCGGGGCCGTGCCGGTCAGGCGGGCGACGATGAGGTCGGAGGCGTGCCAGGCGTGGGCGGCCGACGAAGCGCCCGGCCCGGCCAGCAGCCGGTCCCACCGCTGCGGCGCCGGCGCCCGGCCGTCGTCGTAGAGCAGGGCCGGCCCGACCGGCTCCCCCCGGGCATCGACCAGCACGACCGTGCCCGAGGTGGCCGAGACGGCGACGGCGGCGACGTCGTCGGCCGCCACCGCAGCCAACGCCTCCCGGAGGGCACCGGCCACCGCCGGCCACCAGGACCGGGCGTCCTGCTCCGACGTGCGGGGATCCGGCCGCTGCGGCGGGGCCAGCGGCGCCTCGGCCCGGGCGATCACCCGTCCCCGGCCGTCGGCCACGGCCACGCGCGCCGCCGCGGTGGCCAGGTCGATCCCGGCCACCAGCCTGTCCTCGGATCCAGAGCCGGCCATGTTCCGGGGCAGCCTACGATTGCGGGCCATGCCCAACGAGCCGCAAACCGAGTCGGAATCGATCGTCGGCCTGAAGTCGCTGGTCGCCCAGCTCACCGATCCCTCGCTGGCGGCGGTGGCCCGCATCGCGGCCACGAACGCGGCCCGCAGCTATCTGGAGGCCATCACCCGCAACCTGGTCGAAGAGGCCCGCAAGCAGGGGGCGACCTGGCGGGAGATCGCCGACCTGTTCGTCACCAGCGAGATGAACGTCAAGGCCCGCTTCGGGGACCTCCACGACTACGGCGACGACGAGGACGACGAAGACGGCTGAGCCCGAGGACGACAAGCGGGACCGGTTGGCCGAGCGCCTCCGCACCCTGCGCCGCCGCCTGGACGAGGCCGGTGCGGACGCCGACGTCGACACCTGGGAGCTCGACCTCTACAGCTACGACGAGTCGCTGATCGTGGCCGCCGACCTGCTCGACGTCGAGGTCCCGAAAGGGGCGCGCGACGAGATGAGCGGCGAGCAGCGCACCGTGCTGGAGGGACGGCTGGCCGCGGCCGGGCTCGACGTGCGCGGCGCCGACTAGGGACGGCTCAGCGGCGCTCGACCTGCTGCAGGGGCGACGGGTAGATCTCGCTGGTGGTGAGCAGGGCCCGGCCGTCCAGCCGGTAGGCGACGGACTCGCCCTGGAGGCGGAAGCCGAGGTCGACGGTGGCCGGCGCCTGCGACCACACCGCGTCGAACGACGCCGCGCCGGCAGGGACCTGCAGCTCGTAGCCGCGGCTGTACGTGCACAGGGCCACCCGCCGGCCGTCCGGCGAGATGTCGCCCCCGGTCACCACCTCTGCAGCACCGAGCTGGAGGGTGGCCACCTTGGCCAGCGTGGTCACGGACTTCGGGTCGACGGGTGCCGTCGCCCGGTACACGCCCGCACCTTGCGCCTCCTTCGACATGACGTAGATGTCGCCGGTGACCGGGTGCACGAGCAGCGCCTCGGCGTTGCGGGCCCCATCGGGGTACCGGAGGCGGAGCGCCTCGGCGGTGGCGGTGGGGGTCGGTGCCGCTTTCGTCCCGACCGCGCCGCCGCCGCCGACGGTCGGCTCGGGGATGCGGTAGACGACGATCTGGCTGCGCTGGTCGATGTTGTCGCCGATGTCGCCGACGTAGAGGTACGGCTCGCCCGGTGTGGGGCCGGGGCCGGCGGCGATGTCCTCCCAGTCGAAGGCGTCGGCGCCGGTGACCTTCCAGACGCCGCACGTCCGGGCCTGGCCGTCGAGGCAGTACACGACGGGGTCGTCGCCGGAGTCGTTGTGGGTCCACAGCCGGCCGGGGTTGCGCCGGGAGGCGACGAGGCCGCTGCTCTCGTCGATCGCCGGGTCGTCGATCCGCCCGAGCAGGGTCGGGGGCCCGTACCCGCTGCCGGCCTGGGGCGCCTGCGTGTCGGGGGTCGCCGTGGTGGGGGCCGCGGGAGCGGCGGCAGTACGCCCGCCGCTACAGGCGACGGCCAGGACCAGGATGCTCACCCGGGCGACGACCGCCGGCCCGCGGCGGCGCCGCACTACTTGCTCTTGGTGAAGCCGTGCTGCTGCAGCCACTCCCGGGCCAGCATCTCGGGGTCGGCCTTGTCGACGTCGGCCCGCTTGTTGAGCTGGATCAGGTCGTCGGTGGTCAGGGCGGCCGACACCTTGTTCAGGTCCTTGCGGATGGTGTCGTCGAGCACGTCGTTGCGGATGGCGGGGACGATGTTGTCGACCGTCTGCAGCTTCTTGTCGTCGTCGAGGACCACGAGGTTGCGGGCGGCCACGCCGCCGTCGCTGGAGAACACCAGGCCGACGTCGATGTCGCCCGACGCCAGGGCGCCGAGGGTGAGGGGGCCGCCCGAGTCGAGGACCTTGAAGCTCTTGAACTTCAGCCCGTAGGTCTTCTCCAGGCCGGGCTGGCAAAACGGCCGGGCCGGGCACTCCGGCCCCGCTCCGAGGGTGAGCTGTCCGGCGATGGGCGCCAGGTCCGAGAGCTTCTTCAGCTTGTACTTGTCGGCGGTGGCCTTGGTCACGGCGAAGGCGTTCTGGTCGGCGGCCGGCGACGGGGTCAGGGCGGTCAGGCCCATGGGCTCTAGCCGGGCCCGGAGCTTGGTCACGGTGGCGTCGAGGTCGCCGCTGGCCTCACCGGCGTTCTTGTTCACGAACTCGAGGAGGGTGCCGACGTACTCCGGCACCAGGTCGATCCCGTTGTCCTTGCCACCCTTCTGCAGGGCGGGTAGGTAGATCTCGCGCTGGCCCAGGCCCTTGCGCACCGTCACCTGGTACCCGTCGGCCTGCAGGGCCCCGGCGTACATGTTGGCCACGATCACGCTCTCCGAGAACGGGGCGGAACCGATGACCACCGACTTGGTCTGCGTCGCCGTCTTGTTGTCCGAGCCACAGCCGGCCATCACGGCGGATGAGAGGAGCACGACGCCGAACAGGCGAGGGAGGGTGGCGGTCGGGCGGGTCATGGGTTCCTCCTCGAGGGGATCGTCATGCGGTCACCACTACCGGTTCGGTGCTCCGACGACGTTGCTGGGGCCGGAGGCCGTCGGACACCACCGCCCGCTGCAAGGCGCCCAGGCCCAGCTCGGTCGTCAGGGCGAGCAGCCCGACCAGGATGGCGCCGGCCAGGATCTGGGCGTTGTCCCGCTGGCCGAAGCCGTCGTAGATGTAGCGACCGAGCCCACCCCACGCCGTCACTGCGGCCAGGGTAGCCGTGGCCACCACCTGGACCGCGGCAGTCCGCACGCCGGCCAGGACGAGGGGTAGGGCGATGGGCAGCTCGACCCGCCACAGCAGCTCGGTCCCGGTCATCCCCATGCCCCGCGCCGCCTCCACCACATCCCGGTCCACCCCCCGCATGGCCACGTAGGCGTTGGTCACCAGCGGCGGCACGGCCAGGGCGACGAGGGCCACGAACGCGGGCCGGGCGCCGAACCCGGGCCAGCCCCGCAGGCCGAACGCCTGCTGGAACAGGGCCAGGATGGCCAGCGACGGCAGGGCCCGCCCGACGTTGGCCAGGTTGATGGCCACCGCCCCGCCCCGGCCCCGGTGGCCCAGCCAGATCCCCACGGGGAGGGCGATCAGAACGGCGGCGACCACGGCCGCCGTCGACATCACCGCGTGCTCGTACAGCCGGTGGGGCACGCCGAAGTCGCCCCGCCAATGGTCCCCGGTGGTGAACCAGGTGACGACGTCGCCGGGAAGGCTCATTTCGACGCGGTCCGGGACCGTGTCATTGGCCCGCCTCCCGGCGGGACCGTGTCATTGGCCCGCCTCCCGGCGGGACCACGGCGCCAGGAGGCGGGCGGTGGCGGCCAGCCCGACGTCGGCCAGGACGGCGAGGAGGATCGAGCCGGCGGAGCCGACCACCAGCGGGGTGCGGAAGTCCCGGTTGATCCCCTCGATGATCAGCGAGCCCAGGCCGCCCTGGCCGATGAGGCCGGTGACGGTGACCAGGCCGATGGTGGTCACGGTGGCGATGCGGATGCCGGCCACGATCACCGGCAGGGCGAGGGGCAGCTCGACCCGCACCAGCTGGCCGAGCGGGCGGAAGCCCATGCCGTGGGCCGCCTCCCGGACCTCGTCGGGCACGCCATCGAGGCCGGCGACGATGTTGCGGACCAGGATCAGCAGGGTGAACGTGACCAGGCCGATCTCGGCCGTGGTCCGGGACAGGCCGGTGAAGGGCACGAGGAGGGCGAACAGGGCCAGCGAGGGGATGGTGAACAGGGCGCCCGTGAAGCCCAGGATCGGGCCCTCGGACCGCCGCCAGCGGTGGGCCATCAGGCCGAGGGGCAGGGAGATCGCCAGCCCGATGCCCACGGCGATGGCGGTCAGCTCCACGTGCTGGCGGGTCGCGGCAAGGATGTCGCTGCCGTGGTCGCTCACCCAGTCCCAGCGCACCCACGGGTCCGACACTCCGGGCAGACTAGCGAGCGACGCCCATGATCAGGTTGGAGTCGCTCACCAAGCGCTGGGACAACGGGCAGGTCGCAGTCGACGCCCTTGACCTCGACATCGGCGAGGGCGAGATCTGTGTCCTGGTCGGCCCCTCGGGCTGCGGCAAGACCACCACCCTGAAGATGGTCAACCGGCTGATCGAGCCGAGCAGCGGGCGCATCTTCCTGGGCGGCGACGACGTGACCGGCGTCGACCCGGTCGAGCTGCGCCGGCGCATCGGCTACGTCATCCAGCAGGTCGGCCTGTTCCCCCACCTGACCGTCGCCGACAACGTGGCCACCGTTCCCCGCCTCCTCAAGTGGGACAAGGACCGGGTGCGCAAGCGGGTCGACGAGCTGCTCGACCTGGTCGGCCTCGACCCGGCCCAGTTCGGTCGCCGGTACCCCCACCAGCTCTCGGGCGGCCAGCGCCAGCGGGTCGGCGTGGCCCGGGCCCTGGGCGTCGACCCGCCCGTCCTGCTCATGGACGAGCCGTTCGGGGCCATCGACCCGATCACCCGGGACCGGCTGCAGGGCGAGTTCCTCCGCCTGCAGGCCGAGGTGGGCAAGACGGTCGTGTTCGTCACCCACGACGTCGACGAGGCCGTCCGCCTGGGCGACCGCATCGCCGTGCTGCGCCAGGGGGGCGTGCTCGAGCAGTACGCCCCGCCGGCCGACGTCCTGGGCCGGCCGGCGTCGCCCTTCGTGGCCGACTTCGTCGGTGCCGACCGAGGGCTGAAGCGCCTGGGGGTGATCCCGGTGGACCTGGCCGCGTTGGCGCGGCCCGTCGTGCTGGCCCCGGGCGCACCGCTGGCCGAGGCCCGTGGGGCGCTGGCCGAGGGGTCGGCGGCGTGGGCTGCGGTGGTCGACGGCGAGGGCCGGTTGGTGGGCGAGCTGCGGGCGGTCGACGCCCAGGGCGACGGGGTGGTGGGAGATCGCCAGCGGCCGGCGCCGTCGCCGGTCGGCGTCGCCGCCAGCTTGAAGGACGTGTCGTCGGCTCTGCTGCTCTCCGATTCGGGCTGGGTGGCGGTGGTCGACGGGGGCCGGCTGGTGGGGGTGCACACGCCGGCGTCGCTGCACGCCGCCGCCCGCCACGCCGCGGACGGGCAGGCCCCGGCTACCCTCGCCGAGCATGGCTGACCTTCAGGCCCAGATCGACGAGCTCTGGGACCGCCGCGCCGAGCTCACCCCCGACGACCACGACGCCCTGGCCGTGGTGCGAGAGGCCGTCGCCCTCCTCGACTGCGGGGAGGCCCGGGTGGCCGAGGTGGCGTCGCCGGGGGGCGAGGTGGTGGTCAACGCCTGGCTGAAGCAGGCCATCCTCCTGCTGTTCCGGCTCTCGGCCCTGGAGACCATGGAGCTGGGGCCGTTCGAGTTCGCCGACCGCATCCCGTTGAAGCGGGGGTGGGCGCAGGCCGGCGTGCGGGTCGTGCCCGGCGCCTCGGCCCGCTGGGGCTCGTTCATCGAGCCGGGGGCCGTGCTCATGCCCAGCTACGTCAACATCGGCGCCCGGGTCGGGGCCGAGACCATGGTCGACACCTGGGCCACGGTGGGTTCCTGCGCCCAGGTCGGGGCCCGGGTCCACCTCTCCGGCGGCGTGGGGATCGGCGGCGTGCTCGAGCCCCCCCAGGCCGCGCCGGTGATCATCGAGGACGACGCCTTCATCGGCAGCCGCTGCATGATCGTGCAGGGGGCCCGGGTCGGCCAGGGCGCGGTGCTGGGCGCCGGCCTGATCCTGTCGTCGACCATCCCGGTCATCGACGCCGAGACCGGCGAGGAGCTCGGCCGGGGCGTGGTGCCGCCGTGGAGCGTGGCCGTGACCGCCACCCGCCCCCGGGTGTTCCCCGGCGGCGAGTACGGGCTGCCGTGCGCCCTGGTCATCAGCCGGCTGGCCGAGGGCGAGCGCCACGAGAAGTCGAAGCTGGAGTCGCTGCTGCGCCACCACGGCGCCACCGGCGCCTGACGGGCTGCGGCGCGCCGGTCGTCCGGGGGTGACCGACCTTCTCAAGCTGACTGGGGAGCTGGTCGATATTCCTTCCGTGAGCCACGACGAGCGGGCGGTCACGGATCACCTGGAATCGCTGCTGGCGCCCGTGCCCTGGCTCTCGCTGACCCGGGTGGGGGAGAACCTGGTCGCCCGGACCGACCTTGGCCGGTCGCGCCGGCTGGTCCTGGCCGGCCACACCGACACCGTCCCGCCCAACGGGAACGAGCGGGCCCGGGTCGAGGGCGACGTGCTGTGGGGCCTGGGGTCCTGCGACATGAAAGGCGGGGTCGCCGTCCTGGCCGAGCTGGCCCGGACGGTCTCGTCGCCCGCCGTCGACGCCACCTATGTCTTCTACGAGTGCGAGGAGGTCGACTCGGCGTACAACGGCGTCGAGCGGCTGTTCCGCGAGCGCCCCGACCTGCTGGAGGGCGACGCCGCCTTGCTGGCCGAACCGACGTCGGCTCGGGTCGAGGCTGGTTGCCAGGGGACGATGCGGGCCGAGGTGACCATGGCTGGCGAGCGGGCCCACACCGCCCGGGCGTGGCTGGGCCGCAACGCCATCCACCGGCTGGCCCCGCTGCTGGCCGCCGTCGCCGGGTACGAGGGGCGCCAGGTCACCATCGACGGCTGCCACTTCCGTGAGGGCCTGCAGGTCGTGCGGGTGGGCGGCGGGGTGGCCAACAACGTGGTCCCGGACCGGGCGACCGTGACCCTGAACCACCGCTTCGCCCCCGACCGCACGCCCGCGGACGCCGAGGCGCACGTTCGCTCGGTGGTCGGCGAGGTGGACGAGTTCGTGGTGACCGACTGCGCGGTGGCGGCCCCCCCGGCCCTCGGGCACCCGCTGCTGCAGGCCGTCCTGGCCGCCAGCGGCGGGGTGGCCTACGGCAAGCTGGGCTGGACCGACGTGGCCCGCTTCGCCGCCCGCGGCGTCCCCGCCACCAACTTCGGCCCCGGCGACCCGGCCGTGGCCCACAGCGCGGGGGAGCGGGTCGACCGCCACGAGCTCGACAGCGTCTACGGCGTCCTGCGCACCGTTCTCGAGGCGGGATGACCCGGGCGCGGCGGTTGCTGGCCGTCGCCTGCTCCGTGGTGGCGATGGTCGCGGCCATGACGGGCACGGCATCCGCCACCAACGACACCTACTTCGCCCGCCAGTGGGCCCTCGACCAGATCCACGCCGCCCAGGCTTGGACGCGCTCCACCGGGGCCGGGATCACCATCGGCATCGTCGACACCGGGGTCGACCTCAACCATCCCGACCTGGTCGGCAAGATCGCGGCCACCGCCGATTGCGTCGGCCACCCGTGCACGGTGGGCGGCGGCCAGGACACGCACGGCCACGGGACCATCGTCAGCGGCATCGCCGCGGCGTCGACGGGTAACGGCCGGGGCATCGCCGGCGTGGCCCCCGACGCCCGGCTGGCGGTGGCCAAAGTGTTGAACAGCAACGGCGAGGGCCGGGTCGACGACATCAACAACGGCATCCGCTGGGTGGTGGACAACGGGGCCAAGGTGGTCAACCTGAGCCTGGGCGACCCCAACTTCCAGGTCTCCAGCGTGCTCGGCTCCCCGCTGCGCAGCGGGATCGAGTACGCGTGGAGCCGGGGCGCGGTCCCGGTTCTGGCCTCTGGCAACTACGCCGCCGCCGGCGACCTCGGCACCGAGAACTACGGCAACCTCGACGCCCTGGTCGTGGGGGCGACCGACAAGTCCGGCAACGTCCCGTCGTATTCCAGCGCCGCCGGCAACGCCAAGTGGGGCCTGGTCGCCCCTGGTGGCAGCGGCACGGGCGGCGCCGACGAGAACGTCATCTCCACCTTCCCGGTGGGCACCAACGGCACCGGCTACGCCTCGGCCGCCGGCACGTCCATGGCCGCCCCCCACGTCTCGGGTGCCATCGCCCTCCTCCTGGCCCAGGGAATGACGCCGACGGCGGCGGTCAACCGCCTGCTTTCCACCCTGAACAAGTCCACGCCCTGCGGCCGGGGCTGCCAAGGCCGCCTCGACCTGGCCGCCGCCGTCGGCGCCGACAACGCCCCGGTCACCACCGCCCCGGCCCCGCCCACGACCGCCCGGACCACCGTCCCCCGCAGTCCGACCACCACCAAGCCCCGGTCCACAACGACAACCTCCCCCTCGGCCCCGACGACCGTGACGACCGTGCCGGCGGCTCCGGCGAAACCCGGCCCGCCGGCCGACCCCTCGCAGCTGGCGGGGCCGTTGCCCGTCGTGGTGGGCGCGACGTCGTCCTCGTCCTCGCCGTCCGCTCCCGGGCCGACCTTGGCTGGGACGGCGATCGGGCTGGTGCTGATC
>DATJHJ010000064.1:0-16993 GCA_035494015.1 Acidimicrobiales bacterium
GCGTTGCCGACCAGGTTCGTCAGTATCTGACGGAGCCGGCCGGGGTCCCCCCGGACGAACGCGGGGACGTCCGGGTGGACATCCGTGGTCAATGCCAGCTCCTTGTCGTGAGCGGCGGCCCCCAGGAGGTCGACCACCTCCTCCACGATCCGCCGCAGCTCGAAGTCCATCACTTCGAGCCGGAGCTTGCCGGCCTCGATCTTTGAGAAGTCGAGGAGGTCGTTGATGATCTCGAGGAGTGACTCCCCCGCCGACCGCACCGCGGCGGCGTACTCGCGCTGCTCGGCGTCCAGGTTCGAGTCCAGGAGCAGGCCCGTGAGCCCGATGACCGCGTTCATCGGCGTCCGGATCTCGTGGCTCATGTTGGCCAGGAAGTCGCTCTTCAATCTCGACGCTTCCAGCGCCTGGTCGCGGGCCAGGGCCAGCTCTGCCTCGCGTTCGAGGAGTGCCGCCTGGGCCCGCTTGCGCTCGGTGACATCTCGCACCGCAGCAGACACCAAGATGCCCTCTTCGGTCTGCAGCGGCGCGAGCGAGATGTCGACGGGGAACTCGCTTCCATCCCTTCGGCGCGCCGCCAGCTCCAGGTTGGCGCCCATGGCGCGGGCCGACGCGTTTGCGAGGAAGCCGGCCCGCAGGGTTGGGTGTCGCCGGGCGAAGCGGTCGGGGATCAACCGCTCGACCGGTTGGCCGAGAAGCTCGTCACGGGAATAGCCGAACATGAGCTCCGTCTGGCGGTTCACGATTCTGATCAGCCCGTCAGGGCCGACCACCACGATGGCGTCGGGCGCGCTTTCCAAGAGCCCCTGGAACTTTGCCTCGGCCCGGTTTCGTTCGGTGACATCCCTGTAGATGCTCGCCATCCCGGTGATGGCCCCGGTGGGGTCCTCGATGGGCGACATCGTACGCGATACCGCGATAGGTGTTCCGTCCTTCCGCAGGCGGATGGTCTCCCGCTGCTCCGCGCCGAGACCACTGGCGACGCGCTCGCGGAGCTCCCTCTCTTCGGTCTTGCGGTCCTCGGGGACGAGGACATCGATCGAACCGCCCACGATCTCCCCGGCCGTGTACCCGAAGAGCAGCTCGGCGCCGCGGTTCCAAGTCGTCACCGTCCCGTCCAGGTCCTTGGAGACAATCGCGTCCCGAGAGGCATGGACGATCGACACCAGGCGACCCTGGGCCTCCTCGGCCGAGCGGCGTAGGGACACATCTGCGAAGGCGGCGATCCCGAACTCGACCGTGCCGTCGCCGGCAAGCACTGGCCTCGCCCATACCTCCACGGGCACTCTGGCCCCCGGTTTCCCAACCTCCATGTCGTGGGCGTGGGTGGTCTCGCCGCTGAGGGCCCGGGCCAGAAGCAGCCCGTCGGCGCCGGTGCCGGTGAGGAGCACGGGCTCGGCCTCGCCCAGCCCCTCGGCTCCGTACCGAGCGACGCAATCCGCGCCCAACAGGCGCGCCGCCTCCCGGTTGGCGTAGGAGGCCCGACCATCCGGTGCGGCGACGACGACGCCGATGGGCATGGCGTCGAGAAACTGCTCCAAGCGGCGCCGTGACCGGGTCTCGCTCTCGACCAACCGCTCCTCGCTGGCTGCCAGCCGGCGGCTCCGGCGGGCGAGGACGACGCCGAGCACGGCGGCGACAGCCATGCCAAGAACCCCTAAGGCGAGGGCGACCCAACGCAGCAGCGCCGACAGCCGGTCGGCGCCGGCCATGACCTCCGACCGGGCCTGCTGGACGAGGATGCCGGTGTCCTGGTCCGGGACGGGCTCGTACGACTCCACCGTGAGCCGACCGAAGAAGGGACTGAAGGTGATCTTCGTGACGGGCTTGCCCGCCGCCGCTATGTCGAGGTTGACCGGTGCACGCAGAGGCGATCCAACCCCGGCGGAGCCCGCGACGATCATTCCCTGCCGTGTCACCAGGAACTTCGCCCCGGTCCGGCCGAAGCCGAGCCCGGAGGGCTTGCCCAAGAGCTGGGTCATGTCGACGTCGACCACCAGCCGGCCTCCGCCGTTCCCTGCCGCGACCGAGACCTGACGGCCGATGACGCTTCCCACGCTCAGCGGTCCGCCGACAGTCGGAGGCCCCGACGCGAGCCCGGCGGCAGGGGTAGGCGTCACCCCTGGGAGGGCAGCCATCGCAACCAGGTCTCCCGACGCGCTGTAGAGACGCACGTCGGCGAACGGGCCGGTGACGAGGATGTTCTGGACCCCTTGGGTCGCCAACGTCGTATCGCGCAGCTCCAGGGCGCTCAGCGGCACCGGGCGCGACGCCGCCGACATCACGACCCGTAGTGCGTCGTCCCATGCCTGCTGCTCCTGCAGGACGGTGGCCCTCGCCGTCGCGGCCAGGCCCGCACGGGCCCGCTGCTCGACCTCGGTCCTCGCCACGCCGGACGCCCAGATCAGGCTGATGACCGGAAGGGCGGTCGCCGTGAGCACGAGGGCAACGGTCCGCAGCCCCGAGGGCGACCTCCTCGAGCTGGCCGTACGGTCGATGCCCTCAGCGCCAGATCGTCGAGACATCACCACTCCCTGACCGCGTACCCCTACGGTCAACGGCGCTCCTGTTGCGACCAGTTCGAACGAGCGGCCGCTCTCCCGGATGTATCGGCAGGACGCTCCCTGGACTGAAGTGCAGGCAACGGCAAGGTGCGAGCACGGAGGACGACCGGCCCCGTCTCCGTTACGCTGCGAAGCAGGGCGGGCGACCGCCGCCTCTCCCTCCGCCGGCTCGCCGTCGGCCCACGGCGCCCGAGCGCCCTGGCATCTGGCGCCGGTCCTGGCTCGACCGGCGGAACGAACCCGGCGCTGACCCTTGACGGACTATCGCGCTGACGATCACAATGCCCGTCATGGCATTCGGTCGAAAGCGCAAGGAAGCAGCTCCGCAGCAGCAGTCCGCACCCCAGTCGGCCTCGCAGTCCGGGACACCCTGGCAGTCCTACACCGGCAACGGTGGCTACGTGGTCACCGAGTTGCCCTACTACGACAAGGGCAAGCGCAAGGTCATGGTCTACAGGTCCGACGCCTCCGGGAAGATCATCAAGACCTTCAAGAAGTAGGACCGTGGCGCGCCGGTTCGGCACCGGCGGAACACGTCGTCGGGCTGCCCCGCCGGCCGGGCGTTTTCGCGCGCCGTCAAGGCTGGGCACCCTGAATGCTTACGTCGCGATCAGGTAGCGCAGGTACACGACACCGTTGCCGACTCGGCGGTCGTCCAGCAGCTCGAGCTCAGCGCGAATGCCGCTCGGCAGCGCGGGCTTGCCGCCGCCGAGGAGCACGGGACGGACGAAGAGGTGGCACTCGTCGACCAGCCCGGCCTTGAACGCCTGCGCGGCGAGCTTGGCGCCGCCCACGGTGAGATCACGGTTGGCCGAGGCCTTCATCTCCCGTACCGAGCCGGGGTCGAAGTCGTGCTCAACCCGCGTCCTCCCGGTGGACACGGCATCGACGGTCTTGGAGTAGACGACCTTGTCCGCCGCCTTCCAGACGTTGGCGAAGTCGGCCATGAGCTCCGATTGGCCGGCCAGGGCGGGGTCGGTCTCCCAAACGGCCATGCTGTCGTACAGCCGCCGGCCGTAAAGGTGGGTGCCGACGGGCCGCACAAGGTCGGTGATGAACGCAAACAGCTCGTCATCGGGCGCGGTCCAGTCGAAGCTGCCGTGTTCGTCCTCGATGAAGCCGTCGAGGGACACGTTCGTCACGTAGATCAGCTTGGTCAAGCCACTACGTGCTGTTCGTCGTCAAAGTCGAGTTGGGCCCGCACGTGGCGGCCAAGCTCCGGACCGAGCGGGAGGAAGGGACGAGCGATGCTGAAGATCGACACGGCGTGCGCTCGGGCGGCAAGGTCGAGCACCTCGTTGACCTCGATGTTCGCTGTCCTCTTGCCGAAGAGCGCATCGGCCTCATCGAAGTAGAGGAGTGCGGTGCGCTCCGCGGCGGCATCGAACAAGCGACGGAGGTTCTTCTCGGTCTCGCCGATGTCCTCGTTGACAATGCCGACGAGATCGACGAGATGGATGTCTGAGCCCAACTGGTGGGCCACAGCTTCGGCCGCCAAGGTCTTGCCCGTCCCGCACTCGCCGGCGAACAACGCGGTGAAGCCTGCCGGGTCATTGGGCGCCGCCCCGTACCTGCGGATGTCCTCCGCCAAGGCGCGGAGCGCGTCGATCTTGGAGGCGAGCCGGCGGAGGTCGTCGAGCCCCATGGCCGGCGTCCTCCATCGGAACGGGTCGAGCGGTGCCGTCACGGGCCGAGATCGTCGGGGAGCGCCAGGCTCAGGAGCAGCGAGCCGTCGCGCAACATCATGGCCTGGTCGACGAGCTCTTCGATTGCCGCGTCGATCGCCCGCGCCGAGTGGCGTGGCTCGAGCGTCTGCACCAGCGCTTGGCGGCTCGTCGGCTCGTCGCTGCACGCCTGGTAGAGCGCGGCGAAGCACCCGTCGTACTCGTGGATCTCCTCCGCGCCGTGGCGGAGGTCGACGATTCGGAGACCCTCACTGCCGGCCGTGAAGGTGAGGGCCCGGACCTCGGCTCGCCTCCATGCCACCTGCCAGTCTTCTACCACGGCGCGAACCCCTTCGTAGACGGCCCGGTCGAGCACGTGCTCCAGTTCGTACTCGAAGAAGTAGGCCAGCTCGTCGATGTTCACGTTGGTGGGGTAGATGTACCGGTAGCTCGCCTCGGGACGCTTCCACACCGCCGGGAACTTGCTCTCGTCCTCGAACAAGGGGCTGAAGCGGTCCATCCGGATCCTCGCCATGCACAGAGGCGGCTCCAGGTGCGCCAGCTTCGGGATGAGGGCCAGCTGGTCGACATAGTCCCGTTCACGCTCGCCGGGAAAGCCGTAGAGCAGGTTCCAGACGACCGTCATGCCGTAATAACGGCCCCAGCGCAGCACGTTGACGTTTTGCGCGGCCCGCACGCCCTTGCGCATGAGGTGGAGTACGTGGGACGAGAGCGACTCGATGCCCGGCTGCAGGCGGAAAACGCCGCCGCGGGCCAACGCCTCGACGGCCCCCCGGCTCAGGTTCGACTTGGCTTCGTAGTAGAAGCGGTACCCCTCGTCGCCGTGCGGTAGGAGCGGGAAGAAGTCGGTGATGTACGAGGGATGAATGATGGTGTCGACGGCCACGAACGTACGGGCCCGGTGACGCACCGCGAGCGTCTCGAGCTCGGCCGCCACCCGCGGCGGCGACTTCATCCGATAGGCCATGCCCGTGCCGTTCAACCCGCAGAACGTGCACTGCGAGCGTTCGCCCCACCAGCATCCTCGCGAGCTTTCGAACGGTATGCCTCCCTCGGCCAGGTCGATCGGCGACATTCCGAGGCGCCCGGCCCGCTCGAAGAACTCGGAGAAGTCGGGCACCGGCAACTCGTCGAGCTGCTCGAAGGGTGGTTCGGGCTCCGCTTGTACGACCTCGCCGGCCCGCCTGCAGATCACGCCAGGCACGTCGGCCGGATCCCCATCGGCGAGCAGGGCCAAGAGGAGGCGCGGGAACGTGGTGTCCCCCTCGCCGCTCACCGCGTAGTCGAGGGCGCCGCCCGCAGCGGCGAACAGCTCCCGTCCCATGCCCCCGTCGCAATTGGCCCCGCCGATCACAGTGACGACATCGGGGAAGCGTTCCTTGATCCCACGGGCCAGGGCCAGCGACGCCACGTTCTGCTGGAACGTCGACGTGAAGCCGACGACCCGGTATCGAGACCAGGGCACCGTGTCGAGGGCCCGCTCCACGAACTCGGGCACCACCGTTCGCCGGATGTGGTGCAGCCGGCCCAGATCGACGTCCTCCCGCGCCCACCAGCGTTCACCCGTCGGCGCAGGACCAAGGACGCGATGGAGGGCGGCGTCGGTCATGTCGTCGTGGTAGTCGAGGATGTGGACGAGGTCCTCCTCGAAGTCCTCCACGAACCGTCCGTCAGGATCGGGGGCCGAAGCCCCGAAGGCCACCGGAGAGAACAGCCACTCGCCGGCCAGGCGGCACTGGTTGTCGCAGATCCCTTCGTAGAGGGACTCCCCTATCGACCGGGCGAAGTCCAGGTAGAGCGGGTAGGTATCGACCGCGAACCCGTGGGTCGTCCCGATGGCCCGGAGCAGGCCGAGCTGCAGCGACGGGTACAGCGGAAAGAAGGGCATGGCCACAAGTGCCACGGGGCTGGCCGCGGCAGCCGGCGGGGCCCGCCACCCGCGTCGCGGCCGCTGCGCACGCTCGATCAGCCGGACGGGCGCGGCACCACCAGCTTCGGTCGCAGGATGGGTGCTCACCGCGGGCTCAGATGCCGAGGATGCAGGCGACGGCGGGGGCACCTCCGAATGCCTTGCGAACGTACTGGGAGAACTCCTCCGTCGTGCCCTCGGAGAGGTCGTCCCGGTGCTCGGCGACGTACCTGAGGGCGGAGGCGAAGGCCACCAGATCCTCGGGCTGCGCGTGGGCGGCTCGGCGCAGCATGGTCTTCTCGTCTTCCGTCAGAGCTCGATCACCCCACACGGTGGCATCACCTCGGAGGACCCGCTCCCGCACGCCCGGGTCATTTCGCATCTCCACCAACCCGAGGGCAACCTCGTCAACAGCCATGGCAGGACTCCCTCCTGCAGGCCCGGCGGTCGCACCCGCCGGGGAGTGGACGGCCGGAAGCATACCGACGCTGGGTCCGGGACGCCGGTCACCAGGACGGTGGCCGTCCGCAAGCGTGATGTTCAGTCACCAGTGAACGCAGACCCGGGGAAGTGAACGGCAATCGATCGTCACGTTCAACCGAACCACAGCTCGGGGGGGGTCACATGCGCGAACGCATGGCCGCGGAAGGTCTCGTTCACATGGGTCGGCAACAGAAGTCCGGCGACGTCTCCTTCGCCGTCTTCGGCCGATGAGCGGGTCGCCGCGCAACAGGCCGGCGGCCGCGTTGGCGCTGGCTCTTGCCTTGACCCTGGGCGCGGGTTGCGGCAGCGGCACCCCCAAGGCCACCCCGCCGGCCCTGGAGGCCCGGGTGGTGGCCGTGGGCCTTCCCGGTGCCGGGCCCGTGACCTCCGTGGGGCGGTTCCTGCCCGGCGGGCCCATCAACGACAACACCGCCTTCAAGCCCTTCACCGAGCCCGGCCGGATGCTCGACCCCAACCGCATCCTCGTCGGCAGCGCCAGCAACTTCGGCGCTCCGCCGGCGGTGCCGGACGAGATGCCCGGCTCGGTGCTGTCCATCGACCCGTCGGGCACGGCGGTGCTGACCGTCCCGAGTCAGTTCGCCGCCGCCGGCGCCCAGGCCAGCACTCTCGACGGCAAGGTCCAGCTCTTCAGCGCCGACAGCCCGGCCTTCGTGAACGGCGTCACCAACCCGAGGGCCGACACCGCCAACCAGCCGGGCGTCAGCAACATCTTGGACATCTCCATCAATAACGCCTTCGGGCGGCTGTGGCCGGCGAACTCGCCCCAGGGCCCGGCCCGCCCGGGCACCTCGACCGTCCTCGACCCCGGCGGCATGCCCCTCGCCGGCGCCCCCGACGCCCAGGCCGGCGGGGTGTTCATGGGCTCAATGACCGACCGTCGCCCCGACCAGGTCAGCCCCGGCGGAATCGACGCCGGCGCGGTGGGCACCGCCTTCATCGGTCGCTCCGTCGACGGCTCGGGGCGGGCGGTGTTCGCCGTGGTCACCGCCGACGGGGCCGTGGCCCAGGCCCACAGCGAGCAGGGGGTCGACGGGCTGGCCCCCAGGGGGACGATCTCGGACATGCGGAACCGGCCCGAGGCGGCCCAGCTCCACGCCGGCGCCGTGTTGAAGTACTACACCGCCGACCCCGTCCTGTACGTGTCGGACCCGGTGGCCAACCAGATCGTCGCCATCTCCATGCCCAAGGACCCAACGGGCAAGGTCCGCACGATGGGAACGGTCGAGCATTACAAGAGCCCGGCGTTCGACATGCCTGTCGATCTGGCGCCCACACTTTCGGAGGCCAACCACCGCGACTGGTCGTCCAACACCACCCTGGCCGAGCTGGCAGACATCTACGTGCTCAACCGGGGGAACAACACCATCACCCGGATGAAGGTGGACGGAACGGTGATCGCCACCCGGCCCGTCGAACTGCCCGGCAAGAAGTCGCTCGGCAAGGCCAAGGTGAACGGGATCGCCACCTCGATCGACGGCTCGAAGATCTACGTCACCGTCACCGGGACCCTGCCCGGCTACAACGCCGAGGGCGCGGTGCTCGAGCTCCCCGCCTTCACGAGCTAGTCCCATGGCGTCCGTCTCGCGACGAGCCCTGCTGTCCGTGGCGGTCGTCGTGGTCCTCGTGGCGGGGGCCGTGATCGTGGCCCGCGTCTGGGGCCGAAGCGACGGCGCCGCGGCCGACCCCTATCGGAGCCTGCTCACCGCCGGCTGCGGGCCGGCTGTCGTCCCTGCGGGCCAGGCCATGCCGTCGGGGGAGCCCGAGCCCCCGCGCCCGGTGTGGTGCTACCGCCTCCCCGTCCAGGCGCCCACCAGGGTCGACGGGGCCAACAGCTGGGTCGACGACTTCGACACCGGGATGAACATGGGGCGCTTCCAGGACGGCGACATGGGCTACCGGGTCTTTCCCGACATCGACAACGGCGCCCCCCGGCGCTCGCTGCTGTTCCTCAACCAAAACCACTGGATGGTCGACACCGCCGGCGGGAGCAACGGCGGGGTCCTCGTCCGGCCGGACCGCAGCTTCCGTTTCGAGGACGGCAAGCTGGTCATCGAGGCGGACGTGGCCGCCGGCCTGCCGGCCTACAGCGACAGCGCCTCGGCGGAGATCGACGTGTCCACCGCGCCGGCGCCCACCGGCAAGGTCGTCGATACCCAGTACGGCTACGGCCTCTTCGGCGGCCAGTGGACCTTCGGCTGCCGCTTCCAGGCCGACCGCCAGGTCACCTGCTCGCTGTTCGACGCCTCCGGCGCCCCCGGCGACCCGGCCGTGTTCGGCAACGAGCAGGGGCGGGTGTGGCAGATGCTGCCCTTCCAGCACGTGGGGACGACCAACGTCGGCGGGGACGCCAACGGCCCCAACGCCGACGCCTTCCGGGC
Organism: Acidimicrobiales bacterium; assembly: GCA_035494015.1. Taxonomy (GTDB): domain Bacteria; phylum Actinomycetota; class Acidimicrobiia; order Acidimicrobiales; family AC-14; genus CADCTB01. Next base: position 9,038 of record DATJHJ010000064.1, read on the forward strand.
CTGCGGCCCCGGCCAGATCGACCTGCTCTGCCGGGACCGGTTCCGGCTGGAGCTGACCCGGGACAGCGTGCGCATCCTGGTGAACGGTCAGCTCTACTTCGAGCAGTCCGGCATCGCCCCGAAGTACCAGCTGCCCGACGAGCTTCTCAACGGCGACGTCTACACCTATTTCACCAGCTGGGTGAACCGACCCCTCGCACCCGCGTACCGGTTCCACTGGGACCGGTTGGCCGTCAACCCGGGCGGCCCACCGTCGCCCTCGCCGTCGTTCGGCCTGCACACGGGGGCGCGATGAGCACGGTCGCCGTCGACGGCCTGATCTCGTCAGTCCGTCTCTACGTCGACCGTGACGGGTGACACGAAGCCGTCGGTGGAGAGCCGGGTAGAGGACCTCACGACGTAGGCCTGCATGCGCCCCGTCACCGTTCCCCCGCCGAGATGGCCTTCGATCTCCGACGCGATCGCGCCGACGACGGAGTCGAAGTCGCCCCCTCTCGCTTCGATCTCTGAGCGAAGAGGGGTTCCGAAGCAGTAGCCGACGGCGATGTCAACTGCCGATGCTTGGGGGCTTTCGAGCACAAGCTGCTCGACCTCGACGACGCGCAGACCAGCGGCTTCGATGTCGGCGACGAGGGTATCCACGTTCGCGTAGTAGTGAGGCACCGATCGCATGAAACTCGGCGGGCTGTGCGGGAAGAGTCGATCGCACGCGGCGACGACGGCCGCTTGGAAGTCGTGGGCGGCGAGGGCGCCCCACACGTTCAACAGGCAGGAGCCACCCGCAACCAGGACCCGACGCACCTCGGAGAGCGCTGCTGGCTTGTCGGGAAAAAACATGACGCCGAACTGGCACAGCACCAGGTCGAACGCCGCGTCCTGGAAGGGCAGATCCATTGCGTCCGCCGTTCGCCACAATGCGCCCGGGGCGTGCAGCTCCCCGAGCGCGACCATCGGCTCATTGAGGTCGGTGGCGACGACGTCAGCCGAGGGCAACATGCCCAGCACCTCAAGGGTGAGCACTCCGGTGCCTGCCGCGAGCTCGAGCACCCGTTGCGGCCCGAGCCGCGCCGCTCGCTGCGCAAGGTCCTTCGCGAACGGACGGAACACCGTGGCCACAAGCCCACCTTCGTAGGCCTCCGGCATCGAATCGATCCAGCGCCGATCCGCCTCTTCCACAGAGACACACCGTAGGCGCCACGGATTCGGCGTTCTGACCCGAGGGGCTACCGAGCCAGGCTCATGCCGGCGCAGCCTTGTCGGCGGCCCGGGCCACCTCTACCCGGGACGATACGCCGAGCTTGCGGAGGATGTTGCGCATGTGGGACTCCAGCGATGATGCTGATGGCCGTCCTCCCAGGCCGCTGGCGGGCCGCACCATGGGTGATCGTCGCCCTCGACGGGTTGGCCCGGATGTACGTCGGCGCCCACAACCCGTTGGACATCGTGGGCGGTGCCGGGCTGGGCCTGGTTGTCGGCGCTCCTCAGTACGTCTGGCTGTCGCGCCGCTAGGGTCGCCCCAGCCGACGCGGTGGTGGCGGCATGAGCACCGACGCACGCCTCATGCAGTCGGACCGCCGGCGGGCCCTGCGGGTCTCCGGGTGGCTGTTCCTGGCCGTCGCCGTCCTCGCCGCGGCGGTATGGGTGAGCCCGCGGCGGCCTCATGGACTCTCGCTGCGGTTCGGGCCCGTCGTCACCGTCGCCAAAGTCCTCGCCTTCCTGGGTGGGGTGTGGTGCACCTGGCTGATCCGGGGCGGCCGTGGCCACCGCGCTCCTGCGCCGCCGGCACTGGCTGCGGCTCGGCCGGGCCGTCCCCACCGACCTGCGGCGCACCCGCCGAACTGAGACACGCGTGTACCGAGGGCCGTGAAAATCGGCCCCGGGCGTGCATCACGACCCGCCGTGCACGTGACCGCGCATGCCACCAGTTGGCCGAGCAGCTCTTCGATCGGCATGGTCCGGCCCCGGGCCCCTGACCCATTCGCCGTCGATGTCATTCGCCGTCGACGCCGACGACGGGTTCGCGTCCTGTTCGCGTCTCGTCGGCGGCGTCTCTTCGGCCAACAGGCGCCGTGACCTGCGCCTTTACGAGTGGGCGATGAGGGTTTTGATCCCCCGACCTCTGCCGTGTGAAGGCAGCGCTCTGCCGCTGAGCTAATCGCCCTGGAAGTGGTGCTGGCCGTGCGGGCCCCACGATAACGCGGGTTCCGGGGCCCGAAGGGGGGCCCGCAGCGTGGCGGCGAGCCCGACGGGGCGGCGGGCCGGGTGCATCACCAGGCGCATCCCGGCCACCATCAGGCCCTTGTGGTGGCCGGCGAGGGGGGCCAGGGGGTCGTCGGCGGGGATGTCGACCTCCATCCGGGCGACCCGCCCGCGTCCCCGGGCATGGCCCCGCACCGACACCAGGCCGTCGGCGCGGCGCTGCAGGGACCGCAGCGGCAACAGGACGGGAAGGGGCGGTCCGATCGGCGACGCCCGCAGGACGATGTCCCGCTCCTCCCAGCGCAGGATCCGGTCATCGCCCTCGTCGAGCCAGACCAGCGTGCCCAACTCCTTGGGGAACCCCCAGTTCACCCGGCCGCCGAGACGAGAGTCGACCGACGTCACGACCATCGTGGTCATACACATGCCGAGGCGCGCGCCCAACCGGGCGGGCTGGCCGACGGCGAGCTCGCGATACGGCCCGACGGGCGACTGGTCGAAGCGGGTCCCGCTGATCGAGCACGGTCCGGGGAGCCGCTGCAAACCCTCCGGGAGCCCACCGACCCGGCCCCCGCGGGCGACGACGGCCACGAGCGACTCGCCACCGAGCAACCAGGGCGCGTGCGGCGCCTCCGAACTCACCAGCCCACAGTACCGGGGGAAGGTGTGCTCAAATCGACGGGTGAAGATCGGAGTGATCGCCCCCCCGTGGACCCCCGTCCCCCCCGACCTGTACGGCGGGATCGAGCAGGCGGTGGACTGCGAATGCCGGGGCCTCACCGCCGCCGGCCACGAGGTCCTGCTGTTCGCCACCGGCGACTCGACCTGCCCGGTGCCCACCAAGTGGGTGCTCGAGAAGGCCGAGGGAAACCGCATCGGCTTCACCGTGCCCGAACTGGTCCACGTGATGGCCGCCTACGACGCCATGGGCGACGTCGACCTGATCCACGACCACACCATGGTCGGCCCGGCCTACGCCTCCGCCCTCGTCGACACGCCCGTCGTGACCACCATCCACGGCCCCCTGAACGTCGAGCTCTCCGACATCTACCGGCGCATCGCCGACCGCGTGCCGCTGATCGCCATCTCCCACGCCCAGCTGCGGGACCACGCCGACCTGCCCGTCGCTCGGGTGATCCACCACGGAGTCGACGTCGAGGACTTCACCATGGGCTGGGGCAAGGGCGACTACTGCATGTACCTGGGCCGCATGGTGGCCGAGAAGGGGGCCCACCGGGCCATCCTGGCCGCCCGGGAGGCGGGCATCCCGATCCTGCTGGCCGGCAAGATGCGCGAGCCCTGGGAGACCTCGTACTTCGAGTCCGAGATCGAGCCGCTGCTGGGCGACGACGTCCAGTACCTGGGCGAGGTCCCCTACGAGCAGAAGCTGAGCCTGCTCGCCGACGCCAAGGCCACCCTGTTCCCGATCCGGTGGAACGAGCCGTTCGGGCTGGTGATGCTGGAGTCACTGGCCTGCGGCACCCCGGTCCTGGCCTTCGCCGAGGGGGCGGCCCCGGAAGTGGTCGACGACGGCCGCACGGGCTGGCTGTGCCGCGACGAGTCCGACATGGCCGCCCGCCTGGGCATCATCGACCGGATCGACCGCAGCGAGTGCCGGGCCGACGTCGAAGCCCGCTTCTCGACCGCCCGCATGGCCGGCGAGCACGCCGAGCTGTTCGAGAAGGTGCTCAGCTCGAGGGCGTAGGAGGCCCGCTCGGCTCCAACGAAACCAGCCCGTCGCGCTGCAAACGGCTGCTTATCCGTGACCGCATCTCCCGGGCCAGCGGGGCCCGGTGGGCGGGGGTGATCTTGGTCGAGACCCGCACGGTCACATTGTCGGCGCCGATCGACTCGACGCCCAGGACTTCAGGCTCCTCCAGCACCGCCTCGGCCCACGCCGGCTCCTTGACCAGGGCGGCGGCCTCCTCGGCGATGGCGGTCATTGCGCCGGCCAGGTCGGCCTTGTTGGGGATGATCACGTCCACGATCGACCGGGCGAACTCCCGGGCCGAGTTGCCGACCTTGCGGATCTCGCCGTTCGGCACGAACCAGACCGTCCCGTCCGAACCACGCAGACGGGTCACCCGCAGGTTGATCTCCTCGACGGTGCCGGTGGTGTCGGCGATGGTGATGACGTCGCCCACCCCGTACTGGTCCTCGACCAGGATGAAGAACCCGGACACGAAGTCCTTGACCAGGCTCTGGGTCCCGAAACCGAGGGCCACGCCGACGATGCTGGCCCCGGCCAGGAAGGGCCCGAGGTTCAGGCCCAGCTCGCCCAGGATCAGCAGCACCGCGAACGTCCATACGAAGACGCGGACCAGGCTGACGGCCACGCCGGCCAGCGTCTCCGCCCGCTGCTCGCTGCGCGGGTTCACCTCCCGCAGGGGCGAGCGGGCGCCGAGCGACCGGATCGACCGGCCCGCCAGGCGGCTCCCGAGCCGGGCGGCCAGCAGCGCCAGCGCCACGATCAGGGCGATCTTGGCCGTGTGCCCGGCCAGCCGGGCCACGTAGTCGCGGTGGATGAAGTCGCTCACCTAGTCGCTCGTCTGGCGGTGCATGGGTGGCCTGATGCTAGAGATTGGGCGTGATCCGGGAGGCATTGGCCGGCAAGCGCATCGCCATCACCGGCTCGACCGGGTTCCTGGGCACCGCCCTGGTCGAACGCCTGTTGCGCTCCGTACCGGGTTGCGAACTGGTCCTGGTGGTCCGCGCCGGCCGGCGGACGTCGCCCGCGGCGCGGGCCCGCCGGGAGATCTTCGGCAACGACGCCTTCCGCACGCTGCGGGCCCAGCTCGGCGACGGCTTCGACGCCGAGGTCGCCCGCCGGGTCACCGTGGTGGCCGGGGATGTTGCCGTCGACGGGCTCGGCCTGGACGACGACGCCCGGGACCTGTTCACCAGTTGCGACACCGTCGTGCATTCCGCGGCCATCGTCAGCTTCGACTCCCCCATCGACGTGGCCGCCGAGGTGAACCTGCTCGGCCCGGTCCGGGTGGTCGAGCTGCTCCGCGACAGCGGGTCGTCCGCCCATCTCGTCGCCGTGTCCACCGCCTACGTGGCCGGCACCCGGCGGGGCCGGGCCGCGGAGGCCGCCCTGGCCGACACGCCGTTCAGCACCGAAGTCGACTGGCGGGCCGAGGTGGCGGCAGCGAGACGGGCCCGAGCCGATGCCGACGCCGCCAGCCGCGATCCCGAACTGCTGGCCCGCTTCGCCAAGGAGGCCCGCCAGGAGCTCGGGGCCGCCGGCCCGCCGCTGCTGGCGGCGAAGACCGAGAAGCGCCGCGAGAAGTGGATGGCCGACCGCCTGGTCGAGGCCGGCCGGTCGCGAGCCAAGAGCCTGGGCTGGCCCGACGCCTACGCCTATACCAAGGCCCTGGCCGAACGGGCCGTGCTGGAGGTCCGGGGCGACGTGCCCGTCACCGTCGTGCGGCCGTCGATCATCGAGTCGGCCTGGCAGGAGCCACACCCGGGGTGGATCCGCGGGTTCCGCATGGCCGAGCCCGTCCTCATCTCCTACGGCCGCGGCCTGCTCAGCGAGTTCCCCGGCATCCCCGAGGGCGTGGTCGACGTCATCCCGGTCGACCTGGTGGTGGCCACGATCATCACCGTCGCCGCCCGCGGGCCGGAGCCGGAGGGCCCTGGCCAGAGCGGCCGGGAGCGGGGAACCGGCGTCTACCAGGTGGCCACCGGCAACCGGAACCCGCTCTACTACCGCAACTTGGTCAACCTGGTGCGGGAGTACTTCCTCGACCACCCGCTGTACGACTCCGACGGCCAGCCGATCGTCGCCCCCGACTGGTCGTTTTCCGGGCGGGGCCGGGCGCAGCGCCAGCTTGCTCGGGGCGTCAAAGTCCTCCAGCGGGCCGAGCAAGTCGTGGCCGCCCTGCCCATCCGCGGCAAGCGGGCCGAGATCAGCGCCCGGCTGGAGGAGCGGCGGGACCAGGGCGAGCGGGCCCTCGACTACGTCCGCCTCTACGGCTCCTACGCCGAGACCGAGGCGGTGTTCGACGACACCCGGCTGCGGGCCCTGTGGGCGTCGATGTCGCCCGAGGACCAGGCCGCGTTCAACATCGACACCTGCGTAATCGACTGGAAGCGCTACGTGCAGGTCATCCACCTGCCCTCGGTCGTCCGCCAGGCCCGGGTCCGCACCACCGGGGGGACCAAGGAGGGCCCCAACCGCTACGAGCGGGGCAAGCGGGCCATCCTCTCCCCCGACCGCCACATCGCCGCCTTCGACCTCGAGAACACCCTGATCGCGTCGAACGTGGTCGAGTCCTACGCTTATCTGGCGTCGCGGCGGCTGCCCGACGACGAGCGGGCCCGCTTCACCCTGGACATGCTGCGCCAGGGGCCCGGCCTGCTGGCCCTCGACCGCCGGGACCGGGGCGACTTCCTCCGCCACTTCTACCGTCGCTACGAGGACGCGCCCGCCGACCGGATCCGGGCCGACGCCTGGGAGCTGTTCAGCATGCTGCTGAGCAAGTCGTTCCCGGCCGGGATCCGGCGGGTGCGCGAGCACCGGGCCCTCGGCCACAAGACCCTCCTCATCACCGGGGCGCTCGACTTCGTGATCGAGCCGCTGCGGCCCCTCTTCGACGACGTGGTGTGCGCCCGGCTGGCAGAGCGGGACGGGCTGCTCACCGGCGAGATGATCGACGCCCCCCCGACCGGCGAGGCCCGGGCCATCGTCCTGGCCGACTACGCCAAGGCCCAGGGTCTCGACCTGGCCGAGTCCGTGGTCTACGCCGACTCGGCCAGTGACCTTCCCATGCTCGAAGCGGTCGGACATCCGGTGGCCGTCAACGCCGAACCCAAACTGGCCGCCATCGCCCGCAAGCGGGGGTGGCACGTCGAGCAATGGACCAAGGCGCCCGGGGCGCCGGTCCCCCTGCTCCCGCTGGCCCCCCGCGGAGCCGCCCGGTGAGAGCCCTCAGGTTCTCGCGGTCGATCCCCCGGTACGCGGCGGCGGCGGTCGCGGGCCGGGTGGTGCCCGGGTTCGGCGCCCGGGTCGGCCCGTTGCAGCTCGCCGAGGTCGACGAGCCCGAGCTGCCCGGGCCGGACTGGCGGCGCATCCGCCCCCGCCTGGCCGGGATCTGCGGATCCGACCTGTCGACCATCGACGGCAAGTCGTCCCGGTACTTCGAGCCCATCGTGTCGTTCCCGTTCATCCCCGGCCACGAGATCGTGGCCGACGCCGAGGACGGCGGGCGCGTGGTGGTCGAGCCGGTCCTCAACTGCTTCCCCCGCGGCATCGACCCGCCGTGCTCCTTCTGCGCCGCCGGCCTGACCGGCAGCTGCCAGAACCTCCGCCTCGGCCGGCTCGAGCCAGGCCTGCAGACCGGCTACTGCGCCGACACCGGCGGCGGGTGGTCGACGGCCCTGGTCGCCCACGAGAGCCAGCTCCACCCCGTACCCGACGACATGACCGACGAGGCCGCGGTCATGGTCGAGCCGGCGGCGTGCGCCGTTCACGCCGCCCGCCGGCCGGTGGCCGCCGAGCCGCCGTCGAGCGTGGTCGTGCTGGGGGCGGGGACGGTGGGCCTGTGCACGATCGCCGCCGTGAGGCGCCACCTTCGGCCGGAGACCCTGGTCGCGTCGGCCAAGCACCCCGAGCAGCGCAAGCTGGCCGTCGAGCTGGGGGCGGACATCGTCGTGGAGCCCGGCGAGGTCCGGCGGGCCGTCCGGCGGCTGAGCCGGTCACCCATGGTGGGCGACTCGGTCGGCGACGGGGCCCAGCTGGTCTTCGACTGC
>DATJHJ010000065.1:0-33436 GCA_035494015.1 Acidimicrobiales bacterium
CGGGACCGTGCGGTTCCTCGGTCAGCTCAGCTTCTTGGAGGGCGACTACGACGCTTCGCTACCGCTGCTCGAAGAGTGCCTGGCCCTGGAACGCGAGCTCGGGAGCGTGCAACGGGTGGCGGAAGCGCTGGGCTTCTTGGGGAGGATCGCCGAGGCCGCGGGGCGGACAGCCGACGCCCACACCCTGTACCGGGAGAGCCTCGCCACCTTCGCCGAGGCCGGCAATCCTGCGGGGGCCGACGACGTCCTGCGTCGCCTCCTGGCCATGGATCCGGTGGCGGGCAATGAACCGACGACCCGCCGGCGATGAGCACGTTGGCGACCGGTTCGATCCTCTGGCACGCGCCGACGAGCAGATGGATCAAACGAAGGCCGCCGTCGACCCGCAATTGTTGAGCGGACGACGGAGTCTCAGCTCTGGCCGAATACAGGCGACCGCACGCGCCGCCGGCAACTATGGCGAACCCCGTGTGCCAAGTGCTCACCATGCGTACGCCTGGCATACACATTGATTTCATTCAAATGAGGCGTTGAGGACGAGCGCCGGCGACCGCGCAATTGGACTTGACGGTGCAGGGATCGGCGCACCAAGCCCGGCGGGCGAGCTATCGCTTGGCTCTCCACCATCGGACGTCCTTGGACGCCCTACCGCTCCTCGCACGTTCTCCAGGTCGGGCGAGGTCTGGCGGAGGCGTGGCGCCTGCCTCGGCGGCCGCTCGCCGATCGTAGGCACAACTCGGACAGGACATGAGCTCCGAGGCGAAGGGCATGGAGCACACGCGGCACTTGTGCCCTGCTCCCGCCAGCGGCTCGCTCGACACTGTCGCCTTGCCTCCTGGTCGACTCGTGGCCTAGTTATACGGCCAGGAGAGGAGACCTCCGCCAGCCGGCGGGGGCAGCACCATCGATTCGCTGCCATCAGCGTCGACGCGGACGACGGCCTTGGCCACGTAGTTGCCCGTGCTCGTCCGCCCGCTTCCGTCGGCAGCGGACTGCGGCTCGTTCTTGAAGGCAGCCCAGGCCGCCTTCGCCGACGCATGGGTGCTGATCACGTCGCCCTTCTGCGGCTCCACCCAGCGATTTGTCAAGGCCCGGACTTCGTAGACTACGGCCCGCTCGGATTCCGGCGCGCTTTCGCTATTAGCCACGACTACCTCTTCCAGTTGCCTTGTGTAATAGCACAATAGCACATGCCGAAAGTTATGATACTTGGTCGCAATCGCTCCTACCGGTGTTGGCGTAATTTCGACCGCGACAGCGGCGCAGGCGCCGGTTTACGGGTGGCCAAGTGTCCGGTTTGCGTGCGCGAGCAGCCGGAAACTCCGCGTGGGTTTCACGGCGGCGCCGGCTGCGAGGTCGCCACCCGAGCTCCTGGCGCGGCCGGTCGGGTCGCGAGTGTGTCGGTGGGCGGACGGGCCCGTACGCTGTCGCGTCCATGCGGCTGCGCCGGCGAGGGGACCACTGGCTGCTGGTCGGCGGGCCCGTCCCGCCCGGTTCGGCGGCCATCACCATCGGGTCGGTGGTCTCGGTGCGGCGCCGGTACGCCGGCGACGCCCGCCTGCTTCGCCACGAGGAGGAGCACGTCCGCCAGTGGCGGGAGCTCGGCTACCTGCGGTTCCTGCGCCAGTACCTGGGAGCGTACGTCCGGTGGCGGCGAGCGGGGTTCGGGCACCAGGCCGCCTACCGGCTCATCCCCCTGGAGGTCGAGGCCGAGGCGGCCGCCGACCGTTTTTCCGCCGCCGCTGGCGAAGGGGCCGGGCAGCATCTAACCTGAGCGTCGCCTCGGCGGCGGCTTCCCCCTGAACGGTTCCTCGTTGGGGGTGCGCGCCCGGTGGCCGACCTGCTGCAACCGCTTCCGCTGCGGACGTTGGGCGACCGGGTGGCCGCGCTCCGGTCGTCGCCGGCGTTCCGACCGGTTCTGGCCGTGGGCGGGGCGGTGGTGGCGGTGGCCGTCCTGCTCGCCGTCGGCGCCGCCTTCCTGCGCTCGGCCTCGCCCCCGCCCCGGCTGACGCTGCCCCGGGCCGAGCCGGGCTCGGCGTCGTCCGACCTGGGGTCGCCCGGCTCGTTGGTCCCGAACACCACGACGGCGGTCACCGTGACCGTCCATGTCGCCGGCCAGGTGGCTCATCCCGGCGTCTACGCCGTGCCGGCCGGTGCGCGGGTGGCCGACGCCATCCTGGCCGCGGGCGGTGCTGCCCCGGGGGGCGACCCGGAACAGCTCAACCTGGCCGCCCGGGTGGCGGACGCCGAGCGAATCTACGTGCCCAAGGAGGGCGAGGCGGCCGTCGCCGGCTCCGACGCGCCGGCCGGGAGCAGCGGTGGGGCCACCGGCGGGGCGCCAGCCGGCCCCGTCGACCTCAACACGGCCACGGCCGAGCAGCTCGAAGCCCTGCCGGGCATCGGTCCTGCTACGAGCAAGGCCATCCTGGCCTACCGGTCCACCCACGGCCACTTCCGCTCGGTCACCGAACTGCTCGACGTGCCCGGGATCGGCCCGGCCAAACTGGAAGCCCTGCGGCCGCTGGTGCGGGTCTGATGGAGGACCGGTGGGTCGTGCTCCTGGCCCTGGCCGCGGCGGCGGGGGCATGGGCGTCGCGCCCGCTCCCCGTGCTCCCCACCGCCGCGCTGGTCCTCCTGGGCCTGGCCACCCGGCGACCCCTGCTGCTGGCCCTCGCCGTGGCCCTGGCCGCCTCGGCGCTGGGCGCCCGGGCGTGGGACGGCCTGCGCCCGCCCCTCACCGGGGCGTGGTCGGGGACGGTGACGCTCGCCGGTGACCCGGCCGAGGTAGCCGGAGCCCTCCGGGTCGACGTCCGCATCGGGGGCAAGCGGGTGGAGGCGTGGGCCCGAGGGGCGTCGGCCCGGGCGCTGACCGACCGGCTGGCCGGGGAGCGGGTGGCGCTGCGGGGCCGCCTCCAGTCGGTCCCCGCTGACGCCCGGGCCCGGTTGGCCCTGCGCCACGTCGGCGCCCGGATGACGGTGGAGAGCGCCTCCTACGCGTCGGCCGGCGACGTGCCCAGTCGACTGGCCAACGGGCTGCGGCGCACCCTGCTGCGCGGCGCCCGGGTGTTGCCGCCCGAGCGGCGGGCGCTGTTCGCCGGCTTCGTCCTGGGCGACGACCGCGAGCAGCGGCCGGAGGTCACCGACGACTTCCGGGCCTCGGGGTTGTCGCACCTTCTTGTCGTGTCCGGCGAAAACGTCGCGTTCGTCCTCGCCTTGCTGGCCCCGTTCCTGAACCGGTTCCGCCTGGCGGGGCGCCTGGTCGGGGGTGTGGCCGCGCTGGCCCTGTTCGGCATCCTGACCCGTTGGGAGCCGTCGGTCCTGCGGGCCGAGACGATGGCCGGCATCGCCCTGCTGGCCGCCACCCTGGGCCGCCCGGTGTCGACCCTGCGCATCCTGGGCCTGGCCGTGACCGGGCTCCTGCTGGTCGACCCCTTCCTCGTCCGTTCCGTCGGGTTCCTGCTGTCGGTCGGCGCGTGCGTGGGGATCGCCGTCCTCGCCGCCCCCCTGGCCGCCCGCATCCCCGGCCCCCGGCCACTGGCCACCGCCCTCGGCGTGACCCTGGCCGCCCAGATCGGGGTCACGCCGGTGCTGGTGCCGACGTTCGGCGGGCTGCCCGTCGCCGCCCTGCCCGCCAACCTGCTGGCCGTGCCGGTGGCCGGGCCGATCATGATGTGGGGGATGGCCGCCGGGCTGGCCGCCGGCTGGACCGGCGGGCTCGGCGCCCGCCTGCTCCACCTGCCCACCGGCCTGGCCATCGCCTGGGTCGACGGGGTCGCCCATCGCTCGGCTGCGCTCCCGCTCGGCCAACTGCGGCTGTGGCACGTGGTCGCCCTGGTCGGGGCGGGCGCCCTCGGCGTCGCCGCCCACCGGCGGGGCTGGCGCCCCGCCGTGGCCCTCGCCGGCGTCGTCGCCGCCGCCGTCGCGCTGGCACCCGCGGTCGCCGTCCTGCGCCCGGCCCCGGCGCACGGTCGCACCCTGGTCCCCGGTGCCAGGTTGTGGCGGGACGGCGGGGCCACCGTCGTGGTCATCGATGACCTGCAGGCCTCGCCCGCCGCCCTGCTGTCCTCGCTCCACGACGCCGACGTCCGCGTCCTCGACGTGGTCGTGGTCACCCGCCCCGGCGTGGCCGCGGCCTCGGACGCCGACGCCCTCCTGCGCCGGTTCCCGCCGCGGTTGCTGCTCGGTCCGCCCGGCCACCGGCTCCCCGGCGACGTGTCGGTCCCCCCGGCGGGGAGCCAGGTCGAGGTCGGCGGCCTGGTCGTCGGCTTCAACGACGACGGCCCCCGCCTGACGGTGACGGTGGGCCCGGCCCGGAGCCCACCCGGGTAGCGTCGGCCACCGGATGCGCCTCGTTCTCGGCTCCCGGAGCTACGACCTCGACACCCGGGCCCTGGTGATCGGCGTCGACGACGCGCCCGGTGCTGACCTGGTCGAGGGCGCCCCGGGCGGTTTCGCCACCGCGGCGGACGACGCCGGGTTCGACGCCGCCTTGTCGACCGGCGCCTGCCTGATCCACCTGACCGCTCCCACGGCCGCCCAGCTCCGCCGGTGCGCGGAGGCGGGGATCGCCGTGGTCGACGAGCAGCTGTTCCTCGACGTGGCCGGCGAGCCGTGCCCGCTGCCCGCCCTCGCCGCCGGTGTGGTCGGCGGGGCCCGCATCATCCGCACCGCCGACGTCCGGGCCGCCCGTCGTGTCGTCGACGTGATCGCCGCCATCCTGGAGGCCGGGAAATGACGGCGCTGCCCGTCTACCTGGTGCGCGGGGACCAGGGGGTGCTGGTCGCCGACGCCATCAAGGCCCTGGTCACCGAACTGGCGGGCGGGGGCGAGCCGAGCCTGGCCATGGAGGAGCTGTCCGGCGACGAGTACACCGTGGGCGCCCTGGTCGACGCGGCCCAGACCCCGCCGTTCTTCGGGGACCGGCGCATCGTGGTGGCCCGGGACGTGGGCCGGTTCTCCACCCATGACGTGGAGCCGCTCGTCGCCTACCTGCGCGATCCCATGCCCACCACGTCCCTCGTCCTCGTCGCCGGCGGGGGGCAGGTGGCCCGCCCGCTGGTGGAGGCGGTGCGCAAGACCGGGCATGTGGTCGATGCCGGGGTGCCGGGCGGCAAGGGCCGGTCGACGTGGCTGGCGGCCCGGCTCAAGGCCGCGCCGGTGCGCCTCGACGGGCGGGCCGCGGCCATGGTCGGCGACCACCTGGGTGAGGACGTCGACCGGCTCGGTTCGCTGATGGAGATGCTGGCTGCCGCCTACGGCCCCGGGTCAAGGATCGGGCCGGACGAGCTCGTCCCCTTCCTGGGCGGGGCGGGGTCGGTGGCGCCGTGGGAGCTGACCGACGCCATCGACCGGGGCGACGCCGCCGTGGCCTTGGCCGTCCTCCGCCGGCTGACCGGTCCCGGGGGCCGCCACCCGCTGGTGATCCTGGCCACCCTGCACACCCACTTCGCCCGCATGCTGCGCCTCGACGGGGCCGAGGTGGCCGACGAGGCCGGGGCGGCGGCCGTGCTCGGGATGACGGGCGGGTCGACCTACCCGGCGAAGAAGGCCCTGGTCCAGGTCCGCCGGCTCGGCCACGCTCCCGTGGCCCGGGCCATCCACCTGCTGGCCGAGGCCGACCTGGCCCTCAAGGGCGCGGTCGAGTGGCCCGCTGAAGTGGTGCTGGAGGTGCTCGTCGCCCGGCTCAGCGCGCTGGCCCGCAGCGCCGCCGGCGCTAGGCCGAGGTCTGGCGGGCGAGCCGGCGCATGAGCCGGGACTTGCGGTTGGCGGCCTGGTTCTTGTGGATGATCCCCTTGGCCGCCGCCTTATCGATGCGCTTGATGGCCGTGCGCAGGGCCTCGGCGGCCTGTTCGGGCGACTCGGACGTGGCCGCCACCGCCGCCTTCACCCGGGTCTTGATCTCCGAGCGGGCCGCTTTGTTGCGGAGGCGGGCCTTCTCGTTGGTCCGGTTGCGCTTGATCTGACTCTTGATGTTGGCCATGCGGGGCTCCACGCTACCAGGCGACGGCGTTGGGCAGACTGGCGGTGATGCTGCTGCGGGGCCGGGAGGGCAACGAGCTGGAGTTGGCCATCGTCGGCTACCAGTTCCCGGACGAGGCCCGCGACCCCTGGGACTCGAACTGGCTGCTGGTCAACGTCCGGGTCCTGGCCCCCGAGGGCAGCTGGGACGTGGTCGACCCGTGCCTGACGACCTGGGAGGCCAAGGGCCTGGTGGCTTGGCTCGTCCACGCCGCCGCTCGTGACCCGTCGTCGGTCCCCATGACCTTTGCCGAGCCGAACCTCACCATCGTCGCCCGCTCCCGGACGAGCGCTCCACTGCGGGTGCACGTCCGGGCCTGCCTGGCGCTGGAGCTGCGGCCACCGTGGGTGCACAGCGCGGCCGGGAGCGACAACCTGTGCGTCGACCTCGACGTCGACCGCGGCGACCTGGCCCGGGCCGCGGCGTCGCTCCTGGCCGATCTGGTCCGGTTCCCCCAGCGGGGGGACGACCCGACCCTTTAGTAGTAGTACGAGCGGTGCCGCCGGCCGACCAGGGCGACGATGACCATGGCGCCGATGATCGACATGATCCAGCCCGGCGTGTAGTTCGGCCCGAACAGCAGCTTGCCGACGAACCCGCCGAGCCACGAGCCGGCGATCCCCGCCGCCATGGTGCCGAGGAGGCCGAGCGGGGTGGGCCCGGGGACCAGCAGGCGGGCGATGGCGCCCACGATCAGGCCGATGATCGCCATGACCAGCAGGGCCGCTACCAACGAGTTTCCATCCATGATCAAAGTGTTCTCCGCCACTCCGCGACGGCAAACCGCCGCGCCGGGTAAACAAGGGCGTGCTCGTCGCCGACAACCAGGAGTTCGCCGGGCTGGTCGACGAGCTGGCGACCGTCGACGCCTACGCCCTCGACGCCGAGTTCCACGGCGAGAGCTCCTACTACCCGCGCCTGGCCGTGCTGCAGCTGGCCACGCCGGAGCGGGTGGCGGTGGTCGACGCCACCACGGTCGACGTCGCCCCCCTCGCCCGGGTGCTCGACGGGCCCGGGACCATGGTGGCCCACGCCGGCGAGCAGGATCTGCAGGTCCTCCTGCGGGCCACGGGCACCCTGCCCGCCCGCATGCTCGACACCCAGGTGGCGGCCGGCTTCCTCGGGTTCGGGTCGCCGTCGCTGGCCAAGCTGGTGGGCGACCTCCTCGGCGTGCGCATGGAGAAGGGCGCCCGTATGAGCGACTGGTTCAAGCGGCCGCTCACCCCCGAGCAGATCAGGTACGCAGCCGACGACGTGCTCCACCTGCTGCCCCTGCGGGCCGTCATGGAGGAACGCCTGGCCGCCCTCGGGCGCCGGGAGTGGGCCTACGAGGAGTCCGAGCGGCGCCGGCGGGTGCGGGCGCCCGACGTGGACACGGCCTGGTGGCGGCTCAAGGGCAACCGCCAGCTCCGCGGTGCGGCCCGGGGGGTGGCCCAGGAGGTGGCCGCCTGGCGGGAGCGAACGGCCATGGCCACCGACAAGCCGCCTCGGCGGGTCCTGGCCGACGAGGTCGTGCTCCTGCTGGCCGAGCGCCCGCCCCGCTCCGCGGCCGACATGCCCAAGTCCCGCATGTTCGACGCCCGCCGCCTGTCGGCTGCCACCGTGGCCGAGCTGGTCGCCGCCGTCGCCCGGGGCCGGGACCTGGCCAAGGCCGCCCTCCGCCTCCCGCCCGAGAACGACCTGCCTTCCCACCTGCAGCCCCTGGCCGCCCTGGTCTCGGCGTGGCTGGCCCAGGAGTCACGCGACCTGTCCGTCGACGGGACCCTGCTCGCCACCCGGGCCGACGTCGAAGCCTTCCTGCGCCGGCGTCCAGAGAGCCAGCTGGCCCGGGGCTGGCGCGCCCAGCTGGTCGGCGAGCCCCTGGCTCGCATCGTGGCCGGACAGGCCGGCGTGGCCTACGACGGCGCTGGCCGCCTTGTCCTGGTCGAGCGGGGCTAGGGGAGGGCGTCGCCCGGAAAGCCCAGGACCGGGTGGACCTCGTAGACGAGGACGCCCTCGCGGACGGCCGGGTCGTCGTCCATCAGCCGGGCCACCTCGGCGGCGGGGGCGTCGAAGATCCCGACACCCGCCCACCCGCTGTCGTCCGCCACCCGGCAGACGACCGGCAGGAGACCGTCGGCCCGGAGGGCGAAGTTGCGCCGGCCGTGCTCCCACAGCGCCGGCTGCACTCCCGGCGCGTGGCGGTTGGGACCGTCGCGGAGCACGACGAGCGAGTAGCCCTTCGACCTGGCGAGCATGTCCCGCATGAAGTCGTCGCTGATCTCGGCCATGGCCTGACGGTAGGCGGGGTGGGCGGCCCTAGCCGATCAGCACCGAGTGGGGCTCGGCGGACACGAAGGTCGGCGACGCCGGGTCGAACGTCACCCTCACCCAGCCCACGGTCGGGCTGCCGAAGGTCTCGATCCGGGTGACGTTGGTCACCGGGCGGCCCGTGGCCAGGTCGACCAGGGGGGTGTCGGTCCGGTACCTGTGCGAATCCCCGTGGAGGACGACGACCGGCTTGGCGAAGGCGGTGGCCTCGGTGGCCAGGGCGGTGAGCAGCGGGTCGAACCCGTCTACCCGCTGGGCCACGCGGTCGGCGGCGGGGATTTCGAAGAGGGCATCGGCCTGCATGGCGACGACCACGGCGGGGGCGCCGGAGGCGGTGGCGGCGGCGAAGGCCTGGTGCAGCCAGTCCCGGTCGGCCTGGTCCCGGGCCCGGTACTCGGCCTCGGCCGCCCGGCGCTCGGTGGGACCGCGGGGCGTGTTCCGCTCGTCGGCGTCGGGGTCGGCGATGTGGTTGTCGTTGCTGCCCGGCACGTCGAGGGTCACGAACTGAACGCCGTGCGACGTCCAGCTGGCGTTCTCCGGGTACTGCGGCTGCTGCTGGACGGTCAGGGTCTGTTTGCCGAAGCTGCGGTCGGTCGGGAACATGGTCCGGCGCAGGTAGGCCAGGCGCTCGATCGGGTCCTGGGCGCTGACGTGGCAGTCCGTCCACTCGTTGTCGCCCGGCGTGTACACCATCGGCTTCACGAAGCTGTCGAACCGGTCCCGGGCGTCGGTGTAGATCTCGTTGTCGCACCGGCCGCCGCCCTGCAGGTCGCCGATGAAGACGGTGAACGCCGCGTCCGAGGCGTTGACCTGGTCGATGAGCTTGGGCACGGCGATGGCCTCGCCGGGCGTGTACGGGGTGTCACCCCACAGGGCGATGCTGAAGGGCCCGCGGTCGGCGGCCGCCCCGCCCCCACCCGAGCCACCGCCGCAGCCGGCCAGCGTCCCCGCGAGCGCGCCGACGACGGCCCACCTCCGCCATGCCCCCATGGCCGAAGCTTGCCACGGCGGTAGGCCTTCAGAGCCGGAATTGAAGCGGCTGCCCGCCGACGACCAGCTCGATCGCACCAGTAGCGGTGGTCACCGTTCCCGTCGAGAAGTCGTGCAGCTCGAAGGCGGCCGGAAGGTCGACGAGCAGGTAGAGGCCAGCGTTGCCCAGGCGGTAGTCGGCCAGCTTGCGTCCCCGGTCGGCCCGCCGGGACGACGGCGAGGCGATCTCGACCACCAGTAGCGGCGGCGGGTCGACGTGGTCGGCACCGATCCGGTGCCACTCGGGGGCCAGGATGGTGAGGTCGGGGATGCAGAGATAGCCGCTGCCCCCCGGGACCGTCCACGGAAAGCTCGGGATCACGGCGTACGCCGTGTCCAGTTGCCGGCCCGCCTGCACGGTCAAGCTCCCTTGCGCGACTTCGTGCTCGTCGGTTGCCGGTGACACGATCAGGCTTCCCCAGGGGTCGAGCTCCAGGTGGGCGACGCCGATCTCGTCGCGAAGCCAGTCGAGGTCGTCGACCGTGTAACCGGATGTCGCCGTGGCGGCCATGCGGAGCAGCCTAATTCCCAGCTGAGACAATGGGGTCTGCATGATCGCCCTCGACCGTATTCGCAACCTGTCCATCATCAGCCACATCGACCACGGCAAGACCACGCTGTCGGACCGGATCCTCGAGCTGACCGGGGCGGTCGACGCCCGGGACATGCGGGCCCAGTACCTCGATTCCATGGACCTGGAGCGGGAGCGGGGCATCACCATCAAGGCCCAGAACGTGCGGCTGAACTGGAAGGGCCACGTCATCCACCTGATCGACACGCCCGGCCACGTGGACTTCGGCTACGAGGTGTCCCGGTCCCTGGCCGCCTGCGAGGGCGCCATCCTGCTGGTCGACGCCACCCAGGGCATCGAGGCCCAGACCCTGGCCACCTGCTACCAGGCCCTCGAGCACGACCTGGAGATCGTGGCCGCGGTCAACAAGATCGACCTGGCGGTGGCCGAGCCGGAGCGGGTGGCCGAGGAGATCGAGAAGGTCCTCGGGATCGACGCGTCGACCGTGCTGCGCATCAGCGGCAAGACGGGGGAGGGGGTGGCCGAGCTGCTCGACGCCGCCGTGGCTCGCATCCCCGCCCCCAAGGGCGACGCCGCCGCCCCCCTCCAGGCCCTCATCTTCGATTCCTACTACGACCAGTACCGGGGGGTCGTGAGCGCGGTGCGGGTCATGAACGGCCGGCTCACCACCGGCGCCCGCCTCAAGTTCATGCAGGCCGGGGCCACCCACGACGCCGAGGAGGTCGGGGCCCGCATGCCCGCGCCGGTGCCGGTCGCCGACCTGGGCCCGGGCGAGGTCGGGTACCTCGTGGCCGGGGTGAAGGACGTGGGCGAGGCCCGCTCCGGCGAGACGGTGACCGAGGCCCGCCGCCCCGCGGCCGAGGCCCTCGTCGGCTACCGCGACCCCAAGCCCATGGTGTTCTGCGGCCTGTACCCCATCGAGGGCGACGACTTCGCCAGCCTGCGCGACGCCCTGGAGAAGCTGCGGCTCAACGACTCCTCGTACACCTACCAGCCCGAGAGCTCGGGCGTGCTGGGCTTCGGCTTCCGCTGCGGCTTCCTCGGCCTGCTGCACATGGAGATCGTGCGCGAGCGGCTGGAGCGCGAGTTCGACCTGGCCCTCATCGCCACCGCCCCCTCGGTCGAGTACCTGGCCCAGCTGACCAACGGCGAGGTGGCCGAGGTCGACAACCCCTCCGACATGCCGCCGCCCAACCAGGTCGACTTCATCGAGGAGCCGTTCCTCACGGCCACGATCCTCACGCCGACCGCCTACACGGGCACGGTGATGGAGCTGTGCCAGAACCGCCGGGGCGACATGCAGAAGATGGAGTACCTGTCGCCCGAGCGGGTCGAGCTGGTCTACCGCATCCCCCTGTCCGAGGTGGTCATCGACTTCTTCGACCAGCTGAAGAGCCGGACCAAGGGCTACGCCAGCATGGACTACGAGCCCGCCGGCTACGAGCGCAGTGATCTGGTCAAGGTCGACATCCTCCTCAACGGGGTGGCCGCCGACGCCTTCTCCGCCATCCTCCACCGGTCCAAGGCCGACGAGTACGGCCGCAAGATGACCGAGAAGCTCAAGGAGCTGATCCCCCGCCAGCAGTACGACGTGCCCATCCAGGCCGCGATGGGCGGGCGCATCATCGCCCGGTCGACGGTCAAGGCGGTGCGCAAGGACGTCATCGCCAAGTGCTACGGCGGCGACATCACCCGCAAGCACAAGCTGTTGGACAAGCAGAAGGAAGGCAAGAAGCGGATGAAGTCGATCGGCCGGGTGGAGGTCCCCCAGGAGGCCTTCGTGTCCGCCCTCAAGCTCGACGAGTGAGCCCGCTAGCTGCGCGACGCATCTATTGGTTCGCGGCGCCGGACGCTCCAGAATGTGCGGGCGGCGGCGTCTGAACTGCGAGGAGGCCGCGTGCGAGCAACCAGCCTGACCTTCTACTGCACCACCTGCCTACCGGGGTACCACCTGCCGTACCTGGCCGCGGCCACGAATGGGCTTTTCGCCGAGCACGGTCTCGAGGTCGAGCTGCGCGACCCCGACGGCGGGCCCGAGAACATCCGCCGGGTCGCCGAGGGCGACGCCGACTTCTGCCTCACCAGCGTGGCCCACTACCTGCGGGCCACCGAGCGCTTCGGCCCCCTTGCCGCCCGGTTCGTCGGGGTCGTCGTGCAGCGCAGCCCCATGGCCGCCCTAGTCCGGGCCGACTCGGCCATCCACGCGCCCGCCGACCTGGCCGGGGCCCGCTTGGGCGGCCCGGCCGACAAGGGGCTGGTGCTCGAGTACCAGGCCTCGCTCGACGAGCTGGGCGTGGCCCGCTCGACGCTGGTCGACATGGACTACCGGGAGGCGTGGGACGCCCTGGCCCGCGGCGACGTCGATGCCGTGGCCGACTTCGTGGACATCGTCCCCCGCGTCCGCCGGCTGGCCGGCGTCGAGGTGCGGGCCATTCCGTTCGGCATCGAGGCCTACTCCAGCGGGTTGGTGGCGGCGGATCGGGTGCCCGTCGACCGGGTGGTCGCCATGCGCGAGGCCATGGTGGCGGCCCTGGAGCGCCAGCGCCGGAACCCCGAGGAGGGGGTGGAGCAGCTGACCCGGCGCTACCCGGAGATCGAGCCGGCGGCGGCGGTCGAGGGCTGGTCGCTCGGCGTGCCCAACATCTTCACCGACGCCCCCACCGGCTCGATGGACGCCGACCGCTGGTCGTACACCCTGCGCTTCCTCGGCCGCGCCTACGGTCTCACCCCACCCGACCCCGAAACCGTCTACCGCCCGGAGCTCGCCGAGCTCCCCGTTCACTGAAAAGGACTGCAGCATTGAGAAAGAGCGTGCGTTTTCTGGGCCTGGCGGTGGCCCTCCTGCTGATCGGCACCGCGTGCGGCGGTGGTAACGACAACAAGAGCTCGGGCCAGGCCGCGTCCACCACCGTGGCCGCCGCCACCACCGGCAACCCGAACGCCGAGCTCCGGGTCGGGGCCGTCGACGACCAGTACGTGGTGGCTCCCACCGCGACCAACGACGCCACCATCGGTGTCTACCCGGTGAACGCCAACATCGTCGAGGGCCTGGTCAGCCTGTCGCCCGACTACAAGGTCCTCCCCGCCCTGGCCACCAGCTGGGAGCTCCGCCCGCCGAACACGTGGCGCTTCCACCTCCGCACCGGGGTGAAGTTCCAGGACGGGCAGCCGTTCAACGCCCAGGCGGTCAAGACCGGGCTGTTCGACCGGCTGGCCAAGGTCGGCGGCGGCACGATCAAGTCCGGCCCCAACTCGGCGGTGGTGGTCGACGACAACACCATCGACTTCACCCCGACGGTGCCCAACCTGCGGGTGCCCGAGCAGCTGGTCCACCCCCAGAACGAGGTCATCGCCCCCGGATCCGACCTGACCAAGAAGCCGGTCGGTACGGGCCCGTTCACGTTCGTCGAGTACCTCCCCAAGGAGCGGATCGTCGTCCAGCGCAACCCCGATTACTGGGGCCCCAAGGCCAAGGTGGCCAAGATCACGTTCCGGTTCTACCCGGACGCCAACGCCCGCCGCCTGGCCCTGGAGTCCGGTGAGGTCGACGCCATCTACGACGTGCCCCACCAGGACGTCGCCGGTCTGAAGTCCAAGGGCTTCAACATCCAGACCAGCTCCGTCGGCGCCTACGACACCCTGCTGGCCAACATCCACGGCAAGCCCGGCTTCGACATCCTGTCCGACGTCAACGTCCGCCAGGCCATCGCCACCGGGATCGACCGCAACAAGCTCATCTCCGGCGTCCTCGACGGGCTGGCCACCCCGGACCAGACCATCGTGCCGCCCTCGGCGCTCGCTCCGTACACGTCCACGGTCAAGGGCTTCACCTTCGATCTGAACAAGGCCAAGTCCATGCTCGACACCGCGGGCTGGACGGTCGGTGCCGGGGGAATTAGGGCCAAGGCCGGGCGCCCGCTCAAGCTGACCCTCGTGACCGGGTTCCCCTCGGCCGCGGCCCTGGCCCCGATCCCGACCTACCTGCAGTCGGCGTTCAAGGATCTGGGCATCGACCTGGCCATCACCGAGCGGCCCGACTCGGCCTCCTACCAGGCGGTCATGGCTGCCGGCGACGGCGACCTGTTCATCGAGCAGGGCAACCAGAACGACGCCAACTCGGGCTTCCTGCCCACCCTGCTCTTCTTCACCGGCCCCGGCTCCAGCGGCGGCGGCGACTACCAGAAGCTGTTCGCGCCCGGCGGCAAGTTCGACGAACTGCTGGCCCCGGCCCTGACCGAGCCCAACCCCGACACCGTCCGCAAGGAGGTGGCCGACGCCATGCACGAGTTCATCGACGTGCAGGCCGTGGGCATCCCCCTGGCCGGTGTTTACCGGATCTACGGCCTGAGCAAGAAGGTCCAGGGGTTCGTCCCCTACCCCGCATTCCTCCACGTCCGGTGGGACACGGTGAGCCTGACCTCCTAGCCGGGGACGAGTAGGGGAGCAGCAGCCGTGCGCCGCTTCGTGCTGCGCCGCGTGCTGTTGATGATCCCGACGCTGTTCGGCATATCCCTCCTCACGTTCGGCTTGGCCAACGCCACCCCCGGGGACCCGGCCTTCCAGGCCGCCCAGCGCAGCCTCGGCCGCACGCCGACGCCGAAGGAGGTGGCCTTCGAGCGCAAAGAACTCCACCTCGACCGCCCGCTCCCGATCCAGTACGTCGACTGGGTCGGGCGGGCGCTCCGGGGCGACCTGGGCGTGTCCTTCGCCACCCGCACCCCGGTCCGCCAGGAGCTGTTCCGCCGCATCCCCTTCACCCTCGAGCTGGCCCTGCCGGCCATGGCCCTGGCCCTGCTCGTGGCCGTGCCGGCGGGGATGATCTCGGCCCTGCGGCGGAACCGGCCGGTGGACCAGAT
Source organism: Acidimicrobiales bacterium (assembly GCA_035494015.1). Taxonomy (GTDB): domain Bacteria; phylum Actinomycetota; class Acidimicrobiia; order Acidimicrobiales; family AC-14; genus CADCTB01. Next base: position 14,747 of record DATJHJ010000065.1, read on the forward strand.
CGTCCGCCTGGTGTCCCTGGCCGGGGCCTGCATGCCCAGCTTCTGGCTGGCCCTGCTGCTGATCATCCTGTTCTCGGTCCGGCTGTCGCTGCTCCCCGTGGCCGGGCGGGGCGGGCTCGACCATCTGGTCCTGCCCGTCGTCACCCTGTCGACGGTGCCGATGTCGATCCTGGCCCGCTACACCCGATCGACGATGCTGGAGGCGCTGGGGAGCGACTACGTGGTCACCGCCCGGGCCAAGGGGTCGGCGCCGTGGCGGATCGTCACCCGCCACGTCCTGCGCAACTCCCTGGTCCCGTTGATCACCACCGCGGGCGCCCAGCTCGGCTTCCTCCTGGCCGGGGCGACGGTGATCGAGACGATCTTCGTGTGGCCGGGCGTGGGCAAGCTGCTCGTCGATGCCATCGCCGCCCGCGACTACCCCATGATCGAGGGCTTCGTCCTGTACGCCGGCGTGGCCTTCGTGATCCTGAACCTGGTCGTCGACGTCGTCTACGCGGCCATCGACCCCCGCATCGTCGTCGGGCCGGGCGGCCAGCAGTGACCGCGCCCGTGACCCCCGCCGCCGTCGCCGGCCCGGGTGGCGCGGTCCTGGCCGGCGAGGTTGTCGTCCCCGTCCGGGTGGGCTCCCGGCGGGACGTCGTGCGCAGCCTCCTGCACGACCGCACCGCCGTCCTCGGGCTGGCCATCGTCACCGTGCTCGTCCTCGGCGCCGTCTTCGCCCCCCTGCTGGCCCACCACGACCCGAACCACGTCGACGTGCTGCGCAAGTTCCTGCCCCCCTCCCGCTCCTTTCCGCTCGGCACCGACAACCTGGGCCGCGATGTTTTCGCCCGGATCCTCTTCGGGGCCCGGGTGTCAATCGGGACGGCCATCCTCGCCGGGCTGGCTATCGGGGCCATCGGCACGGCCGTCGGCCTGGTCGCCGGCTACATGGGCGGTGTGGTCGACGGGCTGATCGGGCGGGTCCTCGACGTGTTGCTGTCGTTCCCGTCGTTCCTGCTGGCCATGGCCGTGCTCGGCCTGGTCGGGCCCGGCCTGAAGAACCTCGTGATCGCGACGATCGCCGTCAGCTGGGCCCAGTACGGCCGGATCGTGCGGGGGACGGTGCTGGTCGAGCGGGAGCGGGACTACGTGGAGGCGGCCCGGGCCGCGGGGGCGTCGACCATGCGCGTCATGCGCCGTCACGTGCTGCCCAACATCGTCGCCCCGGTGATCGTCCTGATCACGCTGGACATGGGGATCGTGCTGCTGCAAATCTCCGGCCTGTCGTTCCTCGGCCTGGGCGTCAAGCCGCCCACCGCCGAGTGGGGGGCCATGCTCTCCGAGGGTCGCAACTATCTGGACCAGGCGCCCCAGATGATGACGTTCCCGGGCGCCGCCATCTTCCTGCTCGTCCTCGGCCTCAACCTGCTGGGCGACGGCCTGCGCGACGCGCTGGACCCCCGTACCCGGCTCCGCTTGGCCCAGGGCCGCCGGGGCGGCCGGGGTCGAGGACGCGGCACGCCCAGCGCGACAGGGCCCGCAGCGCCTCCGGCGCCATCGGCCGGCGCAGCGCCTCCAGGCTGACCCGTTCCCACACCCGGCGGCCCGGGTCCGGCGAGACCGGGTTGAAGTAGTGCTCGAGCCCCGGGAGGATCTGCAGCTCGACGTCGTCGTTGCCCGCCTGCCGGAGGGCCCGGTAGGTGGTCAGGGCGTCGGAGACCGGTACGTTGAGGTCGTCGCCCCCGTGGAGCACGAGGGCGGGGCAGCGGACGTGGCGGAACTCGGCCGCGTAGTCGGTGGCCAGGTCCTGGCGGGTGCGGGCCGTCCGCATCTCCACGGTCACGCCGTGGCCCTCGAGCCGGACGGTCTCCTCCCCGGCCGCCGCCGCTTCCAGGTACCGCTCCACGCCCTCGCTGCGCACCAGCTGAGTGGGCAGGTTGGCCTCCAGCCAGGCCCGCTGGTCGGCCGTGAACTCGTCCCAGTGATTGGCGACCCGGGCCAGGTTCCAGCGCAGCATGTCCTCGATGGGCGAGGCGAGCGCCCCGAGCAGGGCGGCGGCGGCCACGCCGGGGACGTCCCGGCACACGCGGCACGCGGTCAGGGCGCCGGCGCTGTGCCCGGCCACCGCCACCTTGTCGCCCCGAAGCTCGGGCCGCGCCTGCAGCCACCGCACGGCGGCGGCGGCATCCTCCAGGTCCGAGTCGTAGTCGGCGGCGTTGGCGTCGCCCCCGGAGGCGCCGAACCCCCGGCGGTCCCAGCGCAGGCTGGCGATCCCGTGCTCGGCCAGGTGGTGGGCGATCCGGCGCATGCTGCCGGGCGCCGGCACCCCCTCGGTGCCCGGCGGCCAGCCTGGTTCGAGGTCGCCGTCCCGGGTGTCGGCTCCCGACCCGGCGACGAGGGCCACGGCCGGAGCAGGCCGCCGCCGCGAGGCGTCTTCGGGCAGGCACAGGAGCCCGGCCACGGCGAACGCCGACGGGATGGTGACCTCGCGCTCATGCATGGCCGGCAGCGTACGGTGGACGCAATGGACGCCAATGCCCGCCGCAAGCTGATCATGTACGCCACCGCCGGCCCGGACAACGACCTCGCGGCCTGGGCCCCGTTCAACATGGCCCGCCGCGCCGCCGACGCCGGCCTGGAGGTCGAGATCGTCCTGGCCGGCCCGGCCACGGGGCTGCTCCGCCGCCAGGTCCGCGACCGCCTCACCGGCCGCCCCCAGGAGACCCTCAAGGCCCTCCAGGACGCCGGCGTGCCGATCTGGGTCACCCCCGGCTGCGCCGAGTACCGCGGCGTCACCCTCACCGACTTCGACGAGACCGGCGCCCGCCCGCGCGACCTCGAGGCCATGCTCGTCGAGGTGGCCGAGGGGGCGGCGCTGATCACCCTGCCGGACTGAGCCCGGCCGCTCACGGCGGTCCCCGCCACGGCTGGCGGGCCCGATTGTGCGCGCCGCAGGCGACCCGCCCGTTGTCGACCACGGTCGGCCCACCCTGGGCCCACGGTTGGACGTGGTCGATCTGGCAATGCTCGGCCGGCTCCTCGCACAGCTCGTGGAAGCACTCCCGGTCGCGGACCTCGACCGCCCGGCGGGTGGCGCCAGTGAAGACCCGCCGCCGCACGCCCACGTCCTTGACCCGGTGGGGCCCGTCGAACACGATCCGCTCCACTGTGGCCCGGTCCAACCAGCGGGCGAGGGATCCGGGCGCCACCACGTTGCCCGAGGCCAGCTCGCACACCCGCCCGGCGAACGTCTCGTAGCCCACCAGCACGGTGAACAGGGGCTCGGGCAGTCGGCCCCCGGACGGCACGGCACCCGCCCGCCGGGCCATCTCCACCAAGGCATCGGCCCGCCGCTGGGCCGGCGTCCGGCAGAGGTCCGTCGGCCGGACCCGCTCGCCGACCCGATCTCGGGCCTCGGCCCAGTCGGCCGCAAACAGCTCGTCTTCGATCCGCTTCAGTGCGCCGGACACGATGGCGCCGCTGATCGGATCCAGCTGGGCGTCCAGCTTCCAGCACCCGCCGAAGGTCTGGGACAGGTGAAGGCGACGGGCGCGGTGCTGCGCCTCGGCGTCCTCCTCCGTCCCGTCGGGGTCGGCGAGCTGGCGCCAATAGGCCAGGCACCGGGCGAAGTGCGAGTACCGCAGCAGGCACGCCTGCTCGGTCAGCATGGCCTCGTCCCGGTCGAAGCACGCCTCGGTTGCGGGAGTGCGGGCCGCGGCCAGCAGGGCGACGTGAGCCTCCCCGACCTCCCCCTCCAGCCACGCCGCTTCGGCGGAGGGCATATGGCGCACGGCCCGCGCCGAGCCGCACCCGCCGGCGGGCGGCGACGGCCGGCATGCGGCAACGGACCGCCAGCCAGGCCGAGGCCGACCGGGCGCCATCGCCCTCCCACGCCCGCCCCGCGTCGAACGCGGCCACGGCCCGGGTGGTGACCGCCGTCAGCCGCTCGAGCTCGCGGTGCAAGGCCCGAACGGTTTCGCCGTCGGCCAGCTGCGACGGGTCGGCCGCGGTCAATCGGTCGACGACGGCCGCCAGCTCGGATGTGGACATTCCTGCTCCCGGACAAGGGAACCGGACAAAGGGGGAAGTGAGCAAAGGCTACACGAACATGCGTTCCCCTGTCAAGCAGCGACCTCGGAAGGTCAGGCGCGGCGAACGGTGACGTCCTCGGCGTAGGTGGCGAGGGCGCGGAGGTCCCGACGTCGCCGCCGAGAACCGCCCACCGGGCTCGGCCGCACACACCTCCTCGGCCCGTCACTCAGGTCGAAGCGGTCAGGCGGCTGGCCAGCTCGCCCACGTCGACCACCACGTCGAACCCCTCGGACTGGAGCCAGCGGCGGTTGCGGTCGTGCAGGTCGCCCCGGTCGAAGTGGTTCAGGAACACCACCACGGGCTGGGGGCAGACCGGGGCGGACAGCCGGACCGAGTTGATGGCGCCGAGACCGGCGTGGGCGACCAGGACCGACAGATCGGGCGACAACGCCGCGGCCAGATCGGCGCTGTCCGCCTCGTCGGCAATGGGCGAGCGGGGACCGCCGACGGTCTCCACCACCCCGACCTCGACGCCGGCAGGCCAGTCCAGCTCGGCCACCAGTTGGTCGAGCGTCGGCACCGCCACCCCGAGGAAGGCGGCGGCCATCGGCGGGGCCATGGCCATGGCGTACGACCGGTGCCGGGGCGTCACCTGCTCCGGCGCCTCCCCGGTGGCCAGGGCGAGCACGGACGCGTCGGTCTCCAGGTCGCAGGGGGCGAAGGACTGGACGGGCTTGCGGGCGGCCACCGCCATCCCCAGCGCGACCAGCCGGGACAGCACGGCCGCCGACGTCCACGTCTTGCCCACGCCGGTGTCGGTGCCGAGCACGACGACCAGGCGGTCAGGGCGCACAGCCCACCGCAGCCAGCCCGTCGAGCAGGGCCTGCACCTGCCCCGCGGTGTGGGCCGCCGACATCGAAATCCGCAGCCGCGACGTCCCCGGGGCGACCGTCGGCGGGCGGATGGCGGGTACCAGGAGGCCGCGGTCAGCCAAGGCGGCCGCCGCGGTCATCGCCCGATCCTCGGAGCCGACCACGACCGGGAGGATAGGGGAGGGGTGCCCCGGGCCAGGGGCGACCAGGTCGACGTTCGCCCGCAGCCGCTGCACCAGCTCGTCGCCCTCTGGCGATCGCAGTACGCCGACGGCGGCCAGCGCGGCCGCCGCATCAGCCGGTGACCCCGCGGTGGTGAAGACGAACGGTCGGGCCCGGTTCACCAGCAGGTCGACGAACCGCCGGGGCCCGGCCACGTACCCGCCCACCGACCCGAGGTACTTCGACAGCGTCCCGACCCGGAGGTGCGCGACCCCGGACAGGTCGACAGCCGGCCCGAGCACGGCGTGGGCCTCGTCCACCACCAACAGGGCGCCGAACCTCGAGCACACCTCGGCGAGTTCGGCCACGGGGGCGACGTCGCCGTCCATGGAGAACACCGTGTCGGTCACGACCATGCTCGTCGACCCGCCGGCCAGCAGGTCGGCGACCTGGTCCACGTCGCCGTGCCGGTAGACGCACACCTCGGCCCGGGCCAGGCGGCAGCCGTCCACGATCGACGCGTGGTTCCGCTCGTCCGACAGGATCCGGACGTCGCCGCGGTCGGCCAGCGTGGCCAGCACGCCCAGGTTGGCTGCGTACCCACTCGGGAAGAGCAGGGCCGCCTCCTCGCCCTTCCATGCCGCCAGCGCCGCCTCCAGCTCGGCGTGGACCGGCCGGCTCCCCCCCACCAGCCGGGCCGCGCCCGCACCGGCACCCCACCGGTCGAGGGCGGCGTGGGCCCTGCCCACGACCGCGGGGTGGCGGGACAAGCCCAGGTAGTCGTTCGAGCCGAATGACACCACCGACGCCGGCAGGTCCCGGATCTCCCGCCACTGCCCGGCCGCCGCCGCGGCGGCCAGCCGGCTGTCGACCTCGTCAGCCCAGCTGGGCACGGATGGCCACCCCGAGTACATGGACGATCCGCTCGATCTCGGCCGCGGTGATCGACAGGGGCGGGACGATGATCACGGTGTCGCCGATGGGCCGGAGCAGGACCCCGAGCGACACGGCGGCGTCGCACACCGGCCGCCCGGCGCCGGCGGCCACGTCGACCCCGCAGAGCAGGCCGTGCACCCGCACGTCGCCCACACCGGGCAGGGGCGACACCCGCTCGGCGAGCAACGCCCGTAGCTGCGCCGACCGGGCGGCCACGTTGGCCAGCACGTCCCGCTCGCCCAGCAACCGCAGGTGGCGCAGGGCCACCGCCGCAGCCAGGGCGTTGCCCCCATAGGAGTGGCCGTGGGCGAAGGCCGCCCCCGCGGAGCGGAACGTCTCGTACACCCGCCCGCAGGCCACCGTGGCCGACATCGGCAGGTAGCCGCCGGTGATCCCCTTGCCCAGGCAGAGCAGGTCGGGGCGCACGCCCGGGCACTGCTCCGTGGCGAACAGGGTCCCCGTGCGGCCGAACCCGGTGGCCACCTCGTCGTGGATCAGCAGCACGTCGGCCTCCCGGCACGCCGCGGCCAGCGCCACGATCCCCTCCGGCTCCGCCATCCGCATCCCCGCCGCCCCCTGGACCAGCGGCTCGACGACGACGGCGGCCAGCCGCCCCGCCTCCGTGGGCACCATCGAGCAGGCCTCGTCCACGCCCGTCGCCCGCACCACGGGGAAGCGCAGGGGGTCGAAGAGGGCGGCGCCGAACCCGTCGTCGGCCCCTAAGGACAACGACCCCACGGTGTCGCCGTGGTATGCCCCGCCCAAGGCCAGGTACGACGTGCGCCCGGCGACGCCCTGCAGGGCCCAGAACTGGAAGGCCAGTTTCAACGCCTGCTCGACCGCGGCCGCCCCGTCCGACGCGAACATGAAGTGGGGCCGGTCGACGGGGACCACCGCGGCCAGGGCTTCGGCCAGTTCGACGACCACCCGGTTCCCGTGGCCGAGCATGGTCGAGTGGGCGACGAGGTCGAGCTGGTCCCGCACGGCCCGGTCCAGCTCGGGCACCCTGTGGCCCAGGGTGTTCACCCACAGCGACGAGATGGCGTCCAGGTAGCGGCGGCCCTCGGTGTCGATCAGCTCGTGGCCCTCGGCCCGCTCGACAACGACCGGGCAGTGGTCGAGATAGGTCGACATGTCGGTGAACCCGTGCCACACGCTGGCGGCATCTCGCGCGGCCCACATCCTCCGATACTGGCACCGCCGGTATCATCGGGTCTCAGGATGCTGGAAGAACGCAAGGCCGCCATCCTCCGGGCCGTGGTCAAGGAGTACATCGACACCGCGCAGCCGGTGGGGTCGGCCCACGTCGCCCGCATGGGCGAGCTCCAGGTGTCGCCCGCCACGGTGCGCAACGACATGGCCCAGCTCGAGCGGGAGGGCTTCCTGGCCCACCCCCACACCAGCGCCGGGCGCATCCCCACCGACAAGGGCTACCGCTTCTTCGTGGACGACCTGCGCTCGTCGGAGCCCGGCACGCTCGGCCCCGAGCACAAGGCCCAGGTCCAGGACTTCTTCACCCGGGCCCACGGCGAGCTGGAGCGCATGCTGCAGGACACGTCCAAGCTGCTGTCCAACCTCACTACCTACGCCGCCCTGGTCGTCGCCCCGCCCCACGAGGGGGCCAACGTGCGGTCGGTGCAGATCGTGCCCCTGGGCGGCCGGGTGGCGGTCGCCGTGGCCGTGCTGGCCAACGGGGGCGTGGAGAAGGCCACGCTCGAGCTCGACGAGGGCGTGGGCGACGAGCGCATCGCCGCCGCCGCCGCCCACCTGGCCGCCCACGTGGTCGGCCACCCCCTGGCCGACGACCGGCCCATCCCCTCCACCGGGGACCCTGCGGTCGACAAGCTGGTCGGCGCCGCCCGCCAGGCCCTCTGGGACTACCACGACAGCGAGGCCGACCAGGTGTTCATCGGCGGGGCCTCCCGCATGGCGTCGACCTTCCAGGCGGTGGACACCGTCCGCCAGGTCCTGGCCGGGCTGGAGCAGCAGTACGTCCTGGTCAGCCTGCTGCGCGAGGCCCTCGGCAACGACGAGATCAACGTCGCCATCGGGGCCGAGCACGGGGTCGACTCGCTGGCCGAGTGCTCGATTGTGGTCGCCCCCTACGAGGTCGACGGGGCCCACGGTGGCACCATCGGCGTGCTGGGCCCGACCCGGATGAACTACCCGCAGGCCATGGCGGCGGTGGCCATCGTCAGCGCCCGGCTGGGCCGCCACCTCCGGGAGGGCTAGTACCGCGTTGGCCACCGACATCGGCGACTTCTACGAGCTGCTCGGCGTCGGCCGCAGCGCCAGCGACGACGAGATCAAGCGGGCCTACCGCAAGCTGGCCCGCGAGCTGCACCCGGACGTCAACGGCGGCGACCCGGCCACCGAGGAGCGGTTCAAGCTGGTGACCGTGGCCTACGAGACCCTGCGGGACCCCGAGCGCCGGCGCCGCTACGACATGTTCGGCCCCGAGGGCCTGCGGGGGACGGGTGCGGGCGGGCCTGGTGGGGCGGGCGGGTTCGAGGATCTGTTCGGCGCCGGCCTGGGCGACCTGTTCAACAGCTTCTTCGGCGGCGGCGGCTCCGGGTTCGGCGGCCGCGGCCGGGGGCCGGGAGGACCGCCACGAGGGGCGGACATGGAGGTCACCCTGGACCTGGACTTCCGCTCGGCGGTGTTCGGCACGTCCAAGGAGATCCGGGTCCGGGTGCCGGTCCCGTGCTCGACCTGCAACGCCACCGGGGCCAAGCCGGGCACGTCGCCGGTCACCTGCGCCACCTGCGGCGGGGCGGGCGAGGTGCGCCAGGTGCGCCAGTCGATCCTCGGCCAGATGGTCACCTCCCGGCCCTGCCCCCGCTGCAACGGCCTGGGCCAGGAGATCCCGTCGCCCTGCCCGGACTGCCGGGGCGAGGGCCGGCGCACCGAGGAGAAGGCGTACACGGTCGACATCCCGGCCGGCGTGGACGACGGGAACACCCTCCAGCTCGGCGGGCGGGGGGCGGCCGGCCCTCGGGGCGGGCGGCCGGGCGACCTGTTCGTCCACCTGCGAGTCCGGCCCGACGAGCGCTTCGTCCGCCAGGGCAACGACCTGGTCCACGTCCTGCACGTGCCCATGGCCCAGGCTGCCCTGGGCGCCCACCTGCGCTACGAGACCCTCGACGGCACCGAGGATCTCGTCATTCCCCGGGCCACCCAGCCCGGCAAGGTGTTCCGCCTGCGGGGGCGGGGCGTGCCCGACGTGAACGGCCGGGGCCGGGGCGACCTGCTCGTCCAGGTCGTGGTCGACACACCCACCGAGCTGACCAAGGAGCAGGAGGACATCCTCCGCCTCTTCGCCGCCTCCCGGGGCGACGATGTGGCCCCGGCCGAGACCGGCTTCATGGCCAAGGTCCGCAGCGCCTTCAAGTAGCCCTGGCCACCACCGCCCACGCGTTCGTCGCCGACCTCGACGCTCCCGAGCTGTCGGCCGACGACCGCCACCACCTGGAACGGGTCCTGCGCCTGCGAGCGGGGGACGAGGTCACCGTGTCGGACGGGGCGGGCGGGTGGCGGGCGTGCCGGTTCGGGCCGGCGTTGGGGCCGGTGACCGATGTCGTCCGGGAGGCCCGACCGTCGCCGGTGGTGACCGTGGCCTTCGCGGTGGTGAAGGGGTCGCGGCCGGAGTGGGCGGTGCAGAAGCTGACCGAGGTGGGCGTCGACCGGATCGTGCCGTTGGCCGCAGCCCGCTCCGTGGTGCGGTGGTCGCCCGGCAGCGGCCACCTGGACCGGTTGCGGCGGGTGGCGCGCGAAGCGGCGATGCAGAGCCGGCGGGTGTGGCTGCCGGTCGTGGACGACGTGACCCCGTTCCCGGCGTTGGCCGCCGAGCCGGGGGCGGTCGTGGCCCATCCCGGAGGAGGCCCACCGTCGCTGGATCGCCCGCTGGTGCTGGTCGGGCCCGAGGGCGGGTGGGACGACGCCGAGCTGGCCGGGGCGGCCGGCGCCGGCGTGGCGCGCCTGAGCCTCGGCCCGCACATCCTGCGGACCGAGACCGCGGCCGTCGCTGCCGGCGTGCTGCTGTGCGCCCTACGGGCGGGGGCGGTCGGTCAGGTGGTCTGACTGAAGGCGCCGAAGATCTCGGTGCGGTGCAGCGGCCAGGGGGTCGACTCCAACCCCATGTCCGCCGTCCCCTCCCGGACGGCCCCGAAGGCGTCCGACCCGTAGAACGCGTTGGCGGCCTCTTCGGACTCCCACACGTCGATCACCCGCCAGCCGCCGTCGTCCGTCGGACCGGCCAGGTGGGCGAGGAAGCCGGGGCCGGCGAAGGAGCCACCCGCACGCTGCGAGAGGTCCTCCATAATCCGGTCGTACCCGGCCTGGTCCAACCCGCTGACGCGAAACATGAACGCCACAGCCATTCGTCGCTCCTTCTCGTGGACAACTCCCCGCGGGAAGGCTCTCAGGGCCGGTGGCGTTGCGCAAGGGGCGGAAAGGTTGACCCCGGAGCGTAATCACACCGGCACCCAGTGCGAACCTCCGGTAGACTAGAACGCAGAGAGTGGTTGGCAGCGGACCAGGCAACCGGACGAGGCAGGGGGGATCGGGCCGATGAACGACGATGCCGAGCTGGCCGGCCCCGCGCTGACCTACGCCCGCCGGGTGGGCCAGCGGCTGCGGGCCATTCGCCGGCAGAAGCGGCTGTCGCTCCAGGAGGTGGAGGCGGCCTCGACCCAGGAGTTCAAGGCGTCGGTCCTGGGCGCCTACGAGCGGGGCGAGCGGGTCATCTCCGTGCCCCGGCTCCAGCGGTTGGCCGACTTCTACCGGGTCCCGGTCGACCAGCTCCTGCCCCGCGACAGCGAAGCCCCGGCCGAGGTCCCCGCCCCCGGCGTCGAGCCCACCGAGGCCGGCGTGGCGTCGCCGCCGTGGCCGGCCAAGGTGACCTTTGACCTGGCCCGCTTCCAGGCCGTCGACGGGGATCCCGAGCTGGAGATGGTCTACAAGTACCTGAGCAGCATCCAGGTCCGCCGCCAGGACTTCAACGGCCGCGTCCTCACCATCCGGGCCGACGACATCCGGGCCATCGCCGGCCTGTTCGGCACCGACGCCGACGCCCTGCTCCGCCGCCTCGACGACCTCCAGCTCCGCCTCCAGCCCGCGTAGTCCCTGGTCCTGGTCAGCCTCCGCCGGCCAGGCGGGCGGGGACCACGGTGACGGGGAACGGCTGGGAGGCTTCGTACGCGTCGTGGCCGGTGACGTGGGCGTGCTCCGCGTAGGTGCCGTCTTCGAGGTGCAGCACGGTCAGCGAGGGCCCGTCGGGGTCCACCAGCCAGTACGCGGCCACGCCCGCCGCCTCGAAGGCCAGCCGCTTGGTCCCGCGATCGATGCGTCGGGTGCTGGGGGAAGAGACCTCCACGACCAGCAGCGGCGCCTGCTCGATCCGCTGCGGCCCGAAGTCGTCGCTGCGGGCGACGAGCAGGTCCGGCTCGAGCACCGTCGCCGGTCCGGCCTTGAAGTCGAACGGCCCGAGGATGACCTTGTACCCGGGCGGGCAGGCGCCGTGCAGCAGGATGTGGAGGGCGCCGACGAGCTCCTGGTGGGCCAGGTTGGGGGCCGGGGTCACGATGAGGCAGCCGTCGACCAGCTCGTAGCGGTGGCCGTCGTCCGGCGTGTCCTCCAGGTCCTCGGCGGTAAGCGCCTCACCCCACCGCAGCTCGACGGCCATGGGATCGAGTGTACGGGCGGCACTACGGGGTGGGGACATCGAAGACCTGGCCGGGGAAGATGAGGTCGGGGTCGCCGGGGTGGGCGAGGGCCCCACGGTTGGCGGCGATCAGCCGCTGCCAGTAGGGGACGATCTCGGCGTCGGTGGGCGCACGACCCGAGGCCTGGGTGAGCACGGACTCGGCGATGGTCCAGAAGCATTCGCCGGGCTTCACCGTCCACCGGTCGGGAGCGACGGTGAGCGAAGCGGGGGCCAGGACCACCGGCGCCGGTGGCGGCGCGACCGTGGATGGCAGCGGGGCGGTGGTTTCGCCCGGGGCGAGCAGGTGCATGGTGACCGTGGCCGGCGGAAAGGTGGTCGTGGAGGTGGTCGTCACGGGCTGGCTGGCCAGCGCGGCGGGAACGAGGACTGCCGGCCCGGCCACCGTGGCCGCCAGGCCCAGGCTGACCCCGGCGAGGAGGCGGCGGACCGGGGCGACGGTGACCCGGTCGGCGGCCGCCGCCAGCCGGGCCGCGCCGGCCAGGCGCAGGACAACGCCCAGCACCGTGACCGCGGCCAGGTACCCGAGGGTGGCGAGGGCGACCAGCCGGAGCAGGCTGAACGCGGCCACGGCCGGATCTCGTGCCGCCAGCCACGCCGACCACCGGGCGGGGTCGCCCAGCGGCGGCGGGGCGAGGGGCCCCCGGCCGGACCACACCAGGGCCAGACCGGTGGCGGCCAGGCCGACGGCCCAGACCAGCGCCGAGGCCACGCGGCGACGCCTCATCCCTGCACCCGGGGCAGGCGGATGATCTCGGCCGGTCCTGTGGCCCGTTCCACCACGACCTCGTGGCAGCCGTCCCGGTCGAGGTCAGCAGCCCGCAGGGCCTGGCCGCCGGCCACGACGGCGACGACGTTGGCATTCAGATCGTGTCCCGGCCCGGCCCAGCCGTCGAAGCGGAAGACCTGACCGGTGGAGGGGCGGAACAGCGCGAGGGTGCGGGTGCCCTGGCAGCCCCAGTTCCCGATGGCCACCTGGTCGCCGGCCTGGCCCAGGGCCCAGCTCACCGTCGCCGTTTGGAGCAGCCCGTCGGCATATCGGAGCGCTTCCGGGCAGCCGTCGCCATCGATGTCGGCTTGCAGCAGGCCTCCCACCGCCGGGCAGTTGGACCGGACGGCGGTCGTGGGGGGCGACGAGACGGGCCCGGCCCGGGTCGTGGTCGGGCCGGGCGCCGCCTCCTCGGGGGCCGGAGCGGGAGGCTCGGCCGAAGGTACCGCCGCCAGGGCCGGCGCGGGCGCACCGCGCCGGCCGCTGACCAGGACGCCGGCGGTGACCACCCCGGCCACCACCACGGCGACGGCCAGCGCGGCGAGCAGGGTGGGCGAGGACCCTCGGCTCCGCTCCCGGCCGCGCCCGAGACCGCTCCGTTCCCGTCGCCAGGCGTCGAGGGGGTCGGCAGGCCTGGCGACGGGACGGGCGGGCGCCGGCGGCGGTGCGACCAGGCCCCGGGGGAGGCGAGCGGCCGGCACCTCCCGCTGCAGCGCATCGGCGACGGCGCGGGCCGTCGGGCGGTCGAGGGGATCGGCGGCAGTGGCGTCGGCGGCGACGCTGGCCAGGACGTGGCCCGGCGGCGGATCGGGGGCCAGGAAGCGGGCCAGGGCGCCCAGCCCGAACACGTCGAACGCCGGATCGAGGGCGGCGGACCATTCGCGGCAGGGGTCGGCGAAGGCCTTGCCCAGCGTGGGAGGCGTTTCACCTGGCGGTTCCCCGACCCGTCCGCCGTGGCCGAAGCTGCACAGGACGGGCCGCCCGCCCGGCCCGAGGATCACGTGCTCCGGGCAGATCGCGCCGTGGACCAGCCCGAGCCCGTGGAGGTCGGCAAGCGTGGTGGCCAGGGCGGCGAGGAGGCCCGCTCCCTCCTCCAGGGGCAGCAGGCCCACCTGCGCCAAGGTCGGCCCGTCCACGTGGCCGGTGAGGAGGACCGCGCCCACCCCGTGCCCGTCCACCCCGACCAGCTCGACCACGCCGGGGTGGCGCCCGGCGTCGAGCACGGAGGCCTCCTGCGTGAGCCGGGCCGCCTCCTCGGCGTTCCCGGCCACCTTGGCCGTGACCCGCCGCCCGATGGCGTCGGTGGTTATGGATGTCCTCTCGGGCATGGTTCTAGTATATGGCGATATTTCAGCATTTCAACTGTGATTCGACGGCGGGCAGCATCCCCTCGCCCCCTCGACGAGGTATTGGATCGTGCTCTCCGAAGCGAGCGACGCCCCGCTGACCGTCCCGGTGACCACCTGGCAAGGCGTCCCGACCAGCTCGATCACGACCACGACCAACATCGACCCCGGGTACAGCGTCGGCACTGCGGCGGCCGGGGTATGGACGAGTTCGGCTGCCCTCGCCGAGGTGACGCCGTTATTCGAGGTGCGCCCCTGCTGATCGGCGAAGAGGGTCGACCGCGGGGCCGACGCTGGCGCCACGACGATTCCGGCTCGAAGCGCAGCGCCGAACCGTCCGGGCGCCGCGGGGCTCAGCATCCGCCGCTTCCCTGTTTCGGGGCCGCGGTGGACTGCGCCCTGACGTTCGCCCCGCCGCTGGAGCCGGGGATGGCCTTGCCGAACACCTCGTCCACCCGGGAGCTGGCGGACACGTGGACGGTCCACCCGCAACCGGGTCCTGCGGGCGGGACCGCGTCGGCGGTGACGGCCAGGCCGTGGTGGCGGCGCTCGTCGATCAGGCTGTGTACCCGGTCGACGGCCACCGCCTCCACCGCCGACGGGGACAGCTCGACCCGGTCCCCCTTGTAGAAGGCCAGGTCGGACAGGGCTTCGGTGGCCGCGTCGTTGGCCGCGGCCGCGGTGGCGTTGACCAGCTCCCGCTGGGCCAGGAAGGCGGCGGCGTTGTCCACCGCCATGGCGGCCAGGGCGACCATGATGAGGATGGCGGCGGGGAACAGCAGCAGCACGCTGCCCCGCTCACCCCGAGAAGGCACAACCGTCCTCGGACGCGGGCAGGCCGCTGCGGTAGGGGTCGACGATCTCGGCGTGGCGGGCGGTGACGGTGAACCCGGCCCCGAACCCGCCGAGCCACGGGACCCGGATGGCGGGTATCCGGTAGCTCGTTTCGTAGCGCACGGTGGCGCAGCGGGCGAAGTCGCCCCCAAGTTGGGTCACGGTTAACAGGCCAGGATCTCGACCGGCGCCCTGGATGGCCCGGCGCGCCGCGGTGTCGGCGAGGGTCACGGGATCGCCGTCAGCGGGGGCCTCCACGAAGGCGCGGGTGGCCTCCCGGGCCGCATTCGACACCGCCATCTTGGCGTCGATGACCGCCCAGGCGTTGGCCACCACCAGCACGCCGACCACGAAGGTCAGCAGGCCGAAGGGGATGGCCTCCACGCCCGCCATCTGGCCTGATTCGTCCCGCCGGAGCCGGCCGCGGATCACTGGAAACGCTCGACCCGGACTCGGATGGTGCGGTCGATGTGGTCGAAGGCGGCGGGGCCGGCGAGCACCGGCAACAACACGTGGGGGTTGCTGGCCTGCACGTGCAGGACGACTTCGTCGGCGTCCGTGGCGCTCCAGTCGAAGGTGACCCGGGTGCCGTACCGGCCCAGCTCGGCCCGGGCCTGGTCCTCGGCGGCGGCGATCAACGCCGGGCCGCCGTCGCCCCCTGCCACCCTCCGGGCCGCGTCGAAGGACACGGCCGTCACGACCGAGGTCGCGTACAGGTTGAACAGGACCTGCACCGCGAACAGGAGCAGCACGAGGAAGACGGAGAAGCCGATCCACATCGAGATCGGCCCTCCGCCCCGCTCGTCCATCAGCGCGCCTCCGGGCTCCCGCCGGCGCCTACGGGCCCGACGAGCCGATCTGGTTGATCTGGTTGGTGGTCTGGCTGCTGGCGTTGCCCCAGATGGCCTTGAAACCCACCCACATCACGGCGCCGAGGGCGGCCATGATCAAGACCGCGATGGCGGTCGAGATCACCCCTTCCCCGGCTTCGTCCCTGGTGGTGAGGGACACGACAATGGCCCGAGCCCAGACGTAGGCTCGCAGCGACAGTTCCATTCCTGCTCCTTTCGGTGTCACGGTTTTGGTGTCACGGTGCGGCGAAGAGGCGGAGCGCCTCCAGGAAGGGGACGGCGAGGAAGATCACCCCGGGGACCAGCGCGGCCACCGTGACGGGGATCCACACCTGTTGCGCGCGGCGCTCGGCCGTCTCGATCAAGCGGCGCTGGGTGTCCTTGCGGATGGAGCGGGCTTCCTCGGAGATGAGCCGGCCGAGGTCGGCGGCCTCCCGGTTCAGCCCGAGGATGGGGAGCAGGCGGTGGAGGGCCTCGACCTGGGCGACCTCGGCCCACTCGCGCAGGGCCTCCACCTCGGTCAGGCCCTGGCGGATACGGCCGCAGACGCGGGCCAGGTCTCGGGACACGTTGCCCCCGCCCCGGGCCGCCAGCCGGTTCAGCGCCGCCCCGAGGGAGTAGCCGGCGGACAGGAGCATGGCCAGCTGCTCGGCCACGACCGGCAGCTCGAGGTTCAGCCGGCGCCGCCAGGCGTCGGAGGCGCCGGCCACCTGCTGCTCTGGCACGAGGAAGCCGAGCAGGGGACCGCTGACGATGAACAGCAAGACGATGGGCGCCGGCGGCCGCAGGGCGATGGCCAGCAGCGTGCCCACGGCGAAGCCAGCCACGCTCCAGCCCAGCTGGCGCACCCGGAAGGCGGTCACGTCGTCGGTGGAGTGGATGCGCTCCAGCCGGGTGCCGAGCTCCTCGCTGACCCCGAACAGCTTGGCCAGCCGCTCGCCCAGGGACCGGGCCAGGGGTCGGATGACGTCGCGAAAGGACTCGACCGACAAAATGGCGCCCCGCCTGGGCGTGGAGGCCATCCCCGCCGGGCTGTAGGGCCGGAGGCGGTCGACCAGCGGCGGGCGGGAGAACCAGCGCAGCTGGGACAGGAACAGGGTGGCGCCGGCCCACACCGCCAGCCCACACAGCACGGCAAGGCGGAACCGGTCGAGGTCAGCCATGGAACACCCGCTCTTCCTCGGGCAGCCGCATGATCCGGCCCGACCACAGCCAGCAGGCGATCACCATGGCCACGGCGACGACGGCCGCCAGCTGCCCGCTCGCCGACCGGTACGCGTCGCGCCCCCCGCCGATGGACAGGCCGACCAGGGCCATGCCGACGGGGACGAACAGGACGAAGCGGCGGGCGAAGCGGGCCCCGGCCTGGCGGGCGCGGGCGTCCTTGCGACCCTGCAGGTCGGCGATGCGATCGTCGACCAGGGCGGCCAGGCGGCGCTGCACGTCGGTGCCCCCGACCTGGTGGGCGACGAGCAGGGTTTCGCACGCCGCGTCCGCCGTGGCGTCGGCCAGGCCGGCCTTGAGCACGGCGACACTGCGCTCGAAGTCGGTGCTGATCAACCACTGGCGCTGGGCGGCGGCGAAGGCCGGGCGCATCTCCTCGGGCGCCCCCCGCCCCACCTCGAACAGGGCCTGGGGCACGGACCGGCCGAGCGACCCCGTCAGCAGGGCGATCTCCTCGATCATCCGGGGCCAGCTCTCCGCGGCCCGCATGCGCCGCTGCTGGCGCCGGGCTCGGTACGACGCGGCCGGATAGGTGGCGGCGAACCCACCCACGGCCAGGGCGGGGAGGAACGCGCCCAGGGCGGCGAACGTGGCCCCGGCGCCGACGACGAACAGCACGGCCATCACGGTCAGGAACTCCGTCGGCCCGACGCCCTCCAGCCCGGCCTGGGCCAGCCACTGCTCGGCCCGGGCCCGCACGCTGGTCCCCGTGCGGAGCCGCCCCGGCCCCACACCGATCCCACGCCAACGGAACACGACCGCGGTGTAGAGGAGGAAGACGCCGTAGGCGCCGAGCAGGGCGACGAGCACAGGCAGGACCGTCACCGCGCTGCCCTCCGTCCCAGGGCGGTCATGGGCCGGCCGGCGTTCGGGGCTTGGTGGCGCGGCGGGCGGGGGCAGCAGGCGAGCTCCCGTTGGTGGTGCTGCGGACGGCCCGGACCGTCCGGGCCCGGGTGCCGCCGCCGTCGAGGAGCTCGCGCACGTCGTAGCCGGCCTCCTGCAGGGCTCGGGCGGCCCGCAGCGGCAGGTTGCCGCTCCATGTCAGGGGCTCCTGGGCGCCGGGCCGGCTGAACAGCTCCGTGGCCGTGAACTGCACCGCGTCCGGCCCGGTCTGGGGCTCCTCCACGGCGACGACCTCGGTCACCCGGACCCGCCCGCCCACCCGGGCGCAGTGCACGACCAGGTCCACCGCCTCGCTGACCAGCGAGCTGAGGGCGGTCATCGGGAGCTCGTTGGCCGTGTTGGCGAGCTGGCAGATGAACCGCAGGCGGGTGAGGGCCTGCCGGGCCGAACCGGCGTGGATGGTGGTGTACCCCTTCACGCCGGACGACAGGGTGAGCAGCAGGGGCAGGGCCTCGCGGTCGCGGACTTCCCCGACCACGGCGATGTCGGGGGCCATGCGCAGGAAGCCGGAGACGAGGCGGCGCAGGTCGACCTCACGGCGGTCGGTGCGGGCGGGGCGGGTCTGCATGGACGCCACGTTGGGCAGGGGCAGGTCGGCCTCGAACACCTCCTCGGCCACGACCACCCGCAGCGACGGATCCAGTTCGGCCGCGCAGCACGACAGGAGGGTGGTCTTGCCCGAGCCGGGCGCCCCGGAGAACACGATCGACAGCCGGGCCCGCACGCACGCCCGGAGGAAGGCGGCCACCCGGGTGTCGAGCATGTCCCGCTCGACGAGCTCGTCCAGGGATCTGTACGCCACGCCGGTGAACTTGCGGATGTTGACCAGGACGTGGCCGTCGCGGCCGACGTCGCCGTGGACGATGTGCAGGCGGGCCCCGGTGTCGAGTTGGGCGTCCTGCAGGCCCTCCGACGGGTCGAGCTTGCGGTGTGAGCCGGCGGCCTCGTCGAGGATCTTGGTCAGGGTCCGGACCACGTGGTCGTCGTCGTTGAACGCTTCGTCGTGGTAGCCGCTGGTGCCCCGGTGCCGCTTCACAAAGATCTGGTCGGGGG
>DATJHJ010000066.1:0-17124 GCA_035494015.1 Acidimicrobiales bacterium
CGGCGCCGCGCTCCGCAGCCCGCCGATGCATGTCGACCAGGACCGACAGGCCGCTGCTGTCGATGAAGGTCATCCCGCTGAGATCGACTGACACCGAGCGGTTCCCCTGGCCCTCGAGCACGTCGACCAACCGGTCGCGCAAAACCGGAGCGGTGTCACCGTCGACGTCGCCGCTGACCGCGACGGTAACGGCGCGCCCGGCCCGGGTGAACGTAACGGAGAACGCTCCGCCGGTTTGGCGAGCTGATGCCGCCAAGACTTCTCCTTCAAAAAAGCGGCCCATCGAGCCGCGACGTCGTCCCGCGCTGCTGGGGACGTCTGGCTTAATGATACTCCACCGGCGGCCGCCGATCATGGCAGGTAGGCATTAATCTCCCGGCGTGCCGGCGGGCATCCGCCGAGGACGGCGGATCCTCCTGATCCGTCCCCCTGCTCGGCCACGGGTACCAGAACTCGCACCACGCCCACCGGGCGTCGCCCCGGACCGGGCCCCTTGACCCGATCCGGCCCCTCCTTCGCCTTCTCGACGGGACGGGCGCGTGGAGTTGCCCGCCCGAGCGCACGAGGCGCCAGGGCGACCGTGCTGCGGCGCTCAGGGCTCGCTCGACGGCGGGAAGTCCCTCCGGCGGATCTCCTCGCAGGTCGGGCAGACCGGATAGCGCTTCGGGTCGCGACTGGGGGTCCAGACCTTCCCGCAGAGGGCGACGACCGGCGTGCCGGTGATGAGTGCCTCGGTCACCGCGCCGGGCGGCGTCACCCAGTGGGCGAACCGCTCGTGGTCGCCGTCGTCGGTCGTTGCAATCCGCCGGTCAAGGTCGAGGTCGAGCTCGCTCATACCCTCATCTTGCCCCCTCCGGCCAAATCAGGCGTTCGTCAGGGCTGGGCCGGCGGCGGCTAACTGCGCAAGTACTGGTTGAACCACTCGATGGCGGCGTCCGCCGACTGGGTCAGCCAGGGCTCGCGCGTGTACAGGTCCGTGTGCAGGCAGTCGAGGACGAGCAGCTTCTTGGGCTCGCCCGCCTGGTCGACCACGGCGCGCACGGCGTCGACCGGGATGACGTCCTGCTGGCCGTGGACCACGAGAAGCGCGGTCGGGGCGATCAGGTGGACGTTCGCCGCCGAGTTGTCGGCGATGAGGTTCTCGACGGACTCCATCGTCAGGCGGTTGTCATACGTGGGGGCGAACGTCCGCTGGGCCTCGGTGTAGAAGTCATTGGCCTCCGGGAAGGCCATGAAGCCCCCCTCACCCGGCATCGAGACCGCCGGCATGTAGGTGGCGGCCTCGCCGGTGGCAAACCGGCGGTCGTGGTCGGCGTTGAGCATGGCCAGGAAGCCCAACATGGCCTCGCGGCCCATCAGCTGCTCCAGCATGTTGACCCCGGTGGCCACCGAGACCACGGCCTTGAGCCGCCGGTCATAGGCACCCTGGTGCAGCATGTGGACACCGCCCAGGGAGACGCCCCAGCCCCCCACGTGGTCGGCGTCGACCTCGGGTTGCGCCCGCAGCCAGGTCACCGCGTTCTTGACGTCCTGCTGCTGGAGGTGGGGGTCGAGGTGGTTGCGGGGCTCGCCACCGCTGGCCCCGAAGTTGCGGTAGTCGAAGGCCAGGGCGATGAAGCCGGCGGCGCAGAAGCGCTCGGCGTAGCCGGGCAGGGTGATCTCCCGCACGGCCGAAATGGCGTTGGCCAGGACGATGGCCGGGGCCGGCCGGCCGGGCTCCAGGTCGTCCGGGACGTAGAGCCAGCCGGCGCAGTCCACGCCCTGGCTCGGGAACACCACGTCTCGCCTCACGAACGCCCTCCCTCGTCGACGGCCGAACCGGGCGATGGTAGGCCACGCCGGGCGCCGCCTCTCTACCGCCGCACGCGCTGGCCCCGCAGCAACCGTTGCGACGCGTAATGTTTCGCCGTCCTTGAGCCAGCGGCACTCCACCAAGGGGGCGAGATGACAGATCCTGCGACCGCCACGGGCCCGCTCGGGCTGTCGAGAGACGAGATGGCAGGCGTCCCTCGGCGTATGTCCCTCGAAGTGATCACACAAGGGCGCTTGGACGTGGCCGACGAGCTGCTCGACGCCGACTTCGTCGATCACAACGCCCTGGCGGGGACCAGCCCGGGTGCCCTGGGCTTCAAGGAGACCGTCCAGCTCCTCCGGGGGGCCTTCCCGGACCTCACGGTCACCCCGCAGCACTACCTCGTCGAAGGCGACATGGTCGTCGAGCACGCCGAGAGCACCGGCACGCACGACGGGTCGTTCTACGGTCTCGCCCCGACCCATGCGCCGATCGCCATCAGCGCGCTGGTGATGATGCGGCTCACCCCCGAGGGCAGGATCGCCGAGCGCTGGGGCGTGTTCAACCTCCTCGACATGATGCAACAGCTGGGCATCGTGCCGGGCGGGAGTCCCCCGGCGCCGGCGGCGGCGGCCGTCGGGCCTGACGGCGACGAGGCGCCGGCGTCCTCGGCCGAGAGCAGGGCTGTCTTCGACCGCTACATGGACGGTGTCTGGAGCCGCGCCGACGAGGCGGTCGCCGCCGATGTCATCCATCCCCAGGCCGTCACCCCCTACAATCCGCAGCTCCCGGCCGGGCCGGCAGGCACCATGGCGTGGGTCCGCACGCTGCGCAGCGCGTTTCCCGACCTGAAGGTCACCGTCGAATCGGTGGTCGGCGACGATGGGCTCGTGTGCGGCCGGATGCTCCTCCAGGGCACCCACGAGGGGGCGTTCCTCGGTGTTCCTCCGACGGGGCGACCGGTGGCCTTCGAGCAGATGGCGCTCACCAGGGTGATCGGTGGCCGCATCGTCACCACCTGGTTCGAGACCGACCTGGCCGGCGCCATGCAGCAGCTCGGCGCCATGCCGGGCTGACCTGCTCTTTGTGGTCGGGCTGGGGAGATTTGAACTCCCGACCTCTTGACCCCCAGTCAAGCGCGCTAACCAAGCTGCGCCACAGCCCGAACAACCGTCAACGACTGTAGCCGCCGGCGGAGGGGGTACCCGGGACGGGTCCGGGGAAGGGTCTTCCCATGAGGACGACGACGCTGACCCGCAAGCTGCCCGCCCTGCTCCTGGCCCTGGCGGCCGGCCAGGTGGCGCTGGCGTCGGCCGCGGGCGCCGCTCCCGGGTTGCTGGGCATCCTCAGCCCGCCGGCACCACCGGCACCACCCTCGCCGGTGGCCGCCGCTGCGCCCGCCACCCCTCCCCTCCTACCAATCGAGAAGAAGCTGGCCGAGCTGCACTACGACGTGGGGCCGGTCGACGGCAACGTGGACGAGCAGACCATCAACGCCATCCTGGCCTTCCAGAAGGTCTACGGGCTGGAGCGCACCGGCGGCCTGACCGACCCGGTGACGGCCCAGATCCTGGCCACCAAGGACGACCCGCCTGCGCTGGTGCCCGGTGACACCTCGCCCAACAAGGTGGAGATCGACCTGCGCCGCCAGGTTCTGTTCCTGTACGAGAACGGGTCGCTGTCGAAGATCCTGCCGGTGTCGTCGGGCACGGCCAAGACACCCACGCCCACCGGCGACTACCAGGTCTACCGCTACGACTCGGGTTGGCACACCAGCCCCCTCGGCCAGCTGTACAACGCCGAGTACTTCGTGGGCGGCTACGCCATCCACGGGGCCAAGTCCGTCCCGGCCGAGCCGGCGTCGCACGGCTGCGTGCGCATCCCCATGACCGCGGCCGAGTGGTTCCCCGATCACGTCGCCAACGGCACGCCGGTCCACGTCCTCGCCGGCTGACCGCGCTCGTCACCAGCAGGGTCAGAACTTGCCGACCACCCAGACGATCCCCTGGATCAGGCGGTAGGTGAGGTAGACGACCATCGACACCACCAGCAGCTTGAAGTGCCAGGGCGCCTTGGGCGGGGTGGTGTCGAGTGGGCGCTCGCAGGTGGGACAGGTGCCGCCCTCGGCCAGCTCGCCCGGTCGCCAGTAGGCACTGCAGTCGTCACACCACGGCATGGGCCCGGGTCAGACCCGGCGGACGGCGAGGATGGCGACGTCGTCGCGGATCGGCCCGGTGGCGAAGTCGCGAGCGGCAGCCAGCAGCGACTTGCACAGTACGTCGGCCCCGACGCCGGGGTCACGCCGGATGTGGGCGGCGATCCGCTCCTCCCCGAACAGCTGGCCGCCGGCCCGGGCCTCGGCCAACCCGTCCGTGTAGAGGACGAGCAGGTCGCCGGGGTCGAGGGCGACCTCCCGGCTGCCGTACGAGGCCTTCGGGTTCAGGGTGAGCAGGGGCCCGGTCGAGCGCAGCGGCCGGACCTCCCCGTCGTGCCAGAGCCAGGCCGGCGGGTGGCCGGCGGACGCGTACCGCAGCGTCCCCGCGGCCTGGTCGAAGACGACCAGGCAGAGGGAGACGAACTCCTCGTTGCGGGTCTGGGCCGAGATGATGGCGTTGAGCTCCTCAAGGGCCTGGGCCGGGTCCCGGTACTGGCGCAGGAACACCCGCAGCAGGTACTTGACCTGGAAGGCGGTGATGGAGGGCTCGATGCCGTGCCCGGAGACGTCGCCGATGACCGCGGCCACCCGCTTGGGCCCCGTGGGCGTCACGTCGTAGAAGTCGCCGGCCATGAGCCCGGTCCCGGCCTCGTAGGCCCGGCCGACCTCGAAGCCCTCGAACTCGGGCAGCTCCTCGGGGGCCAGGCGGGCGGCCCAGCGCCGGGGGGCCAGGTTCTCCTGGGCGAGGACCTCCTCGGCCCGTCGCTCGAGGCTGGCCCGTTGCTCGATGAGGTCGGCTTCGGCCAGGAAGCGCCGGCCCCACACGATGGTCATGGCCACGGGGATCATCAGCAGGATCTGGGGCAGGCGGGGCCAGCTGCCCACCATCGACGCCGCCGCCGAGGTGATGGCCACCACCGCGTACAGCACGGTGGTGTGGACCTCCTTGCGGAAAGCGGCCCGGGCCAGGCTGGCCGCCGCCGAGCCCGACGCGCCACTGCTCTCCAGCAGCCGTCGCCACGATCGCTCGAGCCGGAGGGCGGAACGGGCCCATATCGCCGCCGCTACCAAACAGGCGAACGAGACGACCAGCAGAAATGGGTAGTCGACCATGCCCAATGCAGATCCTAGAGCCCGCGGCCGGCCTTTCGGCCACGGTCGCCCGGATCAGCCCGTGCGGCGCCGGACGCGGAGCTTCAGCGGGGTGGGGCCGAACCCGAAGTGCTCACGGATCCGCCGCTCCAGATAGCGGAGGTAGGGGGCGGGGAGCGGCTTGTTCGTGAACAGGGTGAAGGTCGGAGGTTCGGCGGCGCCCTGGGTGGCGTAGAGGACCCGGGCGCCCGCGGCGCCCGGCTGGGCCGACTGGGCGGCTTGGACCACCTCGTTGAGGGCCCGGGTGGGGATGCGCCGGTGGTAGGCCTCGATGGCTTCCTGCAGGGCGGGCAGGAGCCGGTGGACCCCTTTGCCGGTCAGGGCGCTGAGCTTGAGCACGGGGGCGTAGCCCAGGAAGGCCAGGCGGTCGTCGACCTGCTCGGTGATGTCGGCCCGGGCCTCGGCGTCGAGCAGGTCGACCTTGTTGAGGACGATCAGGACCGGGCTGCCGGCGGCGTCGATGCGCTCGGCCAGCCGCTGGTCCTGGTGGGTCACGCCCTCGGAGGCGTCGATGACGAGCAGGGCGGCGTCGGCCCGGTCGACCGTCTGCAGGGCCCGGACGAGGGAGTAGTACTCCGTCCCCTCGTCGATGCGGCTCTTGCGGCGCATCCCTGCGGTGTCGATGAAGCGCACGGGGCCGTCGGGGGTCTCGACGATGGTGTCGATCGAGTCCCGGGTGGTGCCGGGCTGGTCGTGGACGACGGAGCGGTCGTCGCCGATGAGCCGGTTGAACAGGGTCGACTTGCCCACGTTGGGCCGACCGACCACCGCCACCGAGGGGACCTTGCCCGAGTCGTCGACCGGCACCTCGTCGGGCCCGGGGGGCGGGAGCCGGTCGACGACGACGTCGAGCAGGTCACCCACCTGGCGGCCGTGCAGGGCGCTGACCGGCATGGGGTCGCCCAGCCCCAGGCGGGCGAAGGCCCAGGCGTCGGTCTCGCGGTGCTCGCTGTCGACCTTGTTCACCACGACCACGACCGGCCGCTTGGCCCGGCGCAGCACGGTGGCGACCTGGTCGTCCTGCTCGGTGACGCCTACGGTGGCGTCGACCACGAAGAGGACCACGTCGGCCCCCTTGATGGCCCGCTCGGCCTGGCGGCTCACCTGGTCGTCCAGGGCCGTGCCGGCCCCGTCGGCCATCCAGCCGCCCGTGTCGACCAGGAGGAAGCGGCGGCCCCGCCAGTCCGACTCCAGCTCCTTGCGGTCCCGGGTCACGCCGGGCTGCTCCTCGACGATCGCCTCCCGCCGGCCCACGATCCGGTTGACCAGCGTCGACTTGCCGACGTTCGGCCGGCCCACGATGGCGACGACCGGCAGGCTCATCGGGCCTCCCCCGCCGTTTTGGCTGCAGCTACCGGCTCATTGGCGGGCAATTGCAGCCAGAACGGGGGGCGACGGGGGGTGAGGGCGCGGCGGAGGGAGATCCCGTCGGTCTTGACGATCTCGACCGGCCGGGGCAGGTCGGCGGGAGTGGAGCCGTCGAGGAAGAGGCCGCCGGAAAGGCAGACGTCGGGCAGGAGGTACCGGTGGCCCTCGGGCTGGCCGGCGAGGACGGGGGCGATGTCCGCCCCCACCAGCAGGCCGGTGACCCCGATGTTCCCGCCGAAGAAGTGGTTGGGGACGGGCAGCACGCGCACGTCGGGGCGGTCGGCGAGCAGGGGCCGGAGGACGGCGGCGCCGTACTCCCCGGTCAGCACGGCGACGGGGGCGTCGCGCCGGGGTGTGAGCGGGATGAGGCCATCGGTCCGCGGCGCCCGGTAGCCCTCGGCGGGCGCCCCGTCGACCCAGGCGAAGAAGCCGGGCTGGACGCCGATGCCGGCCTCGGCGTCCACCTGGCCGGCCAGCTCCATCTGGAAGGCGCGAGCCATGCCGATCCCGTTCTCGTGCTGGGGGAAGCCCTCGTAGGCGTCGGCCTCCGGGAACGGTCGGCCGGCCAGCAGGTAGTACTCGTCCGCGGCGAAGACCAGCCGGCGGCCGAGCGTCGAGCGGAAGACCTCCTGCCACTCCGCGACGGTGTCCACCACGGCGCGGGCCTCGTCGAGGGTGTGGGGGCGCATGGCCGCCTCGGTGTTGTACCGGCTGACCCCGAGGGGGACGACGCAGGCCGTGGCCAGCTCGGGGTACTCGTCGAGGATGCCGGTGAGGGTGTCGTCGAGCACGGCGCCGTCGTTGACCCCGGGGCACACGACGACCTGGCCGTGGACCTCGATCCCGTGGTCGAGCAGGGCCCGCAGCCAGCGCAGGCTGGTCGCCCCCCGGCGGTTCCGCAGCATGCGGGCCCGCAGCTCGGGCTCGGTGGCGTGGATGCTCACGTTGAGGGGGCTCAGGCGCTCGGTGACCACCCGCTCCAGGTCCATCTCGGTGAAGCGGGTGAGGGTGGTGAAGTTGCCGTAGAGGAACGACAGCCGGTAGTCGTCGTCCTTCAGGTACAGGCTCTGGCGAAGCGACGGCGGGAGCTGGTGGATGAAGCAGAACTCGCAGTGGTTGTCGCAGGTGCGGACCTTGTCGAACAGGGCCGAGCTGACCTCGGCTCCCAACGGCTCGCCCTCGGCCTTGGCCACGACCAGGTCGAGCTCCAGCCCGCCCCGCCGCAGCTCCATGTCGACGTCGGCCTCGTCGGCCAGCAGCCGCCATTCGATGACGTCCCGCGGGCGGCGGCCGGCGAGGGAGACGACCTCGTCGCCCGGCTGCAACCCGGCCCGGAAGGCCGGGGACCCGGGCGCGACAGCGACAACCCGGGGAAGCGACATCCGACCAGGATACGGGAGGCCGGCCGGTAGCCTGGTGGAGTGCCCGCCGAAGGCCAGAGCTGATGGACGTCGACCGGGTTCTCCTCGCCGCGCCCCGGGGCTTCTGCGCCGGCGTGGAGATGGCCATCAAGGCGCTGGCGTGGATGGTCCGGGTCTTCGAGCCGCCGGTGTACTGCTACCACGAGATCGTCCACAACGGCCTGGTCGTCGACCGGTTCCGCCGCCTCGGCGTGGTGTTCGTGGACGACGTGGCCGACGTGCCGCCGGGCGCCCCCCTGATGCTCAGCGCCCACGGCTCTGCGCCCGAGGTGGTGGAGGCGGCCCGCGCCGGCGGCGGCTTCGTGGTCGACGCCGTGTGCCCGCTGGTCACCAAGGTCCACCACGAGGTCAAGGTCCGGGCCGGCAAGGGGTTCTCCATCCTCTACGTGGGGCACGAGGGCCACGACGAGGCGGTGGGGACCATGGCCGTCGCCCCCGAGTCGATCCACCTGGTCGAGACCGAGGAGGGCGTGGCCGCCCTGCCGGATCCGGCGGGGCCCGTCGCCCTGCTGGCCCAGACGACGCTCAGCCACCAGGACTGGGCCGGCGTGCTGGAGGCGGCCCGGGAGCGGTTCCCCGACCTGTGGATGCCGGGCAAGAGCGACCTGTGCTTCGCCACCACCAATCGCCAGTCGGCCCTGACGGAGATCGCGGCCAAGGCCGACGCCATCGTGGTCATCGGGTCGGCCAACTCGTCGAACACCGTCGCCCTGGAGAAGGTGGCCCGCGGCGTGGGCTGCGCCCGGGTCTACCGGGTCAACGGGGCCGACGAGCTGCCCGACGACCTGTCGGGCGTGATCGGCGTCACCGCGGGGGCGTCGGCGCCCGAGGAGCTGGTGCGGGCGGTCATCGCCCGGCTGGACCCGGCCCAGGGCGTCGAGGAGGTCAGCGTCACCGACGAGGACGAGTACTTCCCGCCGCCCCGCGAGCTGCGCGAGCTGCTCGCCGCCCTCGACACGGTGGTCAGCGTCACCCTCGGTGCCCCCCCGCCGCGGGATTCGCCCTTCGCCGACGACCGGCAGAAGGCCGCCAGCGACGTGCTGGACGCCCTGGCCCGGGCCTGAGCGGGCCTGAGCCCGCTCAGGCCCGTCACGCCAGGACGATGGGGACGGTTCGCACGTAGGGGCCGCCGGGGAATACCCAGGTGACCGTGCCCGTGTAGGTCCCCGACGGCAGGGGGCCGCAGGTGATGGTCACCGGGCACTGGCGGTGGTCCCACGGGGTGGTGTGGGTCAGCCGCTGGCCCGGGGCCAGCGGGGTGTCTTCCAGCACGTCGGCCACCAGGCTCGTGCCGCCGTAGGGACTCCCGTTGGCGTCCGTGAAGGCCACGCCGAAGGTGTAGCCGAGGTAGTAGCAGGGCGACGACGACCGGTTGCGGATGCTGCTGGTGAGCGTCACCGGCTGGGCCGGCAGGTAGCTGGCCTGGTCGGTGGCCGCGGTGACCTCGATCTGGGCCGCGGTGCACGGTGGCTTGGCGTTGGCGGTGGTCGACGTGGTCGCCGGGCGAACCGTCGTCGCCGGGGCCACCGTGGTGCGGCCCGTGACGGTGGTGGTCGTGCGCCGCGCCGTGGTCGGCGGGATGGAGGTGCTCGCCGGCGCCGGTGCGTTGCTCGTGGTCGTCGCCCCGCCGGGAACGACCGAGGTCGAGGTCTCGCCCGGCGGCACCACCGTGGTGGTGGGCACCGATGCGGCCAGCGGCTTGCCCCCGTCGTCGTGGACGGCGGCGGCGACAATGCCGGCACCGGCCAGGACCACCGCACACACCAACAGCGCGAGAACGGCTCGCCTACCCACCGGCATCACCCCTAGTAATCCTATTACCTCTGGCAGTGGCCGTCAGCACGATCTGGGCCGCTCGGGCCCGGCCGGTGGTAGGCAGGAGGAAATGGCCACCGAGGACGCCAGCACGGTCATCCACTGGGCCCGGGCCTACGACGTGCTGGTCGGCGTGCTCACCCTGGGGCGGGAGCGGCGGTTCCGCTCCGGTCTGGTCGACCTGGTCCAGCTTCGCCCGGGGCAAGCCGTGCTCGACGTCGGGTGCGGGACGGGCAGCCTGGCCATGGCGGCCAAGTCACGAGTGGGGGCAGCGGGCGAGGTATGCGGCGTCGACCCGTCGCCGGAGATGATCGCCCGAGCCCGCCGGAAGGCCAGCCGCGGCCGGGCCGGTATCCGGTTCGAGAACGGCTCCGCCGAGGCCCTGCCCTTCGCCGACGATGCGTTCGACGTCGTGCTGAGCACGCTGATGCTCCACCACCTCAGCGACGACGGTCGGGCCGCCGGTGTCCGAGAGATCGGCCGCGTCCTCAAGCCCGGCGGCCGCTTCCTCGCCGTCGACATCGGGAGCGGGGGCAAGGTCCACGGGCACGGTTTCATGCACCGGATCGGGAGCCACGCCGACTTCGACCTCGACCGGCTCATCGCTGTCATCGAGGAGGCGGGTCTCACGGTCGCCTCGCGAGGGCCGATCACCCAGCGCGTCCTCGGCATCTCCAACCTGCGTTTCCTGGTGGCCGCGGCACCGGCTGGCTGAGACCGCCGGCCGGGGCCGGGACGGGCGCTACCGGATCGAGAAGGAGCCGCGACCCCCATACGGGCCGGCCTCGGTCCAGTCCGCCACCACGGTGTACATGCCGGGGGGGACGTGGACGCACGGTCCGGCGGCGCAGTTGGTCTGGTCCCAGCTCGACGAGCTGGTGAACGTCCGCCCGGGCTCGGCCCTGACCGGGAGCTGGAAGTCGGCGGTGTGGGGGAACGACCCCACCGTCGTCCCCGCCGCGTCCTCGACGTGGAAGAAGGCTCGGCCAGACACCAAGCAGGTCGTCCCGGAGGCGTTCTCCAGGGTCGACGTCCACCGCACGGTCTCGCCCGGCGCGTAGGCCGGCTTGTCCGTGGTCACGGCAACCTTGACGGCGGCCACCGGGCAGGGCGCCAGCGCGGCGTCCGGGGGCGCGCCGGGGCTCGTCGTGGGCGTCGAGGGGGGGAGCACCGGGCTCGCCGCGTTCCCGGTCCCCGCCGGGATGGTGGTCGACAGAGGGCTCGGCTTGAGGACCGGGTCGTCGAGGTCGATCCTGGTGGTCACGACCGTGGTCGCCTCGGGGTTCACGGCGCCACCGCGGCGGGCGATGGACGGGACCGTCGAGGGCGGCGACGGTTCGACGACGACCAGCCCCGTCGTCGGCGGGGTGGTCATGCCGGTCGGTCCGACGGTCGTGGCGCTGGCCGCGTCGGTCGAGAACGACACGACCGGCCCGGCGGCGATCACCCGTCCCTTCTTGTCGCCGCCCGGCGCCAGCGACACGAACACCAGCACCGGGACGAGGACGGCCAGGGTGCCGGCCAGACCCGTCGCCGTCCGTCGCCGGCGGCGGATCCGCTCCCCCCGCCGGAGGACGTCGGCCAGGATCTCCTCCCGTGATCGGGGCACGCCCTCAGTCCACGGCAAGGGGGACCACCTCCTCCAGACCGACGCCCAGGCGGGCCCGGAGGCCGGCGATGCCCCGGTGGATGTGCGTCTTGACGCTGCCCAGCGAGATGCCGAGGGCCTCGGCCACCTCGCGGTCCGACAACCCGCCCAGGTAGTGCAGGGCGATGGCCTGGCGCTGGCGGGGGGCGAGGGTCAGGAGGGCGGCGTTGAGCGCCATGCGCAGGGCGACCTCCTCCTCGAACTCGGCCGGTGGCTGGG
This sequence comes from Acidimicrobiales bacterium, assembly GCA_035494015.1. Taxonomy (GTDB): domain Bacteria; phylum Actinomycetota; class Acidimicrobiia; order Acidimicrobiales; family AC-14; genus CADCTB01. Next base: position 11,571 of record DATJHJ010000066.1, read on the forward strand.
CCCAGGCCTGCGGTGGCCGCCGGCGCATGCGGTCGATGGCCAGGTTGGCGGCGACCCGCAGCAGCCACCCGTCCCGGTACGGCAGGACCGACACCTTCGGCCATCGGGCATACGCCCGGGCCATGGCCTCGGCGGCCACGTCCTCGGCCGCGGCCGAGTCGCCGAGCATGCGCCGGGCCATGCGGAACGCCCGGGGGAAGAGGTCGTCGAACGCCTCCTCGAACGTGTCCCCCGCCCCGCTCACGCGGCCATCTTGCTCACACCTGTGAGACGTCTGTGGGGTCGCTGGGGTTGACAGCGACCTCCACGCCGGCCCGGCGCTGGGCCCGGTCGAACAGATCCTGCAGGGTCTCCTGCAGCTGGACGGTCAGCTCCTTGACCGCCCGGCGGGACGGGTGGCGGGCCCCCTCGGCCATCGGCGGCGGGGCGATCGGCGGGCCCACGATGATGTGGATCTTGACCGGCCGGGGCACGCTGCTGCCCTTGGGCAGGGCCCGCTCGGACCCGCCGATGCCCACGGGGACCAGGGGCACGCCGGCGCGGGCGGCCACGAAGGCGGCGCCCTCGTGCAGGTGCTCGATCACCGGGCCCCGCCGCCGGGTGCCCTCCGGGAACAGGACCAGGGGCTCACCCCGCTCCAACAGGTCCAGGGTGCGGCGCAGCGCCTCCCGGTCAGGCGCCCCCCGGTTCACCGGGTAGGCGCCGAGCATGGTGATGAAGCTGCCCAGCAGCTTGGAGTTCCACAGGGACTCCTTGCCCATGTAACCCATGCGCCGCCGGGTAACGCCGGACACCAGTCCGAAGTCGATGAAGGACCGGTGGACCGGGGCCAGCACGAACGGGCCCTCGGCCGGGACATTGTCGAGGCCCTCGAACGACAGCCGCCAGTACAGCTTGGCGACGACCCAGATGAAGAGCCGGACGATCCGGTACGGGATGAGGCGCCCGGTGGCCCTCATGGGAGGAGGGCCACGATCTCGTCCACGACCTCGTCGACCGGCCGGGCCGTCGTGTCGACCACCACCGCCCCGTCGGGGACGACCAGGGGGGACACGGCCCGGGTCGAGTCGAGCAGGTCGCGCCGGGCCAGGTCGTCCGCGGTCTCGTCCTGGGCCCGCCGCCGGGCCCGCTCGGCCGCGCTGGCGGTCAGGAACACCTTCACCTCCGCGTCCGGGAAGACCACGCTGCCGATGTCCCGCCCCTCGACCACCGCGCCGCCGTGCTCGGCTACCCACTCGCGCTGGCGGCGGACCAGCTCCCTGCGCACGCCGGCCATGGCCGCCACCGGGCTGACCGCCCGGCCCACCTCGGGGCTGCGCAGGTCGGCGGTCACGTCGTCGCCGTCGAGGAGGATCCGCTCCCCGACCTTCATGTCCACGTTGCGGGCCAGGGCCTCGTGGGCCTCGGCGTCGGTTTCGTCGAGGCCGCGGCGCAGGGCGGCCAGCGCCAGCACCCGGTACATGGCGCCGGACTCCAGGTAGGGCAGGTCGAGGCGGTCGGCGACGGCTTTGGCCACGGTCGACTTGCCCGAGCCCACCGGCCCGTCGATGGCTACGACCCGCACAGCGTCTCCAGGTCGCGCTCGAACCCGGGGTAGCTGGTGGCGACCGCTTCCCAGCCCTCGATGGTCGTGGACCCCTCGGCGGCGAGGCCGGCGACGGCCAGGGCCATGGCGATGCGGTGGTCCCAGTGGGAGTGGGCGGTCGCCCCCCGCAGTCGGGCCCCCCCTCGGATGTGCAGCCCCTCGTCGTCGTAGGTGGCGGTCGCTCCGAGGGCGGCGAGGGCCTCGATGACCGACGCCACCCGGTCGCTCTCCTTCAGCCGCAGCTCGCCCACGCCCGCATAGCCGGTCAGCCCGGATGCGACGGCGCCGGCCACCGCGAGCACGGGGATCTCGTCGACCAGCCCGGGGATCTCCTCGCCACGGATCCCGGTGCCCTGGAGATCGGGCGAGTAGCGGGCCCTGATGGCCCGCTCGTCCACCTGGTCGACGTCGGCGCCCATGCGGCGCAGGACGTCGAGGAAGCCGGTACGGGCCGGGCCGATGTAGACGTCGTCGACCACGACGTCGCTGCCGGGGACGATGCACGCGGCCACGATCCAGAACGCCGCCTGCGACGGGTCGCCGGGGACGTCGAGCTCGAACGGCTGCGGCGGGGAGGGCCGCAGGCGGACGATGCGGCCGCCGCCGGACACGTCGACCTCGACCCCGGAGGCGGCCAGCATCTCCTCGGTGTGGGCCCGGGTGGGCTGGTCCTGGCGGACCACCGTCTCGCCCTCGGCGCTCAGGGCGGCCAGGAGGACGGCCGACTTCACCTGGGCGCTGGGGACCGGGATCGACACGTCGGCCCCGTGGAGCTGCTGCCCGACGACCACCAGCGGGGCCAGCCGGCCGCCGTCGCGCCCGTGGATCCGGGCGCCGAGGGAGCGGAGGGGCTCGAGGACCCGGTCCATGGGCCGGCGGCGGATGGAGGCGTCGCCCGTCAGGACGGTGAGCCAAGGCAGGCCGGCGCACAGGCCGGCCAGGAGGCGGATGCCCGTGCCCGAGTTGCCCAGGTCGAGGACGTCGCCGGGTTCGTGGAGGAGGCCGCGCCCGCCGGTGATCTTGTCGCCATCGAAGGTCGCCCCCATGGCCTCGACTGCGGCGCGGGTGCGGGCCACGTCGTCCCCGTCGGACAGGCCGCGCACGACCGACGTGCCCTCGGCCAGGGCGGCCAGGAGCAGGGCCCGGTGGGAGATGGACTTGTCGCCCGGGACGGTGATCCGCCCCCGCAGAGGCCGCCCCCCGGTGACCGAGAACGTGGTCATCCGCCCGCCTCGTGCGCATTCTGGCTGCAGTTACCCGCCGATTGGCGGGTAACTGCAGCCAAAACGATGGGGGGGCCGGTCACGAGAGCCGCCGCAGCGAGGGGTGGAAGCCCTGGGCGACGAGGGCCTTGCGGGCGTCGTCGGCCGCGGTGTCCTCGACGACGAGGACGATGACACCCCGCGGCCCCTCGGCCGAGTGGGCGATCTCCAGGTCCTCGATGTTGATGCCCAGCTCGCCCAGCAGGGTGGTGACCTCGGCCAGCACGCCGGGGCGGTCGGGCACCGGCACCCGGATCTCCACCAGGTGCTCGGGCTCGGGAGCGGGGGCGGGCAGGTGGACGCGGGCGGCGCGGGCCCGCTCGAGGGTGGCCAGCAGGCCGCCGCGGTCGCCCCGCTGGACCAGGTCTCGCATGGCCGACAGGGACCCCACCAGCCGGTCGAGGCCGTCGACGATGGCGTCCCGGTTCTCGGCACAGATGTCGGGCCAGATGCCGGGGTGGCCGGAGGCGATACGCGTCATGTCCCGGAACCCCCCGGCGGCCAGCCGCAGCACGGCGGCGTGCTCGTCGGCCCCGTCGGCGGCCAGGGCCATGAGGGTGGCGGCGGTCAGGTGGGGGACGTGGGAGACGGTGGCCACCAGCTCGTCGTGGCGCTGGGGCGACAGGGCGACGACGTCGGCCCCGAGCGACGTGATCACCGATTGGACCAGGGCGTAGGCGCGGGGATCGGTGTCGACGGTGGGGGTGAGGACCCACGTCGCCCCCTCGAACAGCTCGGCGTCGGCCCCGTCGACCCCCTCCTGCTCCGAGCCCGCCATAGGGTGGCCGCCGACATAGCAGCGGTGGTCGACGGCGGCGACCACCGGCGCCTTCACCCCACCCACGTCGGTGACCACGCCGCCGCCGGCCAGGGCGGCCCGGACCTCAGCGGCGATCGAGGACACCGGCGTGCACACGAACGTGATCTCGGCGGCGGAGTCGTGGCCCACGGCGTCGAGGGCGCCCAGGGCCACGGCCCGCTCGGCCCGGCCCGAGTCCAGATCCCGGCCGGTCACGTGCCAGCCCCGACCCCGCAGGGCCAGCCCGAGCGACCCTCCGATCAGCCCCGTCCCCACCACCACGGCGCGGCGGGCGTCAGGCGGGGAGGTCATCGCGAAGGCCCTCGGCGCCGGCCAGGTAGACGTGGCGCAGTGCGGCCCGGGGGCGCTCGGTGGTCAGGTGCATGAGGACTCGGATGCAGCGGGCCGTCCCGCCCTGAATGGTCAGCTCGCGGGCGCACAGCAGCGGGACGTCGCCCAGGCCCACCCCCCGGGCCGCGGCGGCGGGGAACATGGACCGCACGTCCTCCGTGGCGGTGATGATGACGCTGATCAAGTCATCCTTGTCGACGTCGTTGCGGGCCAGCATCTCCTTAATGAGGGCGCCGACCCGCTCGTGGATCTGCTCGGGGGTGTCGGCGTCGACGGTGGTCGCCCCTCGCAGGGCCCGTACGGCGGCGGTCACGGGTCGAATGTAGTGCGGGGGGCGGCGGCGGCTTCGAGGCGGCGCACCTCGTCGATGTCGAGCACCCGCCACTCCCCCGGCTTGAGCCGGCGGTCGGTGACAGGGCCGATCCGGGTGCGCACCAGGCGGCGCACGGGGTGGCCGACGGCTTCGCACATGCGCCGGATCTGGCGGTTACGGCCCTCGTGGATGACCAGCTTGATGGCCCCCGGGGCGACGATCGAGGCCTTGGCCGGCGCCGTCCGGCCGTCCTCCAGGTCGACCCCCTCCCGGAGGCGGCGGAGGTCGGCGGGCGTGGGCGTGCCCTCCACCTCGGCCAGGTACTCCTTGTCCACGCCGAACGACGGGTGGGTCAGGCGGTGGGCCAGGTCGCCGTCGTTGGTGAGCAGGAGCAGGCCCTCGGTGTCGGTGTCGAGCCGGCCGACGGGGAAGATCCGCGGCTCGGCCGGGACCAGCTCGACGACGGTCGGCCGGCCCTGCGGATCGGACGCGGTGGTGACAACGCCGCGCGGCTTGTTGAGCAGGTAGGTGACCAGCCCGGGACGGACGGGGACGCGCACGCCGTCGACCTCCACCCGGTCGCTCTCCGGATCGACCCGGCGGCCGAGGACGGCCACCTCACCGTTCACGGTGACCCGTTCCTCCTCGATCATGATCTCGCACGCCCGCCGGCTGCCCAGCCCGGCGGCGGCCAGCACCTTCTGCAGCCGATCACCTCCTGGCAGGCCGGCGCCGTCGTGCTCCTCCGGCGCCGTCACCCGTCGTCGGCGCCCAGCCCCCGCTCCAGGGCCTCCACCACGTCCTGGTCCGGCACGAAGTCGGCCAGCGGCGGCAGGTCGGCCAGCGAGTCGACCCCCAGCCGCTCGAGGAACAATTGGCTGGTCCCGTAGAGGATGGCCTGCCCGGGGCCCGGATCCCGGCCCACTTCCTCGACGTAGCCCCGCTGGCACAGGGTGCGGACCACGGCGTCCACGTTGACCCCGCGGATCACCGCCATCTGGGCGCGGGACACGGGCTGCTTGTAGGCCACGATGGCCAGGGTCTCCAGGGCCGCGGCCGAAAGGCGCGACGGCTGGCCGTCGAGCACGAACCGCTCCACGTAGGGGGCCAGGTCCGCGTGGCTCTGGAACCGCCAGCCGCCGGCCACCCGGGCCAGCACGAACCCCCGGTCCTCGGCCACGTACGACGCCGCCAGCTCCTCGCACAGCTCGTCGACCCGGGCCGGGCTGATCTCCAGCAGCTGG
>DATJHJ010000067.1:0-15377 GCA_035494015.1 Acidimicrobiales bacterium
AGGCCGTGGACGAGGGACTCGCTGACGATGTGGCAGGCCAGGACGGACGCGGTCACCTTGGCCCCGCCCAGCCAAAAGCGAGGCTCGGTCCCGTCCAACGCCGCCGCCGCAGCCAGGAACCCCTCGGCCGCCGCCTCCACGCGGCCCGCCAGAGCCTCCTTGTCGTAGGTCGACTCGTCGCGCACACGCGACTGCACCAGCTCGGACAGGTCGTCCAGGTCGGCCAGCGGCGAGGGCCGTTCGTGGAGCAGGTCCAGGTCGACCTCGAACACGTGGGTCATGTGGGCCGACAGCTGCCCGGCGTCCCAGACGCCCAGGGTGCGGACCGCCGGATCGGAGACCGAGCGGACCAGCGCGGCCACCCTCGTCGCCATCGTCCGAACCGCCGCACAAGCATCGTCCCAGTCAGTCACGGCCGGAATGTACCGTCGGGCCGGTGTTCGTCAAGATCTGTGGCACGACCAGCGAGGCCGATGCGCTGCTGGCCGTGGCCATGGGGGCCGACGCCGTGGGCTTCATCTTCGCCCCGTCGCCCCGCCAGATCCCCCCGGGCCTGGCATCGGACATCGCCAAGCGGCTGCCCCCCGAGATCATGACCGTCGGCGTCTTCCGGGACGAAGCGCCGGCGAGGGTGGTCGAGATCGTCAACACCGTGGGCCTGCGGGCGGCCCAACTGCACGGCCACGAGACCGCCGACCAGGCCCAGTGGGTGCGCCAGCGGGTCCCGTTCCTCATCCAGGTCTTTCCCGCCGGGGCGCCGGCGGTCGCCCGCGCCGCCGACTATTCGGCTGATGTGGTCATGCTCGACTCGCCCCGTCCCGGCTCGGGCCAGATCTTCGACTGGACGCTCGCCGAGGTCCCCGACGGGCTGCGGCTGATGCTGGCCGGGGGGCTGAACGCCGACAACGTCGGCGAGGCCATCGCCCGGGTCCACCCCTGGGGGGTCGACGTGGTGAGCGGGGTCGAGCGATCGCCCGGGGTCAAGGACCCGGTGCGGGTGCGGGCCTTCGTGGCCGCGGCCAAGGCGACGGAAGCCCCCGAGTACGAGCCCACCGCGGCCGCCCCCTTCGACCAGGACGACCGCTGAGATGACCTCCCTGATGGGCCAGCCCAGCGCCGACGGCCGCTTCGGCGAGTTCGGCGGGCGGTTCCTGCCCGAATCGTTGATCCCCGCCTGCGCCGAGCTGGAGGCCGCCTTCACCGAGGCGTGGGCCGACCCTTCGTTCCACGCTGAGTACGAGTCGGTCCTGCACCACTACGGCGGTCGGCCGACACCGGTCACCGAGTGCCGGAACCTGTCGTCGCAGCTCGGCGTGCGGGTCCTGCTCAAGCGGGAGGATCTGGCCCACACCGGCTCGCACAAGCTGAACAACGTGATCGGCCAGGCCCTGCTGGCCCGGCGGATGGGCAAAACTCGCCTCATCGCCGAGACGGGCGCCGGCCAGCACGGCGTGGCCACCGCCACCGCCGCCGCCCTGTTCGGGTTCGAGTGCCGGATCTACATGGGCGAGGTCGACGTCGTCCGCCAGGCCCTCAACGTCTTCCGCATGCGCCTGCTCGGCGCCGAGGTGGTACCGGTCGGCTCCGGCAGCCGCACGCTCAAGGACGCCATCAACGAGACCCTGCGGGAGTGGGTGGCGACCGTGGGGGCCACCCACTACTGCCTCGGCTCGGTCATGGGCCCCCACCCGTACCCGTGGATGGTGCGGGAGTTCCAGCGCATCGTGGGGACCGAGGCCCGCGACCAGTGCCGGGAGCGGCTGGGCGGCGCCGACCCGGACGTGGTCGTGGCTTGCGTGGGCGGCGGGTCCAACGCGGCCGGGACCTTCTCCGGGTTCGTCGACAGCGGCGCCCGCATCGTCGGCGTGGAACCCGCGGGCGGGGCGGCCATCGGCCGGGGCATCCCCGGCGTGGTCCACGGCAGCAAGTCGTACCTGCTCCAGGACGAGCACGGCCAGGTGCTGGAGGCCCACTCGCTGTCCGCCGGGCTCGACTACCCCGGCGTCGGCCCCGAGCACGCCCACCTGGCCGCCATCGGCCGGGTGACGTACGTCGCCGCCGACGACGCCGAGGTGCTCGACGCCTTCGCCGTTCTGGCCCGCACCGAGGGCATCATCCCTGCCCTCGAGCCGGCTCACGCCGTGGCGTGGGTCATCCGGGCCGCCGGCTCGGACGAGTTGCCCACCGGGTCGACCGTGCTGATTACATTGTCCGGCCGGGGGGACAAGGACGTGGCCCAGGTGGCCGAGCTACTTGGAGACAAGACGTTCCGCGAGTAAAGTCAGCGCTACTCTATGCCGGCGACATACAGTACCGGCCTATTGACAGCGACAGAAGCGGAGCTCGGCGGTGGCTAACGATTTCGAGGGCGACGTTGCGCACCCACGGGCTCTGCTCGCGCCCTGTCTCCTGCTCCTCCTCGCCGAGGCGCCCGGGCACGGCTACGAGCTCATGGAGCGGCTGAAGCCGCTCGGTTTCGACTGGGGTGGGCCGGGGCCGATCTACCGGGAGCTGCGGGCCCTCGAGAACAACGGCCTGGTGGCGTCGGCCTGGTCGGCGCCCAGGGCCGGGCCCGTCCCGCGTGTGTACGAGCTGACCGGGGAGGGGCGCGACGCGCTCGACCGGTGCGCGACCAACGTGGTCGAGCTGACCGGGCTGCTCAACCAGTTCCTGGGTCGCCACCGAGCCCTCTGAGCGGCAACAGTGGGGGTGTGAGCGCCCCCGCCCCCGGCCCCCTGGAGATCGCCCTGCGGGCCCGGCGGGACGCGGGGCATAAGCTCCTGGTCCCGTACATCACCGGCGGGTACGACGAGGACTGGCCCCGGGTGGTCGAGGCGGTGGCCGCCGCCGGCGCCGACGCCATCGAGATCGGTGTCCCGTTCTCGGACCCGGTCATGGACGGGCCGGTCATACAAGCGGCGTCCCAGCAGGCGCTGGGCCGAGGAGTGACGCCCTCGTCGATCCTGGCCGCGACGGCCAAGATCGACGCCGGTGTTCCACTGGTCGTCATGACGTACTACAACATCGTGTTCCGGGCTGGGCACCGCCGCTTCGCCCGGTCGCTGGCCGAGCAGGGGGTAGCGGGCGCCATCGTGCCCGACCTGCCCCTCGTCGAGCTCGACCCGTGGGCCGGGGCGGCCGACGACGCCGGCGTGGAGACGGTGCTGCTCGCCGCCCCCAACACCCCCGACGTCACCTTGGCCGAGATCTGCCGGCGCACCCGCGGGTGGATCTACGGGATCGCCCTCATGGGCGTGACCGGGGAGCGGACCTCCCTCGCGTCGACCGCGGGGCTGGTGGGCCGGCGGCTCAAGGCATTGACCGACAAGCCGGTCCTGCTCGGCCTGGGCGTGTCAACCCCGGCCCAGGCCGCGGAGGCGGCGGCCGACGCCGACGGGGTCATCGTGGGATCAGCCCTGGTCCGGCGGCTCCTGGCCGGGGCGGGGCCCGACGGGGCGGCGGAGTTCGTCGCCGAGCTGCGAGCCGGTCTGGACCAGCTGTAACCCTTTGCCCAGCGGGGTAGTCACAGGGGTAGTGGCGATCGCTGTGCTCTTCCCTGGACAGGGGACTCAGACACCGCGCATGGGAGATCCCTGGCGGGGATCGCCGGCGTGGGAGGTAGTGGAACGGGCCGAAGCCGCGCTCGGCCAGCCCCTGGCCCCCCTGCTCCTCGACGCTTCCGAGGACGACCTGCGCCGCACCCGTGACGCCCAGCTGGTGGTGCTCCTCGCCTCCCTGATGGCGTGGGAGGCGGTCCGGGACCAGGTCGCCACGCCGGTGGCCTTCGCCGGCCACTCCCTCGGTCAGGTGACGGCGCTCATCGCTTCGGGTGCCCTGTCGTTGGAGGACGGCGTGCGCTTCGCCGCCGCCCGGGCCGACGCCACCCAGGCGGCAGCCGACGCCGACCCGGGCCGCATGGCCGCCCTGATCGGCGCCTCAGCCGAGTCCGCCGAGGAGGCGTGCGCCGGGCTGGACGCCTGGTTGGCCAACGACAACGCCCCCGGCCAGGTCGTGATCGGCGGCACGCCCGCGGGCGTCGAGGCCGCCGCGGCCCGGGCCAAGGATCTCGGCATCCGCCGGGTCATCCCCCTCAACGTCGGCGCCGCCTTCCACACCCGCCTGATGGGCCCCGCCGCCGAGGCGCTGGCGCCGGTCCTGGCCGCCACCCCCTTCTCGGTTCCGGCGGCCCCGATCGTCTCGAACGCCGACGCCCGCCCGTACGCGGACGGCGACGGCTGGCCCGAGCGGTTGGCGGCCCACCTCGTCTCGCCCGTACGGTGGCGTTCTTCCATGGAGACGCTCGCCGGGCTGGACGTCGACACGTTTTTCGAAGTCGGCCCGGGCAATGTCCTGGCCGCTCTGGCCCGTCGCACCGTCCCCGCCATCGGCGTGCGTGGGATCTCGGTACCGACCGATGCCCTCCTGGAGGTCGCGTAAACATGGAATCCGGAACGATCCACGGTGAGACCCTCGCCGTCCCCGAACGGGTCATCGTGGCTCCCGCCCCGGGCACCTTCCGGCCGGTGGATCCCGACGAGCAGACGGTCGTGCCCGACCAGCTCATCGGCTACGTCGAGGTCAAGGGCCACTCCACGCCCGTCCACTCGCCGTTCGGCGGCCGGTTGATGGGCCTGCTGGCCCACGCCGGCGAGCGGGTTCGTGAAGGCCAGCCGGTGGCCTGGCTCCGCCTCGCTTGACCGGCTTGAGGGTCGCCGTCACCGGGCTCGGGATGGCGGTGCCCGAGCGGCGGGTCACCAACTTCGACCTGGCCAAGATCGTCGACACCAGCGACGAGTGGATCACCGACCGGACCGGCATCAAGGAGCGGCGGGTCGCCGGCGACGGTGAGACCACCGCCAGCCTGGCCATCGAGGCCGGGACCGCGGCGCTCAAGGACGCGGGGATCGACCCGGCCGACGTGGGCTGCTGCATCGTCGCCACCTGCACGTCCGAGCAGCCCATCCCACCCACCAGCTCGTTCGTGCAGGAGGGCCTGGGCCTGCGCTGCGGGGCGTTCGACATCGACGCCGCCTGTTCCGGCTTCGTCTACGCCCTGGTCGCCGGGGCGTCCATGGTGGCGGCGGGAGCCATGGGGCCGGTCCTGGTCATCGGGTCGGAGACCCTGACCCGCGTCGTCGACCCCACCGACCGCTCCACCGTCGTCCTCTTCGGCGACGGGGCGGGCGCGGCCGTGCTCACGCCCAGCGACGAGGTCGGCCTGCTGGCCTGGGACCTGGGCTGCGACGGCTCGCTCGCCGGCCTGCTCGGCATCCCGGCGGGTGGCAGCCGCCTGCCCACCTCGGCCGACACGGTGGCGGGCGGGGACCACTGGCTCAAGATGGACGGCCGGGAGGTCTTTCGCCGGGCCGTCCGGGTCATCGTCGACTCGGCCCGGGTCACGCTGGACCGGGCCGGCCTCACCCCCGACGACGTCGACCTGTTCGTACCCCACCAGGCCAACACCCGGATCATCGACTCGGCGGCCACCAAGCTCGGTCTCCCCGCCGAGCGGGTGTTCGTGAACATCGACCGCTACGGCAACACCTCGGCGGCCTCGGTGCCCATCGCCCTGGCCGAAGCGGCCGAGGCCGGCCGGCTGCACCCCGGCGACCTGGTCCTGCTCACCGGCTTCGGCGCCGGCATGTCCTGGGCCTCTGCCCTCCTGCGCTGGGAACGCTGATGGGGGGCAGGGTCGCCCTGGTCACCGGGGGGTCCCGGGGGATCGGGCGGGCGGTGGCGGTTGCCCTCGCCGAATCGGGGCACCGGGTGGCGGTTGGTTTCTCGGCCGACCAGGGCGGGGCCGACGACACGTGCGGCGCCATCGAAGCGCTGGGGACCGACGCCCTGGCCGTCCGGGCCGACGTGGCCGACCCCGCCGCCCTCGACGCCGCCTTCGGGCAGGTCGAGCAGGCGTGGGGCAAGGTCGAGGTGCTGGTGGCCAACGCCGGGGTAACCGGCGACGGGCTGGCCATGCGCATGACCGACGACCAGTGGAACAAGGTCCTCCGGACCAACCTGGACGGCGCCTTCTACGCCATGCGCCGGGCCATGCCGGGCATGGTCCGGGCCCGCTGGGGCCGGATGATCGCGGTGGGCTCGGTGGTCGCCCTCACCGGGGCCGCCGGCCAGGCCAACTACGCGGCGGCCAAGGCCGGGCTGGTCGGGCTGACCCGGGCCGTGGCCAGGGAGCTGGGCGGGCGCAACGTGACCGCCAACGTGGTCGCCCCCGGCCCGATCACCACGGCCATGACCGACGCCCTGACGCAGGCCCGGCGGGACGAGATGACGGCCCTGGTGCCGCTCGGGCGCTTCGGCACACCGGAGGAGGTAGCCGCCGTGGTGGCGTTCCTGGCCTCCGACGCGGCAGGGTATGTAACTGGCTCTGTGATCCCCGTCGATGGCGGGCTGGGAATGGGGCACTGATCTTCTTATGACCGGAACAGCTGTAGGAGGCCACCCAGACATGGACCGCGACCAGATCCTCGACCTTTTGACCGACGCCGCGGTCGAGGTGATGGACGTCGACCGGGACGCCGTCACCCCCGAGGCCCGCTTCGTCGAGGACCTCAACGGCGACAGCCTGAGCGTCCTCGAGATCCTGGAGATCCTCCAGGACAAGCTGGACGTCGACCTGCCCACCGAAGCCTTCGACGGTGTGGGGACGGTGGGCCAGGCCGCCGACGTCATCGTCAAGATCGTCTCGGAGCGGGCCGAGAGCACGGCGGGATGAACGGTCGGATGACGCGGCCTCGCGTCGCCATCACCGGTATGGGCGTCAAGACCCCCGCCGGCACCGACCTGCAGGGCTTCTGGGCCACGCTCCTGGCCGGCCGGTCCACGGCGGCGCCCATCCGCCGGGTGGACCCCGCCGGGCTGCCCGTGCGCTTCGCCTGCGAGGTGGCCGACTTCGACCCGTCCGCCTACTTCGACAGCAAGGAGACCCGGCGGACCGACCGGGTGGCGCAGCTCGCATTCGCCGCCGCCGCCGATGCCCTGGCCGACGCCGGCGAGCTGGGCGCCGACCCCGCTCGCTGCGGCGTGGTGGCCGCCGCCGGCGTCGGGGGGCTCATCACCCAGGAGGAGCAGGAGTACAACCTGTTCTCCAAGGGGCCCTCGCGGGTGTCGCCCATGCTCGTCCCCATGATGATGCCCAACGCCAGCGCCGCCCTGGTCGGGCTGAAGCTGGGCTGGACGGGCCCGAACTTCTGCATCGCCACCGCCTGCGCAGGCGGGACCAACGCCATCGGCGAGGCGTCGCGCCTCATCCGCGAAGGATCGTCCGACGTGGTCCTGGCCGGCGGTTCCGAGGCCTGCGTGACCCCGATCGCCATCGCCGCCTTCGCCCGCATGGGCGCCCTGTCGAACCGCAACGACGAGCCGGAGCTGGCGTCGCGGCCGTTCGACATCGACCGCGACGGGTTCGTCATGGGCGAGGGGGCCGGGTTCCTGGTGCTCGAGGAGTGGGACCGGGCCGTGGCCCGGGGCGCCCGCATCTACGGCGAGGTCGCCGGTTACGGCCGCAACTCCGACGCCTACCACGTCACCGCCCCTGCCCCCGGTGGCGCCGGCGCCGCCCACTGCATGCGCCTGGCCCTGGCCGACGCCGGCCTGGAGCCGGCCGACATCGGCCACATCAACGCCCACGGCACGTCCACCGACCTGAACGACGCCGCCGAGGCCGAGGCCGTGGTCAAGGTGTTCGGCGAGAACACCCTGCCGGTCACCTCGGCCAAGGGGGTCATCGGCCACCTGATCGCCGCCGCCGGGGCAGTCGAGGCCGTGGCCTCCATGCTGGCCATGCGGGACGGGCTGGTCCCGCCGACCGCCAACCACCAGCGGGCCGAGCCCGAGCTGGGCATCGACGTGGTGGCCGGCGAGCCCCGGCCCGTGCCCGCCGCGCCGGTGGTGTCGAACTCCTTCGGCTTCGGTGGCCATAACGCTTCCCTGGTCCTGACGCCCGCGTCGTGACCGTGGCGGCGCCCGTCGGGGCGAAGCGGGGCGGGGCCGCCACCGCCGCCCTCACCTCGATCGACGGGCGGCAGGTGGCCTGGTTCCGCCTGGCCGGGGGCCCGCACCGGGGTGCGATCGGCCCGGTCGAGGGCCAGGTCATCGAGCGCACCATCCGCCTGGCCCTGGACGCCGGGGTGCCGGTGGTGGGGGAGCTGGCCACCGCGGGAGCCGACGTGACCGAGGGCATCGCGTCGCTGGTGGCGTGGGGCCGGGTGGCCAAGGCCATGGTCGACGCCTCCGGCACCGTCCCCGTCCTGCTGAGCGTCACCGGTCCGTGCGTGGGGGGCCCGGCCCTGCTCCTCGGCCTGGCCGACCACGTGGTCATGACCGCCGACGCCTACGCCTACGTGAACGGGCCCCGCGCCGCGGCCTCGTTCACCGGCGTGACCACCACCCACACCGAGCTGGGCGGGGCCGACGTCCACGCCAGCCGCAGCGGGGTGGCCTCTCTGGTGGTGGCCACCGAGGAGGAGGCGGCCGCCGCGGTGGCCGACCTGCTGTCCTACCTGCCCGCCAACCACCTGGAGGAGCCGCCGGCCTGGCCTGCTGCCGACCCCCCCGACCGCCCGTCGAAGGTGGCGGCCGGCGTCGTCCCCGAGCGGCCCACCGCCTCCTACGACGTGCGGGTGGTCATCGAGGACGTGTGCGACGCCGAGTCCTTCCTCGAGGTGCGCGCCGTCTTGGCCACCAACGTCGTCACCGGCTACGCCCGCCTCGACGGCAGGCCCGTCGGGGTCATCGCCAACCAGCCCAGGAGCCAGGCCGGCACCCTGGACATCGAGGCGTCCCGTAAGGCGGCCCGCTTCGTGCAGTGCTGCGACGCCTTCGGCCTGCCGTTGCTGACCTTCGTCGACTGCGGCGGGTTCCGGCCCGGCCGCGACCTGGAGTGGCGGGGCATGATCCGCCACGGGGCCGAGCTGGTCCACGCCTACGCCAACGCCACCGTCCCCCGCCTGGGCGTCGTGCTGCGCAAGGCTTACGGCGGGGCGTACATCGCCATGGACTCGCGGGGCCTGGGCAACGACGTCTGCTTCGCCTGGCCCAGGGCCGAGATCGCGGTGATGGGCGCCCCTGGCGCGGTGGCCGTGCTGCAGCGCCGGAAGCTCGCCGCCGTCGACGACCCCGAGGCCCGCGACCGGCTGCGGGCCGAGCTGGAGGCCGACTACACCGAGCGGCTGTGCTCGCCCCGCGTGGCCGCCGAGCGGGGCTACGTCGACGACGTGATCGAGCCCCTCGACACCCGCCGCCTGCTCGTCGCCGGCCTGGCCGCCCTTCAGCACAAGCGGGCCACGCCGCGGTCCGGGGCCAAGCACACCAACAGTCCGCTATGAGCGCAGCGAATGCGATGAGACGGTGAGCGGGTTGCTGGAGGGCAAGAAGATCCTGGTCACCGGGGTCCTGAACGACGACTCCATCGCCTTCGGGGTGGCCAGGCTGGCCCAGGAGCAAGGGGCGGAGATCGTCCTCACCTCCTTCGCCCGGGCCATGAGCCTGACCCGGCGCACGGCCCGTCGCCTGTCGCCCGAGCCCGACGTGCTCGAGCTCGACGTCACCGATCCAGCGCAACTCGCCGCCGTGGCCGAGGATCTGACCAGCCGGTGGGGGAGGGTCGACGGGATCCTCCACGCCGTCGCCTTCGCCCCTTCCCGGGCCCTGGGCGGCAGGTTCCTGGAGACGGAGTGGGACGACGTCGCCCTCACCCTGAACACCTCCACCTTCTCCCTCAAGGCGCTGACCGTGGCCATGCTGCCCCTGCTGCAGGCCGCGGGCGGCGGTTCGGTCGTAGGCCTGGACTTCGACGCCAGCCAGGCCTGGCCGGTCTACGACTGGATGGGCGTGGCCAAAGCCGCCTTGGAGGCCACCGCCCGGTACCTGGCCCGGGACGTCGGCCGCCACAACGTCCGGGTCAACCTGGTCTCGGCCGGCCCCCTGCGGTCGGTGGCCGCCCGCGGGATCCCGGGGTTCGACCAGGTGGAGGGGGCGTGGGCCGGGCGGTCGCCCCTCGGTTGGGACACCCGGGACACCACGCCCGTCGCCAAGGCCTGCGTCGTCCTGCTCTCCGACTGGTTCCCCGCCACCACCGGCGAGATACTGCACGTCGACGGGGGCTTCCACGCCATCGCCGCCCCCGGCCTCGCCCCCGACGACCAGGGGTAGCCTCCCGTCCTATGCCCCGACTCTCTCCCGGCGACGCCGCCCCCGAGTTCACCCTGCTCGACCAGACCGGCTCGCCCGTGTCGCTGTCCGACCATCGGGGCCACAAGGTCCTCGTGTACTTCTACCCGAAGGCCGACACCCCGGGGTGAACGGTCCAGGCGTGCGCGATGCGTGACATCGCCAACGACGTGGGCGACACCGTCATACTCGGCATCAGCCCGGACAAGCCGGCCAAGCAGGCCAAGTTCGACGCCAAGCACGGCCTCGGCTTCCCGCTGCTGGCCGACGAGGACCACGCCGTCGCCCAGGCGTTCGACGTCTGGGTCGAGAAGTCCATGTACGGGAGGAAGTACATGGGCATCCTCCGCTCGGCGTTCCTGATCGACGAGGACGGCCGGGTGGCGAGAGCCTGGTACGACGTCAAGCCCAAGGACACGGCCACCAACCTGCTCGCCGCCCTGGGAGCCGGGGCCTGACCGTCCTCACTTGAGCGAGAGGTCGACCGCGGGCGCACTCGCGTCGGCGTACCCGACCGGGCCGACGGTGGCGCCCGCCGCCGAGAGCCGCCCGGCCAGGTCGTCCAGGGCGGCCCGCAGGGCCTCCTGCTGGCGCCCGGTGACCGCCTCGCCCAGGAACAGGCCGGTGTCGGTGTCCTCGGTCAGGCACGTCTGGCGCGAGTCCCGGCAGTTGTAGGCCCAGCACAGGACCGTCGACCCCGCGGCGTACACCGCGACCTTCTCCGTGATCGGCATGTCCCCGCCGCCCAGGGGGTCGAAGCGGTCGCTTTCCGGCCGGGCCAGCCGCAGCTCCACCGGCCCCGCCGGCAGCCGGTCCACGTCGTAGCCCCCGAGGGGGGCCAGGTGGCGGGTGGCCACCTCGCAGTACAGGTCGACCAGGGGCAGGCCGGTGCGGACCGTTCCCGACTTCAACGTCCTCCGGGCCAGTTGCTCCGGGCTGGACTTGTAGGTCGACGGCTTGAGCCCGCAGGCGGCGATGGCCTCCCGCCACGCCCTGACCAGGGGGTGGTCGGCGAGCAGCTCCAGGGTGACGTCCTGGCTGACCAGGGCCTGCTCCGTGTCGCCGGGCAGCGGCGGCACGGTCACCGCCCGCAGCCCGCCGGCCAGGAACCCGCCGACCATGACCTCCGGATGTCGACCGCCGACCTCGCCGGCGATGGTGACCGATCGGCTAGCGGGCATCCAGCCCGGTGCGCACGTTCTCCAGGACCTTCTTGCGCCACTGGATCTGGGCGGCGAAGTTGGCGGTGTCGAGCTCGGCCAGGGTCTGGTGCATCTTGGCGATCTGGTGGTGGGGGACCGAGGACCACAGGTGGTGGAGGCTGTGGTGGCCGTCGCCGTGGGGGTGGATGATCCAGCGGTGGGCCCAGCCCAGGTTGGAGATGGTGGCGTTGAAGGCGGTGTCACCGGCCAGGTAGCGGTGCTCCCCGGCCTCGCCCAGCATGCGGATCACCGGCAGGACCAGGCCGAAGGCCACGAGCATGTGGGCCCAGACCAGCAGCCCGAACGACATGTTGGTGGCCAGGGCCACCGCGCCCACGACCACCCCGTACCAAACCGTCCCCAGCAGCAAGGTGACGGCGCTGGTGCCGATGGTCGTGTACCAGGACCAGTTGTAGGCCGGCAGCCGCCGCACCACGCCCTTGACGAGCTCGGCCCCGCCCAGGCCGGTCATGGCCTCCAGGTCGAACTTCTCGTAGCGCTGGATGTCCGGGTCGTCGTCGCTGCCCAGGCGGGCGTGGTGGACCATGTGGCTGCGCCGGTACTCGCCGACCTGGCTGGCCGTCGGGAACCCGGCGATGAGGTTGGCCAGCAGGTCGTTCCAGCGGCCCTGGCGCTGCCAGTTGCGGTGCGAGGCCTCGTGGACCATGCACTCCAGCGCCCGCCCGCACCGGCCCATGACCACGATGGCCACCAGGCTGAGGGCCCAGGCCAACGGCGCAGGCAGGACGACATGACCGAGTGCCGCCACCACGCCCGTGCCGATGAACAGGGCCATGTCCCCGAGGGCGGTCGTCGTGGACCGGCGCAGGTCGGTCTTGGCCGCCGCGGTGAGGATCGGCCGGGCCGCGGCCGGCAGCTTGTAGCCCCGGGGCAGCCCGCGCGTCGCCGTGTCCGCCGCCCGCAGCTCCTGGGCTGACGACCGCCATTCGCGCGGGTCCTCGGCCTGCAGGGCGACGTCAGCGATGGTCATGCTCGAAGTATCTCGGTTCGGCCACCCCCGGACCAGGGAGCGAACCGCCAACCAAGGGTCAACTTGCCGGGGCGGGGATCCCGACGGGGAGGGTGACGCGGGTGCGGCGGTGCACGATCAGCCGGCGGCCGATCTCGTGGGCGTCGAGCTCGACGATGACCGGCCCCGGCCCCGGCTCGGCCAGCTCGACGTCGATCTCGGCCACGCACGTCTCGCCCGGCTTCAGGATGTTCGACACCCACCACCCCCGCTGCGGGGGTTGGCTGTCCTTGCGGGTGACCAGGACCCGGCCGGTGGGCCCGTCGACGAGCAGGCCCTCCAGCTTGCGGACCACCCCGGCCTCCCGGCCCCGGTTCACCACCTCGATCTCGGCGTGCACCGTGCCCTCGGCCGTGCCCATGACCGTGCACGGGCCGTAGCCGATCTCGCTGTCGCCCTGGACCCGGGCCAGCACGAACCACCCCGCGGTGGCCGCCGCCCCCACCATGCCGGCCGCGCCCAGCACACTGCGCGTCACTCGCATACGACCTGGATGCGGTTCAGGAGCGGGTCCTGCGGGCCGACGATCCGCCCCCCCGCCGCCACCTGGGCGGTGAGGTGGGCGACGAGCGCGGGGGTCAGCCGCTCGCCGGGGACGACCACGGGGATGCCCGGGGGGTAGGTGGCGGCCATCTCGGCCGAGATGCGGCCCACGGACTCGGCCAGCGGCACCCGTTGCTGGCGTGAGTGGAACGCCTCACCGGGGCTCATGACCTGCTCGGGCACCTCGTACAGGGCCCGCTCGACGAACCCCTGGGAGTTGAGCTGGTGCTCGCTCGGGTGGTCGGCGATGGCGTGGAGGGCATGGACGAACTGGTCCAGATCGGCCTTGCGGTGCCCCATGGTCACGTTGGCCAGCACGTTGGCGTAGTCGGCCATCTCCATCGTCACCGCGTGGTCCTCGAACAGCCGCTTCTCGACCTCGTAGCCGGTGTAGCCGGTGCTGATCACGTTGACCGACAGCCGGGTGGGGTCGAAGGCGACGACGCCGTGCGAGCCGATCAGCCGCTTGTCGAGGCAGGACAGCAGCGGGTGCTCCTCGATTTGCGCCCGGGCCGCCTGGGCCAGCTCGATGGCCGTCGTGAGCAGGGCCTCGCCCTCCGTCGCCATCTGCATGCGGGCCACGTCGATCGACGCCCGCAGCAGGCACGACGGACTGGTGCTCTGCAGCATGCGGTTGACCACCTCGACGCGGTCATGGTCGACCAGGTCGCCGCGGACGTGGAGCATGGAGGCCTGCAGGAAGGCGCTGAGCAGCTTGTGGGCGCCGGCCACGGCCATGTCCGCCCCCTGCGACAGGGCGTGGGGCGGCAGGTCCGGGTGGAACGGGAAGTGGGGGCCCCACGCCTCGTCGACCAGCAGGGGAACCCCGTGGCGGTGGGCGGCGTCGGCGATGCCGGCCACGTCGGAGCACACGCCGTAGTAGGTGGGGGAGACGATGAGGACGGCCCGGACCTCGGGGTGGGCGGCCAGGTTGGACTCCACCTGGGCCGGGCTCACGCCGTGGGCGATGTGGCTCTCGGGGTCCAGCTCGGCGGGAATGTAGACCGGGCGGATGCCGCCCATCATCAGGGCCGAGATGATCGAGCGGTGGGTGTTGCGCGACGTCAGGATGGTGTCGCCCGGGTGGCAGACGGCCGTCACCATCACCTGGTTGCCGAGGGTGGACCCGTTGGCCAGGAACCAGGTGCGGTCGGCCCCGTACGCCTCGGCGGCCAGCTCCTGGGCCGCGTCGAGCGCCGAGCCCGGCACGCCGTCCATGTTCCCCAGGCCCGGGCTGATGTCGAGCGACAGCATGCGCTCGCCCACCGCGGCCCGCATGGCCGGATGGGCGCCCTTGCCCTGGATGTGCCCCGGGGTGTGGAAGGCGGCCCGGGGGACCTGGGCGTAGTCGCACAGGGCCTCGAAGTACGGCGCGGAAGACTGGTCCATCGGCGGGCGGGTGGTCAGGAGGCGCGGACCAGCACGAGCGGGGTGCGCTCGTCGGCGTTGCCCTGCGGGTTGGGGC
This sequence comes from Acidimicrobiales bacterium, assembly GCA_035494015.1. Lineage (GTDB taxonomy): Bacteria > Actinomycetota > Acidimicrobiia > Acidimicrobiales > AC-14 > CADCTB01. The sequence continues at coordinate 14,426 of DATJHJ010000067.1, forward strand.
GCATGGCCTCCACCAGCAGGTCGTGGTCGATGAACGGCGAGGCGCCGCAGATCTCGACGCGACCGAGGTCGTTGGCGTCCACCACCGCCACGCCGCAGCCCAGCGCCTCGGCCACCCGGCAGGCCACGCCGCGCGGGTCGTCGGGCCCCAGGACGATGTCCTGGGTGTAGGGCGGGAGGTTGCCGGGCACGTCGTCGATCCAGGTCACCTGGCGACCGGCGAGCCGGTAGAAGTCGCCGTGGCGGCCGAAGATCCGCCCGGGCATGGCCACGATCAGGGCCAAGACGATCCGAGGCAGGCCGGCAAGGTCGATGGCGACCTGGAAGGCGTAGGGATTGCACAGGCTGCTGTCGAAATCGAAGAGCCGGCACAGGATGCGGGCGGCAAAGCCGGGGTGGACGTCGTCCAGGTCGACGATGCGGCCCTGGGTGATGGCCAGCGGCGACTCGCAGATGACCAGGATGTCGGAAGGTTCGGGCTGGAGATTGGCGACGTCGAGCGCGCCCTGGGCCACCTCCACGATGTCGTCGCCCGGGACGAGCAACGCGGTCTTCAGCGGCATGACCTTCATCTGCACGAACCGTACCCGAAACGGTCCTCGGACCAGGGATATCCAAGCGGTAGCGTGCATGCCGCGAACCCGACCGAAACCCTCGCCGAGCGCCTGCGTCGCCTGCGGTCCAAGGAGCACCTCACGCGCGAGGGGCTCAGCGTCCGCACGGCCGAGCTCGACCCGCAGCGGCCGGTGTCGGTGGCGATGATCGGGATGATGGAGAGCCGCCTCAAGCCCTACCGGCTCCCGACCCGGCTGAGCACCCGTGGCCTGGCCATCGAGACCGTCGCCCGGGCCCTCAACGTCGGCCTCGAGGAGCTGCTCGAGTGCTTCTCGGCCGAGGAGCTGGCCCGGTCCTGCTTCGCCCACAGGGCATCGCCTCCCTCGGCGCCGCCGCTG
>DATJHJ010000068.1:0-2206 GCA_035494015.1 Acidimicrobiales bacterium
ACGCGTGCGCCGAACCCCCCGCTCGCTGGGCCAAGGTAAGGGGGACAACTCCCGGCCCCCGGCTGGGCACGACCAGGAAGGCCCTGCGGAGGGACGGGCGCGAAGCGCGGCGACCGTATCCGGCGGCCGGCGGGCTCGGGCTACCTGCTCGCTAACTGAACGTCAGAAGCCGGCGCATTGGCCTCCCTTGCTGGCGGCCACGTTGCCGCCGCCGTTCACCGGGGCGGGACTGTTCCCCACGCACTCCAGGAACCCGGAAATCTGGTTTCCGGCGAGGGTGATCGGCGCGGTGTTGTTCGACAGGACGAGGCTGGCGCCGACCCGGTCGCCACCCCCGGCGAAGCACTGGGGATCCGTACCGATGGCGAACGGGGCGCGGTTGCCCTGCAACACGACGTTCCCGCCGGTGAACGTGGCGTCGCAGATGACGTTTTTGGTGGGGAAGAAGGGCACGCCGGTCGTGCCCTGAATGAGAACGTTCCCCCTGATCAGCGTGGGTCGGGGAACCGCGCAGCCGAACTCGGAGCAGTTCCCCATCCGGATGTCGTGGGCCCCGCTCGAGACGAAGGTCCCCGTGACCGTCGCTCCGACGAGGGTGATCGACGCGCCGGTCCCGACGACGACGTTCCCATTCACCGTCGAGTTGAAGATCACGCACGTGGCCCCGGGGGGGACGAACACACTGTCGTTCACCGTGGTGTTGTTGATGCTCGAAGTGCAGTTGACAGTCGCCCACGCGGGCGGCGCGCCGAGGGCAACAACGAGCCCGCCCGGCAACAACGCCGTCGCAGCCACAAGGGACTTGACCAGAAGCCTTCGCATGATCCGCCTTCCGCCTTTCGCCGTTGCCGGCCATCTGGCCGGCAGAGGACCGAATTCTACCGACATCGCTGGCGGCGCGCCCGGTCCGACGGATGGTACGCCCGCTCGACGGCCGGCGAATCCTGCTGCGGGGCCGGGATGCCTACCCGGCTGACGTACCTCGATGCATGCCACGATGCTGCAACCGGTGGCTCAACCGGACCGCCGGGGTGGTCGATAACACCTCCATGCGCCGTGTGGCTCGCCCGCTTCTCCTGGCCGGGATCGCTGCCACCGTCCTGGGGCTCAGCAAGGCCCATGCCGAGGCGCATGCCTACGACTTCACCGCGTCGTTCCGGTTCGCCTGGGCGCTGGCCTACATCGGCATCCTGTGGGCGGCGTCCTACGGAGCCGGGCTGCCGGAGCTGGCCCGGAGCCGGCGATCGGCGGCGCTGACCGCGGCGGCCTCGACCGGTGCCGCCGCCCTGGCCATGTCGGTGCTACAGCTCGTCGCCGGATCGGCCTTGCTGCCCCGTTTCGTGGTCTTCGGCACTCCAGTCCTCCTGGTGCCGTTTGCCGTCCTGTGCAGCTCGCTGGCCCGCAACGGGCGGGCACGGGACGAGCAGCGGGACCGGGTGGTGGCCGTGGCTGGCCCGGAGGAGAGCGCCAACCTCTCACGCGAGCTCGACGCCCACCCCGAGCGGCCCGCCGTGCTGGCCTGGGTGCTCTCGCCCGCCGATGCCGCCGCAGACGGGAGCGACCACCAACCCCTCGTCGAGGTCGTCCGGGCCACTGCGGCGACCGCGGTGGTGCTCGACCGGAACGCCCTGGCCGACCAGTCGATCGTGGCCCAGGCCGCCGCCCTGCACGAGTCGGGCGTGCGGGTCCGCACCCTGTCCCTGTTCTACGACCAGTGGCTCGGCAAGCTCCCCCTGGCCGAGCTGGAGCGCATCTCGCTCCTCTTCGACATCGGCGAGCTGCACCGGGCCCGCTACGGCCGGATCAAGCGCATCCTCGACACCGCCGGCGCCTTGGCCGGGCTGGCCGCCCTCGCCCTGGTCACCCCCGCCGTCTGGCTCGGCAACAGGCTGGGCAACCCCGGCCCCCTCCTCTACCGCCAGCGGCGGGTGGGCAAGGGCGGCGAGGAGTTCGAGATCCTCAAGTTCCGGACCATGCGGGCGGGCGACGGGCCGTCGTCGTCGAACTGGACCGCCGAGGACGACCCCCGCATCACCCCGTTCGGCGCCTGGCTCCGCCGCAGCCACCTGGACGAGCTGCCCCAGGTCGTCAACATCCTGCGCGGCGACCTCTCCGTGGTCGGCCCCCGGCCCGAGCAGCCCCGGTATGTGCGGGAGCTGGAGGAGAAGCTGCCCTTCTACCGCCTGCGCCACCTGGTCCGGCCCGG
>DATJHJ010000069.1:0-54900 GCA_035494015.1 Acidimicrobiales bacterium
GCAAGGCCAAGACCGTCGCCCAGGCCAGCATGCGGGCCGAGGTCGCCCGGGCCGTCGTGCGCGACTCCGCCGAGCGGTTGGCCGCCCTGGCCGGCGCAGCCCACGACGTCCGGGACGCCGGCCGGATCGCCGAGCTGGTCAGCGAGGAGTCGGAAACCTTCTCCGTCGAGGTCGAGCTGGCCCCGAGCTAACCACTCCTGTCGCGTGGCTAGGCCAGGGCGATGGCAGTCGGTGACGCCACGCTGCGGTTGGCGGCACCGTCGAACGTCTTGACGACGTAGCTGTTCAGGCCCGGGTTGGGGGCGCTGTCGGTGTAGGTGAGCGCGGTCGTGCTGGCCAGCAGGGACAGCGAGCCGTCCACCAGCCTGCGGTACACGTCGTAGCCCACTACCCCGCTGACCCCGCCGCCGGAGCCGGTGTCGGTCTTCACCACCGGCCAGCTGAGGGTCACGGCCCGCTTGGCCGCCTTGGCCGACAGGCCGGCGGGCGGGCTCGGGGCGGCCCGGTCGGGTGCCGCCGACGGAGTGGAGTCCATCATGGTGCCCATCTCGCTGCGCATGACTCTGAGCCGGTCCAGGAACAGGCCGCCCGGGCACTCGGTGGCGTTGTCTGGCACCTCCAGGTGCCCCGGGATGTTCTCGAACCGCTCCTGCACCCCGTTGACCGGGTTGGTGTAGGTGGAGACCTGGGCGGCGTAGAGCCCGTGGGCGCTGGCCTTGGAGAAGAGAAAGTCCTTGAGGGCGACGTTCACCTTGTCGGGGATCGGGGTGCTGACGTAGTTGCCGAGCACGGCGATGCCCTCGGTGCCCGAGTTGTGGCCGTAGGCGTGCCCGGCGGTCACCGACTGGTGGCCGGCGTTCTCGCCGGTCACGTTGCCGTCGTCGGCCTTCGTCGCCGCGGTGCTCCGACCCTCGTAGATGACGCCGTCGGCGTCCATCAGGAAGTTGTACCCGATGTCGCCCCAGCCCTGGGTGACGGCGTGGTAGTAGTAGATCGACCGGATGGTGGCCTTGGCCGCCTCGCCCCGTTCATCGTTGGCGCCGGCGGTGTGGTGGACCACCAGCTTTTGCACGGTCTGGAACACGGGCGGCCACACCGCGTTCGGGCCCCGGAAGCGCAGGCTCTCGTCGGCGCCCCAGGCGCTACGCGGCTGCACGTTCGGCGTCGACCCCGCCGGGGTGCCCGGTCCCGGCCAGGTCTCGACGGTGGTGGCGTCCTCGGCGAGGGCGAGGACGGTGATCCGGCCCAGGGGGCGGTCGGTGGTGATCCGGACCGCGGTGGCGTCGCCGGCGGGGACGACCGCGCCGTACGTCCGCCCGTTGTGCAGCTGCGTGCCGACCTCGTCCTCCTCGACCGGCACCGGCGCGCCGAAGGTGACGCCGTCCCGGCTGAAGGACATCGTCACCTGGGCGTCGGGGTTGCCGACCCAGTACAGGGCGGCGTGGCGGGCCGGGAACGGGAGGGCGCGGACCTCGGACCGATCGAGGGCGCCGGAAACCTCCCCCGCCTTGGTGTGGTGGACGACCTGCGCCTGGACCGCCGGCATGGGGACCACGGCCAGCCCGACGCCGACGAGGGCGCCGATCGGCCCGGCGGCGATCAACCGCGACCACACGCGGCGGCGCGATCGCGCGCCGACGTCCAAACCCATGCTCGCCCTCATGTCCGCTCCCCCTGCCGTGTACCGACGACTCTACCCGCCCCGCCCGACCCCCGAGAGGAGGGTCAGCTGGCCTTGGCCTTGGCTTTCGAAGAGCGTTTGCCGGTCGTGCGCGTGCGGGCGGGGGCCTTCTGCTTCGCCGGCTCGGGTTCCTCGTCGGCCAGCTCCTTGGCCATCTTGGCCACCTCGGCCTGCATCTTGGGCCCGCCGCCGCCCTTGCGGGCCGCGGCCAGGCTGGCCTCCAGGGCCTGCATGAGGTCGACGACGTTGGACTCTGGGGTCTCGTCGGGCTCGACCACGATCTCTTTGCCCTTGGCCTTGGCATCGATCAGGCGCTTCAGCTCCTCGGTATAGGTGTCGTGGTAGCGGGCCGGGTCCCAGTCGGTGGCCAGGGAGTCGATGATCTGCGCCGCCAGCTTCAGCTCCTTCGGCTCGGGCTTGGTGGCCGCCCCCTTGCCGGGCACGTCGATCTCGGACTGCGGGACCACCTCGTCGGCGAAGCGCATGGTCGACATGGCCAGCGCCCCGTCGAGGGGGCGGATGGCGGCGAGGTACTGCGTCTTGCGCATGACGACCGTGCCGATGCCCGCTTTGCCCTCGCTCTCCATGGCCGCCAGGAGCAGCCGGTACGGCTTCTCGGCCGCCTCCCCGTCCGGGCCCAGCCAGTAGGTGCGCTCGTAGTAGATCGGGTCGATCTCGTGGAGATCCACGAAGTCGGCCACGTCGATGGTGCGTGAGGTGCGGGGCCGGAGCTTGTCGAGCTCGTCGTCCTCGACTACGACGTACTTGCCCGACGACACCTCGTAGCCCGACTCGATGTCGTCGCTCGGGACCTCCTTGCCCGTCTTGTCCGAGACCTTCTTGTACTGGATCCGGGCCCCGGTGCCCTTCTCCAGCTGGTTGAAATGGACGCTGTGGTCCCGGACGGCGGCGAACGCCTTCACCGGCACGCTGACCAGCCCGAAGCTGATGGCCCCGCTCCAGATCGCTCTCGGCATGCCTTACTGCTACCCGCCCAGCGTCCCCCGCACGCCGCCCTGTGCTCAGACCGGCGGTGCGGGGTCGTACTGGAGGAACTTGCGCACCCGCCGGGCCTGGTCCTCGCCGCCCAGCCGGGCGACGAGGTGCAGGGCCATGTCGATGCCCGCCGAGATGCCGGCGGCCGTCACGATGTCGCCGTCGTCGACGTAGCGATCCTCGCGACGGACGTCGATGGTGGGGTCGATCTCGGCCAGACGGTCGAGGGCGCCCCAATGGGTGGTGGCCGGACGGTCGTGCAGCAGCCCGGCGGCGGCCAGGACGAGGGCGCCGGTACAAACACTCGTCATCGTCTCGATCTCGCTCACCTGCTTGCGGACCCAGTCCAGGTGCGCCTCGTTGTCCACCCGCTCGCGCGCCCCGCGCCCACCGGGGTACACCAGCAGGTCGATCCGGCCGGCGGCGTCGAACGACGTCTCCGGCGTCACGACCAGGCCGTGGCCGCAGCGGATGGGCTCCGGCCCGTCGAGGCCGACGGTCGTGGTCCGCCAACCTTCGTCGGGGAACATCCTGGTCCAGCCGGCCAGGACCTCGAACGGCCCGATGGCGTCCAGCTCCTCGACCCCGTCGAACAGCAGGACGGCAATGGTCTTTGCCATGTCAGAAGGCCTCCGGGTGCAGCGCCTTGGCCAGCTGGACGATGGAGTCCACCGCCACCAGGCTCGGCTGCTGGGCGTGGCCGCTCAGGGGGGCCCACTTCTTGTTGACCGCGGCGGGCATGGTCGGGAACAACCCGGCGGCGACGCCGAACGCGTCCTGGGGCGACAACGCGCCCTGCGAGATACCGGTGAGGTTGGTGATCACCCAGAAGTCGACCGGCTGTGCCGCGAACGACTCGTTGCTGATGTTGGTGATGGCGTAGCCGGGCGGCGTGTTCTTGCCGGTCCAGACGTTGTTGCCACCGGCGTACCGGATGATCTCGTCGGGGATGCCGCCGCCGTACACGCTGAGCTTGCCGTTGAAGACGTAGAAGGAGGCCACCGTCGGCTTGGGCAGGTTCCCCACCCGGCGCTGCACGTCGGCCAGCTGCGCCTTCATGTCGTCGACCAGCTTCTGCGCCTTGTCCTTCACCCCGAAGATCTCGCCGATCAGGAGCACGTCGTTGAACTGGTCGTCGATCTTGAGGATGGCGGGGGCGTTCGGGCACCCGTAGCTCAGGACCACCGGGGTGGCGCCGACGGAGGTGAGGTCGGCGGTGGTGATGGTCCCCTCGGAATCGATGGACTTGGGGAACGACGGGACGACGAGATCAGGCTGGACGGAGAGGAGGACCTCCTTCGACGGGACGTGCACGTTCGACCTGGGCCCGCCGAGCGTCTTGACCTTGGCGTCCTGGTCCTTGTACTGCGGGAGGGCATCGACCAGGTTCGTCTCCATGAACTGGGCCACGATACGGTCGCCCAGGCCGAGGGCGAAGAAGATCTCGGCCACCGCGGTGTTGTCGACCACGACCCGCTTCGGCTCGTGGGGAATGGTCACGGGCTTGCCGCAGTCGGTGACCGTGAGGGGATAGGAAACCGCGGGTGTCGTCACCGGGGCCGACTGGGCCGGCGCGGTGGCGGTGGGAGAATCCTTGCTTCCGCAGGCGACGCCGGCCATGGCCAGCACCACGGCCGCGGCGGCCATGCGGTGTGCGAAGGGGACGGTTCGTCTCATGCAGAGACCTCCTTGGTGGCGCCGCGGGGTTCGCGGTCGCGGTGATTCGGGAACAGGGGACTGAAGGTGAGCAGCGGGCGCCCGGTCAGGGGATGGGTCCCGCAGTGGGCGTTGACACCGAAGACCTCGGCCAGCCGGGCCGGGGTCAGCACCGTGTCGACCGGGCCGGCGGCGACCACCCGGCCCCGGTCGACGACGCAGACGGCGTCGCAGTAGGACGCGGCCAGGTTGAGGTCGTGCAGGGCGGCGATCACGGTGACGCCGAGGCCCCGGACCAGCTCCATCAGGCCGAGCTGGGCATGGATGTCCAGGTGGTTGGTGGCCTCGTCGAGGATGAGCACCCGGCTCTGCTGGGCGAGGGCCCGGGCCACGAGCGTCCGCTGCTTCTCCCCGCCGCTGAGCGTGGCGAAGAGCCGGTCGGCGAACTCGGTCATCTCCACCCGCGCCAGGGCGTCGGCGACGATGCGGGCGTCCTCCTTGGAGTCCCGTTCGAGCAGCCCCTTGTGGGGCGTCCGGCCCATCATGACGACCTCGCCGACCGTGAGGTCGAAGTCGGCCGGTGCCTCCTGGGCGACGACCGCCGAGCGCTGCGCCGCCTGCTTGGCCGACAGCTTCCAGACGTCGTCGTCGTCGAGGTGCACGGCGCCGGCCGCGGGGCGCAGCGCCCGGTACATCGTCCGCAACATGGTCGACTTCCCGCTCCCGTTCGGCCCCACCAGGCCGATCATCTGACCGGACTCGGCGACGAGGTCGACCCCGTCGACGATGGTCACGCCGTCGATCCGGACATCGACGCCGTCCAGCCGGACCCGCATCAGACCACCGCTCCGTGGCGGTCACGGCGCTTCATGAGCCAGAGGAAGAACGGGGCGCCGAGCAGGGCGGTGAAGATGCCGATCGGGAGCTCGGCCGGCTTCTCCAGCGTCCGGGCGGCCAGGTCCACCCACACCAGGTACGACGCGCCCATCAGGGCGGCGACGGGGAGCACCCGCCGGTGGTCGGCGCCGACCAGCAGCCGGGCGACGTGCGGGATCAGGATGCCGACGAACCCGATGGAGCCGGCGATGGCGACCATCGTCCCGCTCAGCAGCGCACAGACGACGAGCAGCTCGACGCGGAACCGGTTGAGGTTGACGCCGAGGGCGGCGGCGGACTCGTCGCCCATGAGGAGCGCGTTCAGGCCCCTGCGCTGCAGCATCAGCCAAATGGTCGACGCCAGCATCACGAAGGCGGGGAACCCCAGCTGGCTCCACTTCGCGCCCGAGAAGCTGCCGAGGAGCCAGAAGACCACGCCGGCCAGGGCCTGGTTGTTGGCATGGATCTGGAGGTAGCTCGTCGCCGACGACAGCAGGTGGCCGATGGCCACGCCGGCGAGGATGAGCCGGGTGGGGTTCGACCGGCCGGACCGCTGGCCGAGGAGGAACACCAGGATGAGGGCGACCATGGCCCCCACGAAGGCGGCGCCGGAGACGCTCAGCCCGCCGAGAGCACCCGACCCGAGCACGATGACCGCCACCGCTCCGAGGGCCGCGCCTTGGTTCACGCCGAGGATGTACGAGTCGGCCAGGGGGTTGCGCACCAGCGCCTGCAGGGCGGTCCCGACCACGCTCAGCCCGGCGCCGACGATGAGGGCCATGACCACCCGGGGGGCCCGGAAGGTCCAGATGATCCTGTCCTGGACCAGGTTCTCGCCTACCCGCCGCCGGGTCAGATGGCGGAGCACGACCTGCCAGACATCGCCGAGTGGGATGTTGACGGCGCCGACGCTCAGGGCGACGAGGGCGCTGAGCACCGCGGTCCCGAGCAGGAACACGACGAACACCGGGAAAAGACGCGCCGGGAGCACGTAGGGCCGGGGCGCCGGCCCCCGGCGCTTGCCGGCGTCCTGCTTCGGCTCGGGACGAATGGCCGCCGGCGCTCGAAGGTTCATGGGCGCGGCCGCGGCGGAGGGAGTGGGGTCGAAGTGTGCATAGTCGCGTACGCTCCCACCCGGTGAATGTCGATCGGAGCCGGGGTCAGTCTCCCGCCGTCGGTGCGGCCCCGCAATGACAGAGAACCCTCGGATTCGGCCATCCCGGCCGCGCCGGACCGAACGTCCTGGATCGGCGCAGTTGCGTGCGGTCGCCACGCCTGCCGCGCCGGCGCCCAGACGCGTCCTCTTCGTCGTCTGGAACGGTGTCCGGATGCTCGACCTGGCCGGCCCGTTGGAGGTTTTCGCGGTCGCCGACCCGTCGTCGACCCTCTACCGCATCCAGACGGCATCGGTCGGCGGGCGCGGCATAACCACCGTGCGTGGTCCGAAGCTGGGTGTCGACCTGGCCTTGGAGGATGTCGACGCCGATGACGTCGACACGGTCATCGTCGTCGGCGGCCTCGAGTACGTGGCGGCGGCCGAGGACCGGGTGCTTGTTGCCGAAGTGCTCCGGTTGGCCGGAGGGGCCCGGCGGGTCACGTCCGTCTGTACCGGCGCGTTCGTGCTCGCCGCCGCCGGGCTGCTCGACGGGCACCGGGCGACGACGCACTGGGCCCGCTGCGCAGAGCTGGCCGAGCGGCACCCCGGCCTCGTGGTCGACGAGGACGCCATCTTCGTCCGGGAGGGGCGCATTGCCACGTCGGCCGGCGTGACCGCCGGCATCGACCTGGCGCTGGCCCTCGTCGAGGAGGACCACGGCATCGAACTGGCCCGGCGGGCGGCGAAGGCGCTGGTCGTGTTCATGCAGCGGCCGGGAGGCCAGTCGCAGTTCAGCGTCCGCTCGCAGGTGACCAACACCCGCCACGAGAGCCTGCGGGCGGCGCTCGACGCCATCGCCAAGGATCCGGCCGGCGACCACTCGATCCCGACCATGGCCAAGGACGCATCGATGAGCGTCCGTCACTTCACCCGCCTCTTCAACGAGGAGGTGGGCGTGCCGCCGGCCCAGTACGTCGAGCAGGCCCGGGTGGAGGCGGCGAAGGCGCTGCTCGAGCTGGGCAACGACGGGCTCGACCTCGTGGCCCGACGAGCCGGCTTCCGATCGCCGGAGACCATGCGGCGGGCGTTCCTGCGCGTGCTCGGCGTCCCCCCGGGGGCCTACCGCGGGCGCTTCGGCCGCCCGACCGTGTACCGGGATCGTGCGCCCTCGCTGGTGGGCGGGGCCCTCGACACCGGGCGGGGGACCGGGTGATGATCGGCTCGGCCGACTAGACCACGAGCGGGCCGCCCCCCGGGGAGCGACAATGGGCCGCGAACGGGGGAGGGCCGGATGAGGGGCGGGGTGCGGTTGCAGGCGGGCGTCGTCGTCGGCGCGTTGGTGATGGCGCTGGCCGGGCCGGTGGCCGGTGCCCCGGTGGCGACCAGCCAGCTGCAGGTGCTGGGCCACAGCGACCTGGGCGGCAAGGGGCTGAACGGTGACGTGGCCGTCGTCGGGGACACCGCCATCGTGGGCGGCGGGCTCATCCCCGACACCGGTTACCACACCGAGCGCTACAACCCGCTCCCCTGCCTGGGCACGTCGGTCAAGGTGGTCGACCTCACCGACCCCAAGGCGCCGAAGGTGGCCTCGGAGATCCCGGTACCCGAGGGGATCGCCGCCATCGACGTGGCCGCCCTCCACGTCAAGACGCCCACCTTCACCGGCGACCTGGCGGCCATCGCCCTCGACGACGGCGTCTCCGAGCTGGGCCCGACCGGGTGCACGGTCAACGCCGCCCACCCGTCGCCCAGCGGGGTGGACCGGGGCGTGGTGTTCTACGACGTCACCAACCGGGCCGACCCCAAGCTGCTCGGCCGGTACATGGCCGACCAGGGCCCGATGGACGACGTGCCGACCGACGGGCCGGGGTGCGGGCCGCCGCCGGACGGCAACGTGAACCGCTGCGCGGTCGGCCAGCACGCGGTGTCGCTGGCCCAGCGGGCCGACGGCAAGGTGGTCGCAGTGACCGTCGAGCTCATCGCCGACTTCAACAACCGGCCCTCGGGCGACGTCCGCCTGGTCGACGTCACCGATCCCCGCCGGCCCACCCAGGTCGGCTCCTGGCCGCCCCTCGGCCAACGGCCCGGGTCGTTCTCGCCGAACGGCTGCGCCCCCTTCACCAACGGCCACTCGGCCACCCTGTCCACCGACGGCAACCAGGCCCTCGTCGCCTTCCTGGACGGCGGGCTCTTCGCCTTGGACGTCACCGACCCGGCCAAGCCGGTGAAGGTGGCGCAGGCATCGTTCCCCGGCGACCGGGCGGAGGAGGGCAACGCCGGCTTCGCCGCCTCGTTCGGGGCGGGCGGGCGGCAGCTGGCCCTGGAGTCCGACGAGGGGTGGTGGCCGTCGTCGACCAGCCTGGTGGTGGACAGCCCGGCCTCGCTGGCCGGGACCAAGTTCGCCTGCGAGGGCCTGCCCACGCTCTACGACCCCACCAGCGAGTCCCAGCTCTACAAGCGGCCCGGAGCGAAGGTGTCGGCCGACATCGTCTATGGCGGCCGCGGCTGCCCGGCCCGGGGAGCCAACAACGCCACCGCCGAGGACCCGTACCCCTCCGATCCGCGGGGCAAGATCGTCCTGCTCGACACGTTCAAGGTCAACGCCACCCAGCCCGACATCGCCACCGCGGCGTGCAACAACACGGTCAAGATGCGCCGGGCCCAGCAGGCCGGCGCGGCGGCCGTCCTGTTCACCCGGGTGCCGAACGCCCCGTTCTCGGCCTCGCCCCAGGCCATCGCATGGGGCGGGGACTTCAACGGGATCTCGATCCCCGGCACCATGGTGGACCAGCCCGACGGCGACGCCCTGCGCACCGCCCTGTGCCCCCGGCTCGACGGCGGGCAGTGCGCCGGCGGGCAGGCGGCGAAGGGGTCGCTGGTCGACGCCAAGGGCGAGTGGGGCGGGCTGCGCGTCCTCGACCTCTCCGACCCGGTGGCCCCTCGGGTCGTGACGACGTGGCGGCCGGCGGAGGCCACCGTGTTCCCGCCCGCCGACCTCGGCGTGTACGCGCCCGGGCCGGCGGCCGTCCGCGGCTCGGTCGCCTACGTGACGTGGCACGCGGCCGGGCTGCGGGCCCTCGACCTCGGCGGCGGCTCGCCCAAGGAGCTGGCTGCGTTCGTCCCACCGCCGACGGCCGACCCCACCAAGAACCTGCCCACGGCCACCGACGTGGTCGGCGTGGCCGCCACGTCCAAGTACGTCGTGGCCGTCGACACCAGCGGCGGGCTGTACGTCCTGTCGCCGGTGGGCGGCTCGGGGGGCTCCGGCGGGGGGACGTCGGCGGCGCTCGTGGTGGGCGTGGGCGTGGTCGTGCTCGCCGTGCTGGTCGGGGTGGTCGTCGTCCTGCGACGGCGCGGCGGCGCGGCCGGGGGCGCTGGCTAGCCTCGGCCCACGCACCCCCTTCGCTCCGGCCTCGCAGCCGTGGTGGTCGCCGGACTCGTCGTCACCGGCGCCTGCACGGACGATCCTCGCCCGGTGGCGAAGGCCACCCCACCGTCGTCCGCCGCCCTGAACGTCGACGAGACCCCGACGACGACCCCGGCCCGGGTCACCCCGGACGTCACGCCCGGCGACCCCTCACCGGTCCCCGCCGCCGCCTCGACCCCCGTCCCGCTGGTCACCCCCCTGCCCGTCGCCTCGGTCGTGCTTCCCCTGGTCGACGACAGCCGTCCCACCGTGAGCGGCGGCGAGCCGCTCTCGTCGACCCGGGCACTGACCACCTGGGTCTGGTACCCCCTCGACCCCGGCGGGGGCCCATGGCCGCTGGTGGTGTTCGCCCACGGGTACGAGGTCGGCCCCGCCCCGTACGCCGCCCTGTGCGAGGCGTGGGCCGCAGCCGGGTACATCGTCGCCGCCCCGGAGTTCCCGCTGACCGACGAGGACGTGGCCGGCGACTGGCTGGACGAGTACGACATCGAGAACCAGCCGGACGACGTCCGCTTCGTGATCGGCTCCCTGGTCGCCCCCGACAGCCCGCTGCCGGTCCGGGTCGACCCGGATCGCCTGGCCGTGGCCGGGCACTCCGACGGCGGGGTCACCGCCCTCGGCGTGGCCGTCGAGCCCCTCGACGGGCTGCGGGCGGTCATCGCCCTGTCGGCCGCCCCGGTCTACGGGTCGGTCGACAACCCGCCGATCCTGGTCGTCCAGGGCGACGAGGACGACATCAGCGGTTACGAGAGCGGGGCCGAGGTCTACGGGGAGGCGGTGTCGCCCCGGTACATGCTCACCCTGCTCGGCGGCGGCCACCTGCCGCCGTTCCTCGACGGCAGCGAGTACCTGGACACGGTCGACAAGGTCGCCGTCGCCTTTCTCGACCGCTACGTCGCCGGCCGCCCGCCGACCGCCGACGACCCCCTGGACGGCACCGGCGTCGACCCCGACGTCGCCACCCTGGACGCCGACCCCTGACCCTCCTCCCTCGTTCTGGCTGCACTTACCCGCCATGTGGCGGGTAACTGCAGCCAGAACGAGGGGTCAGAGCAGCTGGGGCTGGGTCTCGCCGGACAGCACCGTGACCAGGTCGGGGCCGTCGTTTCGGGCGCTGTTGACCCGGGGGCCGACCGGTCGGGCTCGCAGGGGCACGGCCGGGCCGGCGTGCAGGAGGCGGAGCAACTCGTCGACGTCGTGGGCGGCCGGGTCGAGCCAGGCGTCCCAGCGGTCGGGCGCCAGGCGGACGGGCATGCGGTCGTGCAGCCAGGTCAGGTTCTCGTCCGCCGGGCACGTCACCACCGCGCACGTGACCGCGCCGGCGTTGCGGTCCCAGATCCCGGCCAGGGCGAAGGGGTCCTCCGAGCCGTCGGCCAGGTCCAGGTAGTACGGCTGCTTGGGACCGCCGACCGGCCGGCGCCACTCGTAAAAGCCGTCGACCACGACCAGGCAGCGGCGGCGGGCCAGGGACTCGGCGAACATGCCGTTGTCGACGATGGTCTCGACCCGGGCGTTGATGGGCCGGGGCCCGCCCGCCGGATCGGCCAACCAGGAGGGGACCAGGCCCCACCCCATCGTCCCCAGCCGCCGCCCCGACCGGGTCCCGGCCACGGCCAGGATCTCGGCCCCCGGGGTCACGTTCCAGCTCGGCTCCCGCTCGCCGGCGACCACGTCGGTCACCCCGAAGAACCCGGCCAGCACGTCCGTGGGCCTGGCCACCACGATCCGGCCGCACATGGCGACCGAGGGTACCGGCCGGACCGTGGATAGAGTCGCCCGGGGGCTGGGGACGTCACCGATCACGCTGCAGAGGAGCCGTGCATGACGGCCATCCGGGTTCGCAACCTCCGAAAGTCCTACGGCGCGTTCGAGGCCGTGCGCGGCATCGACTTCGACGTGGCCGAGGGCGAGGTCTTCGGGTTCCTCGGCCCCAACGGGGCGGGCAAGACCACCACGGTCGAGATCCTGGAGGGCTACCGGCCCCGCAGCGCCGGCGACGTTGAGGTGCTTGGCCACGACCCGGCCCACGGCGAGCGGGCCATCCGGGAGCGCATCGGCATCGTCCTGCAGGAAACCGGGGTGGAGCGCTTCCTCAAGGTGGCCGAGGTGCTGGAGCTGTACTGCGGCTACTACCCACACCCCCGGCCGGTCGACGAGCTGCTGGCCCTGACCGGGCTGGAGGCCAAGCGCGACGAGATCGTCAAGAAGCTGTCGGGCGGCCAGCGCCGCCGGCTCGACCTGGCCCTCGGCCTGGCCGGTGACCCCGACCTGGTCTTCCTCGACGAGCCCACCACCGGCTTCGACCCCTCGGCCCGCCGGGAGGCATGGGAGGTCATCCGCAACCTCCGCTCCCTGGGCAAGACCATCTTCCTCACCACCCACTACATGGACGAGGCCCAGGTGCTGGCCGACCGCGTGGCGGTCATCGCCGGTGGGCTGATCGTGGCCGAGGGGCCGCCCAGCCGCCTGGCCGGCCGGGACAACGCCACCGAGATCCGCTTCACGCTGGGGGACGCCACCCTGCAACTGCCCGACCTCGGACCGGCGACGGTGATCCACGCCGACGGCCAGGTCATCGTCACCGCGCAGGACCCCACGCCCGCCCTCCATGTCCTCACCGGCTGGTCGCTGGAGAGGGGCGTGACGCTGGAGAACCTCACCGTCGCCCGCCCCACCCTCGAAGACGTCTACCTGCAGCTCACCGCGGAGACCGCAACCACGTGAGCGACCTGGCCATCGCCGCCCGCCAGCTGCGGTTCGAGCAGAAGGCGTTCTGGCGGAACCCGGCGGGGGCGGTGTTCACCTTCGCCTTCCCCCTGCTGTTCCTCATCATCTTCTCCACCCTCAACTCGGGCCAGCGCATCGACGAGCGGGGCGGGATCACCTTCGTCACCTTCTTCGTGCCGGGCATCGTGGCCTTCGGGCTCATCTCCGCCTGCTACACGAACCTGGCCATCCGCATGACCATGTCCCGGGACTTCGGCATCCTCAAGCGGGTGCGGGGCACGCCCGTGCCGACGTGGGTCTACCTGGGCGGCCAGGTGGGGTCGTCGATCGTCATTACCTTCATGCTGTTGTTCCTCACCGTCGGCCTCGGCGTGGTGGCCTTCGGCGTGAACTTCCGCACGGGGACGGCCCTCGGGCTGTTCGCCACCCTGGCCCTGGGGGCGGCCTGCTTCTGCGCCCTCGGGCTGGCGGTCAGCGGGCTGTGCCCCAACGCCGACGCCGCCCCGGCCATCGTCAACTTCTCGATCTTCCCGCTGCTGTTCGTCTCCGGCATCTTCTTCCCGCTCGACACCGCCCCGGACTGGCTGAAGTCGATCGCCAAGCTGTTCCCCATGCAGCGGCTCGCCGACGGGCTCCAGTACGCCTTCGACCCCCGCACGCGCGGCCTGGGGTTCAACGGCGGCGATCTGACGGCGCTGGCCGTGTGGACCGTCGCCGGTTCGATCCTCGCCGTCCGCCTCTTCAGATGGGATTCCGACAAGAAATGAGCATTGGAACGAACGGCACGGCACCAGCGGCCCGCGGGGTCGAGCTGGTCAAGGTGTACGGCAAGGGCGACGCCGAGGTCCGGGCCCTCGACGGCATCTCGGTCGGCTTCGCCCCCGGCCAGTTCAGCGCCATCATGGGGCCGTCCGGGTCGGGGAAGTCCACCCTCATGCACTGCATGGCCGGGCTGGACACCATCACCGCCGGCCACGTCTACGTGGGCGACGTCGAGCTGAGCAGCCTGAACGACAAGGAGCTGACCCGCCTCCGCCGGGACAAGATCGGCTTCATCTTCCAGGCCTACAACCTGGTCCCCACCCTCACCGCGGCCGAGAACATCACCCTGCCCATGGACATCGCCGGCCGCAAGCCCGACCAGGAGTGGGTGGACCGGCTCATCGACATCGTCGGCCTGCGCGACCGCTTGTCCCACCGCCCCAGCGAGCTGTCGGGCGGCCAGCAGCAGCGGGTGGCCGCGGCCCGGGCCCTGGCCTCGCGACCGGACATCGTGTTCGCCGACGAGCCCACCGGGAACCTGGACTCCAAGGCCAGCGCCGAGGTGCTCGAGTTCCTGCGCAAGTCGGTGGCTGAGTTCAGCCAGACGGTGGTCATGGTCACCCACGACCCCGTCGCCGCCTCGTACGCCGAGCGGGTGGTGTTCCTGGCCGACGGGCGCATCGTCGACGAGATGACCGGGCCGACCGCCGACCGGGTGCTGGACCGGATGAAGGGGCTGGGGGACTAGGCGTGGTCCGCGCTGTCCTCAAGGGCGTCCTGGCCCACAAGCTCCGACTGTTCCTGACCGCCCTGGCCGTCGTCCTCGGCGTCAGCTTCGTGGCCGGCACGTTCGTGCTCACCGACACCATCAACCGGACCTTCGACACCTTGTTCCGCGAGGTATCGGCCGGTACCGACATCTCGGTGCGGGCGGCGTCGGGGTTCGGCGCCGGGGCGTCGAGCGACACCGCGCGCGACACCGTGCCGGCCTCGGTCCTCGACACCGTCCGCAAGGTGCCGGGGGTCAAGGCGGCCGACGGGTCGGTCGGCGGCTACGCCCAGTTCGTGGACAAGGAGGGCAAGGCGGTCACCACCACCGGCGCCCCCACCCTCGGCTTCAACTGGACCGACCCTTCGCTGTCGCCGCTCAAGCTGCGGTCCGGCCGGGAGCCCCAGCGCGACGGGGAGGTGGTGGTCGACGCCATCACCGCCAAGGACCACAAGTTCGCCATCGGCGACCGGGTCAAGGTCCTGTTCGCCGGGCCGGCTGCGGACTTCACCGTCGTCGGCATCACCGGGTTCGGCGACGCCGACAACCTGGCCGGCGCCACCCTGGCCGCCTTCGACCGGACCACGGCCCAGCGGGTGTTCAAGAAGGTCGGCCGGTTCGACACGGTCGATGCCAAGGCGGTCGACGGGGTCGGCGCCCTCGACCTGCGCGAACGGGTGGCGGCCGCGCTGCCGCCGGGCCTGGAGGTGGTGACCAGCCAGCAGGTGGCGGACGAGAATGCCAACTCGATCCAGCAGGCCCTGGGCTTCTTCAGCACCGCCCTGCTGGTCTTCGCCGGCATCTCGCTGTTCGTCGGCGGGTTCATCATCCTCAACACCTTCTCCATCCTGGTGGCCCAGCGGACCCGGGAGCTGGCCCTGCTGCGGGCCCTCGGGGCCAGCCGTCGCCAGGTCATGGGGGCGGTGGTGGCGGAGGCGTTCATCGTCGGCCTGTTCGCGTCGCTGGTCGGGCTCGGGCTCGGGGTACTGGTGGCCATCGGGCTGCAGGGACTGCTCAAGGCGTTCGGGATCGATCTCCCCGCCTCCGGGGCGGTAGTCGAGCCCCGCACGATCATCGTGTCGCTCATCGTCGGCGTGGTGGTGACCGTGCTGTCGTCGATCTCGCCCGCCCGCCGGGCCTCGCGGATCCCGCCCATGGCCGCCCTGCGGGGGGCCGGGATCGAGCAGGGCGGCTCGTTGCGGCGCCGGTCGATCGTCGGCGGGGTGGTCATCACCCTGGGGGCGGCGGCCATGCTGCGGGGCCTGTTCAGTGGCGGCAACGGCGCCCTGCCCCTGCTCGGCCTGGGCGCGGCCCTGGTCTTCGTCGGCGTCTCCCTGCTCAGCCCCCTGCTGGCCCGGCCCCTGGCCCGGGCCATCGGCTCGCCGCTGCCGCGGCTCGCCGGCATGTCCGGCAAGCTCGGCCGGCAGAACGCCATGCGCAACCCCCGGCGCACCGCGGCCACCGCCGCCGCCCTCACCGTCGGCCTGGCCCTGGTGGCCTGCGTGAGCGTGCTGGCCGCGTCCATCAAGTCCTCCGCCGCCGACATCGTCGACGAGTACCTGTCGGCCGACTACATCCTGAGCACCTCGCAGTTCAACCCCACGGTCAGCACCGACCTGGCCCCCCAGCTGGCCCGCCTCCCCGAGCTGGCCGCGGTCTCCGCCCTGCAGACGGGGGACTGGAAGCTGCGGGGCCAGACCAAGAGCGTCTTCGCCGCCGACCCGGCCAACCTGGGCAAGGTCCTCAAGTTCGACGTCAAGTCGGGCGACGCCGCCGGACTGGCCCGGGGTGAGGTGTTCGTGAGCGAGGAGACGGCGAAGGACAAGGGCATCAAGGTCGGCGACGTGCTGCCCATGACCTTCGCCCGCACCGGGACGCGGGACCTGCGGGTCGGCGGCATCTTCGCCAAGAACCAGCTGCTGGGGAGCTACTTGATCTCCACCGCCACCTTCGACGCCAACTTCACCGACCGCCTGGACTTCGCCGTCCTGGCCAAGGCCGCACCTGGGGTGCCGCCGGCGGCGTCCCGCGCCGCCATCGAGCGGGTGACGAAGGCGTTCCCCAACGTCGAGCTCCGGGACCAGGCCGAGTTCAAGAAGCAGCAGCAGGACCAGGTCAACCAGATCCTCGGCCTGGTCACCGCCCTGCTCCTGCTGTCGATCATCATCGCCCTGTTCGGGATCGTGAACACCCTGGCCCTGTCGGTGTTCGAGCGGACCCGCGAGCTGGGGCTCCTGCGGGCCGTGGGCATGGCCCGGCGCCAGGTCCGGTCCATGATCCGGGGCGAGTCGGTCATCATCGCCGTGCTGGGGGCGGTGCTGGGCCTGGCCGTGGGCGTGCTGTTCGGGTGGGCCATCGTGGCCGGCCTCGGAGACCAGGGGATCAAGCACACCGTCGTCCCCGGCGGCCAACTGGTCGTGTACCTGGTCCTGGCCGCCCTCGCCGGGGTGGCCGCCGCCGTCTTCCCCGCCCGCCGGGCCGCCCGCCTCGACGTCCTGGCCGCCATCTCCCAGGAATAGTTCGGGTTAGGTGAACTCGACCCGGACGACGTAGGTGCGGACCTCGGCCGGGTCCTTGTCCCAGGGGCGGGCGTAGAGGCAGCGCAGGGTGGTCTCCCCCTCGCCCCGGGCGGCGATGCGGACCAGGTGCCGGGGCGGGTCGCCCGGCTCGAAGCGCTCCTCGACCACGGCCAGCAGCGGCCCCTCGGTCTCCACCCGCCAGATGAAGCCGGGCCGCGGCGCGGTCGGCAGCCGGAGGTCGAAGGTGGTGCCGGGCGCCACCCGGAGCGTCTTAGACCCATGGTCGAGGGGCCCGTCGTCGGCCGCGGCGGCGGCTGCTCGGGCCCGGGCCGCGGCGCCGGGGCGATCGCCCGGGGCGGGCGGCACCTCCAGCGCCGGGTCGTAGGCGGCGGGGGGCGGCTTGGGGGCGGCACCGATCCAGATCCACCCGTCGCGCTCCTCCACCTCGTACACCGGCAGGTAGCCGGGCTTGAGCTTCCAGAGGTTGTCCGGGTTGGCGTCGCGCGCCGGCACGATGTTCTCGCCGGTACGGGGGTCGTACAGGTAGACGTGGAGGGGGCAGCGGACGCGGCCGTCGAAGAACGTGGCCCCGTCGAGCTGGGTGTTTTGGTGCGGGCAGTTGGAGGCGAAGGCCACCACCGGCCCGCTCGACAGCCGGCCGAGCAAGATGTCCTTCTCGCCGACCGTCACCTTCTTGAGCCGCGGCTCGCCCGGTGTCTCGGTCTCCAGCTCGGCACTCGGCAGGACCCTGACCAGCGGTGCGTCCACCGGGGCCAGCGTATGCCTACCCGACCGGCACCGACACGCCCACACCTCCTCGGGTCTCGCCGCCGTAGCGGGCGATCTCGGCCTCGAGGTCGAGGGGCCGGGGGCGGGCCAGGCCGGCGGTGGCCGCCCGGTCCTCGTCGGTGATCAGTTCGGCCGGCAGCAGCCAGCACACCTCGAACTCGATCCCGTCCGGGTCCTGGGCGTACAGCGCCTTGGTGGTGACGTGGTCCGACGCCCCGGCGAGGGCGCCGCGCTCGGCCAGCAGGCCGCGGATCCGCGCCAGCTCGGCCAGCGTGTCGACCTCCCAGGCCAGGTGGTACAGGCCCACGCTGGTCCGCCCCGCCGTCGACGGCCCGGCGCCCGAGCCGATCTGGAAGGTGCCGAGGTCGTGGTCGTTAGTCGAGCCCGGGGCCTGGAAGAAGGCGGCTTGGCCCGGCGCCCAGATGAGGGTCTTGAACCCCAGGACGTTTTCGTAGAACTCCCGGGTGCGCTCGACGTCGCGGACGTAGAGCACGGCGTGGTTGAGGCGGGTCACCGGCATGGTCGCTCCTTCTCTCTTCTCCTCGTGTCCAACGATACTTGAGTGTTCAACTATTCCTCAAACGTCCGGCCAGCCAGCGGGCGTCCTCGACCGCGAACCCTGAGTCGTCGTTGTTGAAGTAGGCGTACACGTCGCGCCCCTCGGTCAGCCAGGCCGACAGCCGCTCGGCCATCCAAAACAGCCCGTCCGGGCCGTACCTCCCCTGGTACGGGCGCTCGACCGCCTGGGGGCCGTGAAAGCGGACGTACGTCCAGTCCGTGGTCAGCTCCCAGGGGTGGCCGGCCAGCAGGTCGTGGATGCACAGCGCCGCCCCGTGCCGGCGGAGCACGTCGTAGACCTCCTCGTGCAGCCACGACGGCTCCCGCAGCTCTACCGCCCACCGGACGGTGCGGGGGGCCACGGCCAGGAACTCGTCGAGCCGTTCGGCGTTGCGCTTCCATCGGGGTGGTAGCTGGACCAAGGTCGGCCCGGCGTGGGCGCCCAGCCGCTCCACCCGGTCCAGGTGGTTCGGCAGCCAGGAGCCGGCATCGCGCAGCTTCATCCGGTGCGACCCGAACGCCCCCAGCTTGAGGGCGTACACGAACCCGGCCGGGGCCTGGGCCGCCCAGCCCTCCACCGCCGCCTCCGTCGGGAGCCGGTAGAAGCTGTTGTTGATCTCGACGGTGTCCAGCAGGGAGGCGTAATGCTCGAACCACCGCTTCTGTGGCAGGTCGGCCGGATAAACCGCCCCCCGCCAGTGCCGGTACACCCACCCCGAGCACCCGACACGCGCGCTGCCGACCGACGCCATCGCGCGCCGACACTACGACGCGCCTCCCTGCCCCCGACCACCAGGCGCCCGCCATCACGGCGATGCCCCCAGGAGGCCCGCCTGGCGGTCTCGCTCGGTCTTGGCCCGGTGGTGGGGCCAGCACCGAGCGGCCAGGTTGTCGTAGGACGTCGGCCCGCCGTGGGCCACCGGATCCACGTGGTCCCATTCGAGCCCGTAGCGCCTCCCGCAGCCCTCCTCGACGCACTCCGCACCGTCGAAGCGGGGCGGAGAACCGACCTCCAGCGCGGTTCGCAGCTCGGCCGGGATGTGGCGCCCGAAATGGGCCACGGTCTCGATTCGCACCCCGTCGTGGAGCACGACCTTGAGGAAGGCGTCCTCAGCCAGCCGGCGAACCACGGGCACGGGAAGGGGGCCGCCCCCCACGACGTGGCACGGTTCGCCCTCATGGGCGTGGCCTCGTCGGTACGCATCGAGATGGCAGACCAGCACGAGGTCGGTCGACGTCCGCCGGCCCGTGCCGGCGCCGCTCAGCATGCCGACCAAGGCGTCCGCGGCGTGTGCGGCCCGCGGCTCCGGATCCGCGGCCGCCCGCCGGATCCGGTCTGTCTCGGTGTCCAGGCGGTTCATCAGCGGGACACCGACCGTGGGGGGCAGGGCGCCGGCAAGGCGGATCATGCCGTCGGCACCGCGCCAGTGGCGGAACTGACGGGCGCGGTGTTGGCGCCGGTGCAGTTCCTCGGGATCGGCAGCGGCCAGGCGCCGTCGACGCCCCTCGTCCTCGAGCGCGGCGAGCGAAGACCGCATGGCCATTTCGAGCAGCTCGTCCTCGGCACCCGGGCACTCCGCTTCGGTGCGGGCGATGACTTGCGCTTGTCGGAGCGACACCTCGCCCGCGGCCCAGGCCGCGCCGGTCGGCGAGCTGGGCGGTACAGCCGAGGCGGTGGCCATGGCCGCCTGTGCTTCGCCCCGGCTGGAACCCGCGGCCCGGGCCAGCCAGTCGGCGGCATCGGGGAAGCCGCGGCGTTCGTGGCTGTGGCACGCCGCGGCCCGCACGGCCGCCCGAGCCCGAGCGCCGGCGCACGCCTTCTCGGTGACGGCCAGCTGCTCAGCGATCAGGGCGGCATCGTCGCCGGTTACGACCGCCGGATCGAACTCGGCCAAGGCGGACCGCAAGGCGGCAGCCTGCTCCAGCAGCGTTGCAGCCACGACACCTCCTCGACCACGGCGCGGCTCATCGACCAGGTGAGGGGCCAGTCGCCGGCCCCCGAGGCGTCAACAGGGATCTTAGTCGAACGTATGTTTGGAGTCAAGGGCAAAGAGGGTCCGCCGGATGTCGAGGCCCCGCCGACCGTCCCACCAAGATTTCTTCGCAACTTGGTTTAGCGACCAACGACCGGGGTACATCCCCTTTGCGCCGCAGCGCGGTGTGAACAACCCCCTCCCGGGCCGGGACCTCCGCCAGTCGAGGTCCCGGCCCGCCCCCTTTCTCCCCCGGTTCGCCCTTTTCGCTAGACAAACCGCGTCCGGAGGGCGGATACTGCCGATAACTTATCGGTGTTAGCTCACACGGGGGTCATCGGCATGCTCGCTGCGCTCGCCAGGTTCGTCGTCCGCCGTCGCAAAGCGGTCCTCGTCGCCGCCCTCCTCGCCATGGTGGTCGCCGGCGCAGTGGGGGGCGGGGTGGCCAAGCACCTCTCCGGCGGTGGGTTCGACGACCCCGGCGCCGAGTCGAGCCAGGCCCGGCGCACCCTGGCCGCGGCCTTCGGGCAGCGCAGCCCCAATCTGGTCCTGCTCGTGACCGCCACCGCAGGCTCGGTCGACGACCCGCAGGCCGCCGCCGCCGGCGTGGCCCTCACCAAGGAGCTGGCCGCCCAGACCGGCGTCACCCAGGCCACGTCGTACTGGACCCTCGGCTCGCCGCCCCCGCTGCGCAGCGCCGACGGGCGGCAGGCCCTGGTCCTGGCCACCATCGGCGGGTCCGACGACCACGTCGCCGACGTGATCAAGCAGGTCTCCCCCCGGTTCACGCGGACGGGCGACGGCAGCGCCATCTCGGTCCAGGTCGGCGGGTACGCCGAGGTGTTCCGGCAGGTCAGCACCCAGATCGAACACGACCTCAAGCGGGCCGAGACCCTCAGCCTGCCGATCGTGCTCGTGCTGCTGGTCGTGGTGTTCGGCAGCGTGGTCGCCGCCTCCCTCCCCCTCGGCATCGGCGCCCTGGCCGTCATCGGGACCTTCCTCGTCCTGCGGGTGCTGGCCTCGTTCACCCAGGTCTCGATCTTCGCCCTCAACCTGACCACGGCCATGGGCCTGGGCCTGGCCATCGACTACAGCCTGTTCGTCGTTTCCCGCTATCGGGAGGAGCTCCGCCACGGCGCCAGCCCGGACGAGGCCATGGTGCGCACGGTGACCACCGCGGGGCGCACGGTGATCTTCAGCGCCGTCACGGTGGCCGTGTCCCTGGCCGCCATGCTCGTCTTCCCGCTGGCGTTCCTCCGCTCGTTCGCCTACGCGGGCGTGGCCGTGGTCGCGCTGGCCGCGGTCGGGGCCGTCGTGGTCCTGCCCGCCCTCCTGGCCGTGCTCGGCGCCCGGGTCGACAAGCTCGTCCTGTGGCGCCGCGCGGCCAAGCCCGAGGGAACCGGGTTCTGGCACCGCGTGGCCCTGGCCGTCATGCGCCGGCCCGTCCCGGTGGCGACCGTGATCATCGTCGTCCTGCTGTTCCTGGGCGCCCCCTTCCTGCGCATCGCCTTCGGCCTGCCCGACGACCGGGTCCTGCCCGCCTCGGCGTCCAGCCACCAGGTGCAGGACGCCATCCGCACCAACTTCTCCTCCAACGAGGCCGGCGCCCTCTCGGTCGTCGCCCGCACCGCCGACGCCGCCAATACCGCCGACATCGCCCGCTACGCCGCCGACCTCTCCCGGGCGCCGGGCGCGGCCCGAGTCGACGCCAGCACCGGGTCCTACATCGGCGGCCAGCTCGTCGCCCCCCCGAACGAGGCCTCGGCCCGGTTCACCAGCAGGACCGGGGCCGGCACGTGGCTCTCGGTCGTCCCCGCCGTCGAGCCCTACTCGGCGGCGGGCGAGAAGCTGGTCAAGGCGGTCCGGGCCGTGCCCCCGCCGTTCGCCGTGCAGGTGGGCGGGCAGTCGGCGGAGCTGGTCGATTCCAAGGCGTCCCTGTTCGGCCGGGTGCCCCTGGCCGGCGGGCTGATCGCCCTGGTGACCTTCGTCGCCCTGTTCCTGATGACCGGCGGCGTGCTGGTGCCGGTCAAGGCGGTCGTCGTCAACCTGCTCAGCCTCACGGCCAGCTTCGGCGCCATGGTGTGGATCTTCCAGGAGGGCCACCTGTCCGGGATCCTGGACTTCACCGCCACCGGCACCATCGCCACCACCATGCCGATCCTGATGTTCTGCATCGCCTTCGGCCTGTCGATGGACTACGAGGTCTTCCTGCTCAGCCGCATCAAGGAGGAGTACGACCGCACGGGCGACAACGTGGGCTCCGTCGCCCTCGGCCTGGAGCGCACGGGCCGCATCGTCACCGCCGCCGCCGCCTTGCTGGCGGTGGTCTTCCTGGCCTTCGCCACGTCGCACGTGACGTTCATCAAGCTGTTCGGCTTGGGCCTGGCCCTGGCCGTCATCCTCGACGCCACCCTGATCCGGGCCGCCCTGGTCCCGGCGTTCATGCGCCTGGCCGGGCGGGCCAACTGGTGGGCCCCGCCCGCCCTGCGCCGGGTCCACGCCCGGTTCGGCATCTCGGACGCCGACCGCGCACCTGTCGCCGCCGACCCTCCGAGGCGTGAGAAAGTCAGGACATGACGTCTGCGCCGGCCCAGCGGCCGCGGGCCCGGGCCCGGCGGGGCCAGGGCGAGCGCCTCCGGGAGGAGATCCTGGAGGCCACCGAGCGGCTGCTGATCCAGACCGGCGACCAGGGGGCGGTGTCCATCCGGGCCATCGCCGAGGCCGCCGGCGTCACCCCGCCGTCGATCTACCTCCACTTCGCCGACAAGGACGAGCTGCTGGCCGCGGTGTGCGCAGTCCGCTTCGCCGAGCTGGACCGGTGCATGACCGAGGCCGCGGCGGCGGTGGACGACCCGCTGGAGGCCTTACGGGCCCGCGGCCTCGCCTACGTCCAGTTCGGCCTGGAGAACCCCGAGCACTACCGCATCCTGTTCATGACCCGCCCGGTGGCCGGCGCCGCCGACAACCCCGTCGACCTCGAGCACCTACCCGGGCTCGGCGCCTTCGGCCACCTGGTGGAGGACGTGACCCGAGCGATGGACGCCGGTGCCCTGGCCGCCGCCGACCCCTTCCTCGTGGCCACCGGGCTGTGGACGGGCGTGCACGGGATCACGTCGCTCCTCATCGCCCGGCCGGACTTCCCATGGCCCCCGATCGAGACGCTGCTCGCCCACATCGTGGACGTGAGCGCCCGCGGGCTCGCCCCGAGCTAGCGCGAGCGGGTGGCGACCGGCGCCGCCTCCGGCTGCCCCCGCCGCCGACCCGGGACCAGGACGGCCAGCCCGGCCAGGAACATGGCCACCCCGGCGGAGCCCAGGCCCACGAGCAGCAGAGAACCGGTGCCCACCGAGGACTTCTCGATGGTCGGGCCGACGGGACGACCGAGTTCGGGCTGGAGCACCGAGGCGCCGACGACGGGTGTGCTGCCGTCGGGCGACACCGTGAGCAGGGCCCGGACCGGGACCTGGGCCAGGCTGCCGTCCGGGTTCGGCTGGGTGGCGATCAGCACGTAGTTGCCCGGCTTGGTCCCCGGCGGGATGGTCACCGTCCCCGACAGGGCCTCGGGGTCGCCGAAGCGCCCCCCGTCGGGCTGGAACGTGCCGAGCACGGGACCGTCGAAGGCGTTCAGGCGGACCACGATCGGCAGCGACCCGTTGTAGGAGAACCCGGAGACGCTCACGGCCTGGCCCGGCTTGACCACCGTCGGGCTCAGGTTCAGGGTCGGCCCGGCAATGCAGGCCCACCCGGCCGCCGCCGTCACCAGCACCACCGCCAGGGCCGCGCCGCCCAGCACCGCGCCCCGCCGTCGTCCCTTGCTCATGCTGCCTCCCTTGGTTGCACTCATCGCACCAGCTCCCGGTCGCGCACGTCGGCCAGGCCCGGGCGACCGTCGCTCCCCCGACGCCGGGCGGCAAAGGCGGCCACGAAGAGGACCACGCCGACGACCAGGATCCCCAGAACGGCGGCCAGGGCGTACTTGGCCGCCGCCGACGTGCCGCCCCCGATGGCCTTGTACTGCACCGACCCGACGTAGATGTCCTGGGTGTTGACCACGGCGTCGCCGGCCCGGGTGTCGTCCCAGCCGAAGACCACGTAAGCGTCGGTCGACCCGACGCCCGGCGGGCCGGCCAGGTCGTAGTTGTTGGCGTAGACCCCGATCTTGCGGTCGATCAGCCGGTCGGTGACCCGGACGTTCGGCGACCACGTGGCCCCGCCGTCGTCCGACGACGAGTAGTAGACGTCGTTGGCGGCGATGCCGGGGTCGTTGCGGGTGTCCCACCAGGCCGCGTCGAGCCGACCGTTCGGGGCGACGGCGATGTTCGGGTCGCCGCTGTAGGTGAACTTGGCCGGATCGGTGTCGTTGAGGACCTTGGCCTCGCTCCACGTCTTCCCGCCGTCGACCGAACGCCGGTAGAAGACCTGGGTGAAGTTGCTCACCTTGGGCTGGTTGGACCCCTCGTAGACGAAGTTGAGGGAGCCGTCGGGCCCGCCCTTCGGGCTCCAGACCATGTGCAGGGCGTTGTAGCCGTTGGTGTTGTTGGCACTGAACGGGCTGATCTGGGTGGTCGTCCAGGTCTTGCCGTGGTCGGTCGACTTCGAGAGGAAGTGGGCGAACAGGGGCGACGGCGAGATGTTGGCCGAGGTGGAGACCCAGGCCGCATAGAGCGTGCCCTTGTCGTCGACGGCGATCGTCGGGTTCGAGCCGCCGAAGTTGGCGACCTGGTCGGGCTGGGCCGCCTTGGAACCGGCGGGCGGCGCGGTGGTGGGGGTGGAACCCGCCGAGGGGGCGGGGGCCGACTTGATGGCGGCGGCCCGGAGCTCGGGGGACTGGAAAGCGGCGGCAGCCAGGTTCACCGCGGGCGAGAACGTTCGGGCGCCGTCGGTGGAGACGGCGACCATCGGCGCGATCGGCGCCTCGTTCGGCGCCTCGAGGCCGGCGGGGTCGTACCGCCATCCCACGGCGACCACGTCGTCCTTGCCGCTGCGCCGCTGCACCGCCAAGCCGGAAATAGGGCGGTCACGCTCCTTCGGCGCGGTGGCGGCCCGGTTGTCCCTGACCAGGGTCGTCACCCAGGTGGCGCCGAAATCGGTGGAGCGGCCGACGAACACGCTGCCGTTGACGTCGCCGTCCTGGGTGTCCCACCCGTCGAGGGCGTAGTACAGCGTGTGGTTGCCCCCGAAGGCGAGCAGGCCCTGGGTCACGTTGCTGTTCCCCTGCATGAGGCAGAAGGGGTACGAGGGGGTCGACGGCGAGGCGTCGAGACGGGTCCATGTCACCCCGCCGTCCTTCGACCGCATGAGCCCGCACCGCTTGGTGGGCAGCTCGGGCAGGGTGGCGACGATGTTGAGCGGGTTCTCGGGGTCGACGGCGATGTCGGGCGTGCCGTACTGGCGCGACGGCACGGTGTCGAACTTGGTGGCCTGCACCGGGCTCGTCACCCTGACGGTCGGCGCCCCCAGTGCCCCTCCCGGGACGACGAGGACCATGGCCATCACCAGGCCCGCCCCGGCCGCCGAACCCACGCCGCGACCCCTACGCCCGTGCTCGCGCTTCTCCACGCACCGCCCTCCCGTGTCCGCTGCCTCGTCATCCTCCTCCCGCGGCGGGCGCCGCTCAATAGGTGACAAGGACAGCTAGTGGAGCACGCTCTCCAGTCGGGTCACGCCGGGCCGGTCGCCGTCGACTTTCAGCCGCTGCAGCCCGTCGGGCCGCTGCTTCAGGTAGGTGTCGAAGAAGTCGACGGTGGCGGCCATCACCACCTTCGATGCCGCCGAGCTGTGGTCCCCTCCCACCACGGTCAGGAAGAACTTCGGCGGCTCGGCCGTTGCGAAGGCGCGGCGGCCGCCGGCGTAGGGCAGGCTCTCGTCCCGGTCGCCGTGGATGACAAGGACCGGCGCCGCAGGGGGGACGAAGTAGTCGCCGTGGTAGAGGGTGGGCGGATCGACCGCCATCAGCACGCCGGCCCCGATCCGCTCGTCCCGGCAGCAGGTGTTGAAGGCCACGCCCATGGTGATCCCGGCACCCATGGAGTGGCCGGCGGCGCCGATGCGGTGGGGGTCGATCCGAGCGGCCAGCGGATCTGCGAGCAGCTGGTCGATCACGAAGCGCACGTCGGCCGGCTGGGCCTCGGGCGCGTCGACCCCCCGCTCCGGGCCGCCGGGCACCCCTTCGGACGTCACCGGGAAGTCGGGCGCGGCTACGACGTAGCCGGCGGAGGCGATGGCTCGGAGGAGGTCGGCGGAGCCCTGGCCGCTGCCGCCGAAGCCGTGGGAGAACATGATGAGGGGGAACGGCCCCGGCCCGTCCGGCACGGCGATCGTCGTGGGCAGGGTGCGCGAAGGCAGCTCGGGGGCGTCGCCGTGGGCCGGGGTGGGGCGGGTGCTGTCGACGAACGTCCGGGTCATGAACGTGACCGCCACCGGTGGGGCGACCGGAACGACGGGGGCTTCTGTCGTCGCCCGCCCACAGGCGACCAGCAGCATGGCCACGGCCAGGAACTGTGCACCGGGTCGACGAATCACGCGGCCCGACGCCCGTCCGGTGGTGAACATGGCCTGAACCTACGAACCGCCGCGAACGTGCCCGCAACGCCGGCGCACGGGGGCCGAGCGATCAGGCCACGGTCACCGAGCGGGCCAGGTCACGGCGGGCGGCGACGGTCAGGGCCGCCCCCTCGCGGTGGGCGGCCTCGAAGGCGGCGGGGCCGAGCGCGGCCCGCAGGACGTCCGGGTCCAGCCCGGGCTCGGTCTCGAGGGGACGGAACGACGGCCCGCGCATGGCCGCCGCGGCCGCGGCCAGCCGGGCCGCCGTCGCCGCGTCGCCCCCGTCGGCGGCGATCCCGCCCACCAGGTCGAGCACCGCCGACTCCACCCACCACAGCTCGTGCTCCTCGGCCAGGGCCAGCCCGTCGCCGGCCGCGGCCAGGGCGGCGCCAGCCCGGCCCTCGGTCCGGGCCAGGCGGGCCAGTTGGACGAGCGCCCACCCCGCGCCGGCCCGGTTGCCCAGCTCGGCGGCCAGCCGGAGGGAGCGGTCCAGCAGGTCCCGGGACTCCCCGTACGCGCCCATGCGGCGGGCCAGGTCGCCCCGGGCGACGAGGACCCGCTGCAGCGCCGCCCCATCGGCCGCGGCCTGATCGATCGCCTGGGCCTCGCCCAGAAATGAACCGGCTTCGAGGAACCGCCCCTCGACCATCGCTATCTCGCCCAGGTCGGTCAACGCCTCGGCCACGTGACTGACATTGCCCAGCTCCCGCTCGATGGCCAGCCGCTCCTCGTGGAGCCGGCGGGCGGTGGCCAGGTCGCCGGTGCGCATGACCAGGGCGGCGAGGTACCGGGCCGAGTCGGCGATCCCGATCCGGTCCCCCAGCTCGCGCCGGATGGCCAGGCTGCGCTCGTGCAGGCGGCGGGACCCGTCATGGTCGCCCTGGTGGAGGCGGGTGAGCGTGCCGAGGTTCTCCAGGGCCAGGGCCTGCCCGTACCGGTCGCCCAGCTCCTCGTAGAGGCCCAGGCTGGCCCGGTAGTGCCGGTCGGCTTCGGGCGCCGCCTCCTCCATCGGGCGGCGGCCGTGCATGAAGGCGGACTGGGCGATGACGCCGAGGTTCATCAGCGAGGCGGCCTGCATGCGGGTGGCGCCGAGCTCGCGGGCGATGGCCAGGTTCTCCTCGAACAGGGCGGTGGCGCCGGCCAGGTCCCCGTCGTTCACGGCCAGGTTGGCCAGGCCGTGGAGGGCCGTCGCCACGCCCAGCCGGTCGCCGCGGGCCCGCTGGACGACGAGCGCCTCCTGGTAGGCGGCTCGCGCCGCGGGGAAGTCGAACTGGCGCTGGGCCAGGACGGCGGCGGCGTTGAGGGCTTTGGCCCGCAGCTCGGGTGCGCCCCCGCCCTGGGCCGCGAACGCCTCGAGACGAGCGCGGCCCTCGCCCAGGTGGCCCCGGATCTCCCAGAACCGCACCAGCGCGGCGGCCAGCCGCAGCCCCTCGTCGACCCGCCCGTCCTCGCCGGCCCAGTCGAGGGCGGCTCGCAGGTTGTCGTGCTCGTCGTCGAGGGCGGCCAGCCGCCGCGCCTGCTCGTCGGCACGGTCGTTTTCCGGCGCCTCGGCCAGGCGCAGGGCCCAGGCCAGGTGCCGGGCCCGCACCGCGCCGGTCTCACCGGATGCCGCCAGGCGCTCGCCGCCGTACTGCCGCAGCGTCGCCAGCATCCGGTACCGAGTCCCTCCGGGCCGGTCCCGGTCGACGGTGACCAGCGACTTGTCGACCAGCGCCTGGAGGGCGTCGAGGATGTCGTCGCCCGGCTCGGCGCACACTTGTTGGGCCGCGTCCAGCCCCCACCCGCCGGCGAAGACGCTCAGGCGGGCGAACAGCGCCCGCTCGGCGGGGGCCAGGCTCTCGTAGCTCCAGTCGATGGCGGCCCGCAGCGTGCGGTGGCGATCGGGCGCGGCCCGGGGCCCGCCAACCAACAGCCGGAGGTGATCGTTCAGCCGGGCCACGATCTCGGCCGGCGACAGGACCTTGGCCCGGGCCGCGGCCAACTCGATGGCGAGCGGGATGCCGTCCAGGCGGGCGCATACCTTGGCCACAGCGGCGGCCGAACCGGTCAGGTCAAGCCCCTGGGCCGCGCTGCGGGCCCGGTCGACGAACAGCCCCACCGCCGGGTAGCGCAGCAGGGCGTCGAGGTCGTCAAGGCCACCGTCGGGCGGCGGGACGGGCAACGGCGGCACCGGCCAGACGACCTCGCCGGGCACGCCCAAGTGCTCCCGGCTGGTGGCGAGGATCCGGACGCCCGGCGCCCGGCGCAGGACCAGGTCGGCGAAGGTGGCGCAGGCCGCCACCAGGTGCTCGCAGTTGTCGAGGACGAGGAGCACGGCCCGGTCGGCCAGGTGCCGGGCCAGGGCCTCTCCCGCCGACGGCCGGGCCGCCTCGGGAAGGCCGAGGACCGACAGCACCTCGGGCACGACGAGCGCCGGGTCGCTCAGCCCGGCCAGCTCCACCAACCACACGCCGTCCCGGTAGCGGTCGACCAGCGACCCTGCCACGCGCACCGCCAGCCGGCTCTTGCCCACGCCACCGGGCCCGGTGAGGGTGACCAGCCGGGACGATTCGACCAACCGACGGAGCTCGTCCAGCTCGGCCTCCCGGCCGACGAAGCTGGTCCGGTCGACGGGCAGGTTGGTGACCGGCTCGTCCCGGAGCAACCGGACGTAGAGGGCGTCGGTTGCCGGCGACGGGCCCACGCCCAGCTCCTCGGCCAGCACCCGGCGGCACGCCTCGTAGGCCCGCAGGGCCGCGGCCCGGTCGCCCCCGGCCTCGTGGGCGGCCATGAGCCGGCGGTGGGCCGACTCTTGCAGCGGGGCGAGGGCCACCGCTTCGCCCGCCGCGGCCACCGCGGCCCGGTGGTCCCCGGTCGCCGAGCACGCCTCGGCCAACAGCTCCAGCGCCCGCACCCGCAGGGTGTCCAGCTCGCGCTGGCGACCCTCGACCCACGCCCCGCCCGCCCCGGGCAGGAACCGGCGCGAGGCCAGGTCGGCGACCCGGGCCAGCGGCCCCGTCCCGGCGGCCACGACCGCGGCCACCTCCTCGACGTCGACCTCCACGTCGCTGGGCAGCCGTAGCTGGTAGCACCGGGCCTCGCTGCGCAGCACGCCGGCGTCGCCGAGGGCGCGACGCACACGCGACAGCGCCCCCCGCAGGGCCGAGGTCCACGTGGGCGGGAGCTCCTCGCCCCACAGCACGTCGGCCAGCTCGTCGCGGGGCACCGGCCGCCGGCGCTCCAGGACCAGGTAGGCGAACGCCACCCGCCCGAGGGCGCCGACGCCGGCCAGGTCGGTGCGGGCCCCGTCGACCTCTACCGCCAGCCGGCCGAGCAGGTGGACCCGGACGTTTCGGGTGCATTGCCGGTCGTGATCCGGGCCCGGATCCGCCGATTCACGACCCTGCATGCACGCGATCCGATCTCAGGTGGGGGTGCGGGCCCTCCGGCGGGCCTGGAGCCGCTCGAGGACGGCGGGCGGGGCCTTGTCGGGCGAGCCGGCGTCGAACGGCGGTTGAGGGTCGTACTCCAGGATGAGCTGGATGGCCATGGCCGTCTCGTCGCCCGCTTCGAGGGCGGCCAGGCGCAGGGCCATGTCAATCCCGGCCGACACCCCGGCGGCGGTGACGATCTTGCCCCTGATCACCACCCGCTCGTGGACCGGCAGGGCCCCGAGGGCGGCCAGATCCTCGAACGACGACCAGTGGGTGGTGGCCTCGACCCCGTCGAGGATGCCGGCGGCGGCCAGGAGCAGGGCGCCCGTGCACACCGAGGTGGTCCAGCGCGACGTCTCGTGGGCGGCCTGCAGCCAGCCCAGGACCTCGGGGTCGTGGCGCAGCGCTTCCTCGCCCGGGCCGCCCGGGACCAGCACGATGTCGGGCCGGCGGATCTCGGACAGGGTGTGGTCGGCCACCAGGGCCAGGGACCCGCTGCGGGTGCGCTTGGCCCCCCGCTCCTTGCCGACGAAGCGGACCTGGGCCCCCGGCAGCATGCTCAGGGCCTCGTACGGCCCCACCGCGTCCAGGGCGGTGATCCCGTCGAACAGCAGGATGGCGATCTCCACGGCCAGAGCGTAGGCCGCCCTATGGACAGACCCGCGACACCGCTAGCATCGCCACAATGAGGCGAACCGCGTTCGGGGTGGTGGCCGTGGTCGTCGGGCTGGCCCTCCTGGTGGGCGCCGGCCTGGCCCTGACGGGGGGCGGGGGCAGCAAAGTGGGCGACAACGCGGTCGTCAACCAGCAGGGCCTGATCGACGTGCGCAACTCCCCCACCATCGCCCGCAACCCCACCAACGGCGCCAACCTCGTCACCACCTACCGCATGGACCGCCCGGGCTACTCCGGCTTCCTCTCGTGGAGCGACAACGGCGGGACGAGCTGGCACGAGATCACCCTGCCGCTCCCCGCCGACACGCCGTCCTGCGCCGCGGTCAGCGCCCCGGGCGCCAAGTGCCCCTTCGGCCCCGACGTCGCCTTCGGGAGCGACGGGACCCTGTATGTCCTCTATGTCGCCCTGAAGGACACGGGCAACGACCCCGGCTCGCTGTGGCTGTCGACGTCCACCGACGGGGGCAAGACGCTGGCCCCGCCGGCCAAGGTGTCCGGGCCGCTGGCCTTCCAGGCCCGGCTGGCCGTCGACCCCAAGGGCCCGGTCTACATCACCTGGCTGCAGGGCTTCGGCACCGGCAACCTCAGCTTCACCGAACCGTTCCCCTACGTGGTGTCCGTCCGCTCGGACGACAAGGGCCGGACCTTCTCGCCCCAGGTCCGGGTCAGCGACGCCGCCCGCCAGCGCATCGGCGGCCCCAGCCCCGTGGTCGACGACAAGGGCCGGCTCCACGTCCTCTACACGGACTACAAGGACAACCGCCGGGACTTCTCCGCCCTACCCGGCCCGGCGGCCGAGAACCCGTTCGCCCTGGTGCTCACCACCTCCACCGACGGCGGCAAGACCTTCGGCGCCAACCACGAGGTCGAGTCGGGGATGACCGTGCTGCGCCGGTTCCTCATCTACCTGCCGGAGTACCCCCAGATCGCCGCCGGCAAGGGCGACGACCTGTACGTCACCTGGGCCGACGGACGCACCGGCGACGAGGACGTCCTCCTGCGCCGCTCCACCGACGGCGGGGCCACGTGGGCCGACGCGGTCAGGGTCAACGACGACAACCCCAAGGACGGGACGATGCAGTTCCTGCCCAAGGTCGACGTGGCGCCCGACGGCCGGGTCAGCGTGCTGTTCCTGGACGGCCGCAACGACCCGAAGAAGGTCATGCTCGACGCCTACCTGGCCACCTCCACCGACGGGGGCAAGCACTTCAAGAACATCCGCCTGTCCGCGGTGTCCTTCGACTCCACCGTCGGGCCCACGTTCGGGCCCGAGTACGGCACCGATTTCGGGACCAAGCTCGGGCTGACCACCACCAACGACAAGGCGTACGCGGCGTGGACGGACACCCACCTCGGGAACCCGGCCACCGGTCGCCAGGACGTGAGCTTCGCCTCGGCCGACCTGGGCGGGGGCGGCAGCGGCTCGGGCGTGCTCGTGGTCGGCGGCGCCGTGGTCCTGTTGCTACTGCTCGGAGGAGGCTTCCTGTTGGCTCGATCCCTCGGAGGGGGCCGGTCGGCGAAGGCCGGTGGGCCGTCGGCGACCGAACCGTCGGTGCCGAACCAATCGGAGGCGGCGCGATGAGGCTGGCGTTCGTGGGCAAGGGCGGGGCCGGCAAGTCGGCGATCTCGGGCACCTTCGCCCGCATCCTGGCCCGCGAGGGCCACAAGGTCCTGGCCATCGACTCGGACCCGCTGCCCGGCCTGGCCTATTCCCTGGGCCTGGCCATCGACCACAGCCCACCCATCCCCGACGACGCCGTGGTCGAGCGCAAGGAGGGCGAGGAAGGCCCCCGGTGGCGCCTGAACCCCGAGGTCGACCCGTTCGAGGCGGTGGAGAAGTGGTCGGTCGAGGCGCCCGACGGGGTGCGGTTCCTCCAGTTCGGCAAGATCAAGGGCGACCAGAACCTGTGGCGGTCCCAGATCGCCTTCCGCTTCGTGATCAACAAGCTGCCCGAGGGCCGCTGGAACGTGGTGGGCGACCTCCCCGGCGGCACCCGCCAGGCCTTCACCGGCTGGGGCAGCTGGGCCCACACCGTGCTCATCGTGGTGGAGCCGACGGCCAAATCGCTCCTGTCCGGGCGCCGTCTGGCCCGCATGGCCGACCTGGACCCCGAGAACCCCAAGCGGGTCATGGCCGTGGCCAGCAAGGTCCGCGAGCCCGACGACGTGGAGATGATCGCCAAGGGGACCGGGCTCGAAGTGATCGCCTCGGTCCCCTGGGACGAGGAGCTGGCCGAAGCCGAGCGCCGCCAGCTGGCCCCGATCGATTACGCCCCGGATGCTCCGGCGGTTCGAGCGGTAGAATCCTTGGTAGAGCGCCTGAGCGAACTACGCGTCTCGTAAGAGCAGTGAGTCTCATGATCGGCGGTTTCTCGAGGGGAGTCCGATGAAGCTGGCAGTCGTAGGCAAGGGTGGATCCGGAAAGACGACCACGTCGTCGGTGATCGCCCGCACCCTGGCCCGCCAGGGCATGCCCGTGGTTGCCCTCGACTGCGACTCGAACCCCAACCTCGGCATCTCGCTGGGCGTGGGCGACGAGGAGACCGAGCGGCTGGTGTCCATGCGCCAGGCCCTCGACGAGGGCGAGGAGAGCCACGCCCCCACCTGGGACACGCTGCTGTCCCGCTACGGCTCCGACGGCCCCGACGGTGTGCGACTGGCGGTGGTGAGCCGCATCGACAATCCGGAGCCTGGCTGACTCTGATGTGGCCTGTCGCCCGAGCAGTTGCTCGGCTCCGTTGATTTCGATGAGAACGAAGTGGTCGTCGCCGACTTCGAGGCCGGCGTGGGCACCCTCACCCGCCTGGGCGAGGAGCACGTCGACACCGTGGTGATCGTGGTCGAGGCCACGCCCAAGTCCCTGGAGGTCGGGGCCCGGGCCGCGGCCCTGGCCGCCGAGCGCACAGTCGGCCGCGTCGTGGTGGTGGCCAACCGCATCCGCCACAACGAGGATCTGGAGACGGTCAAGGCCGCCTTCCCCGGCCTGGAGGTGTTCGGTGTCCCCCACGACCCGAAGATCATCGAGGCCGACCGCAAGGGGATCGCCCCCATCGACCTGGACCCCGACGCCCCGGCCGTCGCCGCCCTGATCGGCTTGGCGTCCACCCTGTACCCCTCGTCGAACTAGATGGCCAAGGGCTCCGGCACGCCGCCGCCGAAGCCGCGGTCGAAGCAGGCGGCGAAGCCGGCGCCGAAGTCCCCGTCGTCGAAGGCGGCGGCCTCGAAGACAAAGACGAAGACGGAGGCGGCGCCGGTTGCCGTCACCCGGCCGCCCGGCCCTGACCTGCCCGCCCTCGTCGCCCTGGCCGGCCTGTTCGTGGCCGTGTGGGCGTCGCTGCCCAGGTGGAGCGGCCCCAAGCTCAACGTGGCCGCCTCCACCGAGGTGGTCGACCACGTGATCCCCGCCATCCTCGTCCTGCTCTGCTCGCTGGTCGCCATCGCCGCCGGGCGGCGGGCCAACGGGCCGGGCGGCACCCGGTTCCTGGCCGGGATGGGCGTGCTGCTGGCCGGGCTGTGGATGATGGCCACCCACCTGCCGCTGGTGGCCGAGGCCCGGCGGGGCGACGCCCCGTGGGTGGCCACGATTTACCACACCTCGGCCGCCCTGGCCGTATTCGGACTAGGCCTGCTGTGGGCGACGGTCACCTGGTCGGAGGCGGGCGACTCCGACAAGAAGCCCGCCGCCCAGGCCGAGAAGTAGCAGCCCGGCCACCACCAGGACGGGCCGCTGGCCCCCGCCGGCCTTCTCGTCGACGGACGCCACGGCCAGATCCTGAACCCCCGTGTCGGCGGTGCCCCGGCCGGTGTCGGACCACAAGGCGAGGGCGCGACCGGGCTGGGACAGCACGGCCAGCTGGCTGCCCAGGACCGGGATGCCCTGGAGGCCGCCGAAGCCGATGCGGGAGTCGAAGGGGGCGTCGGACACCGTGGCGGTGCGGAACGTGCGGCCGCCGTCGGACGACGAGGCCAGGGTGACTTCGGCCCGCAGGTCGGCGGGGTCCCGGCGGCGGTCGTAGAACACCACGTCGACCCGCCCGTCGGGGGCGACCCCCACCGCGGGAAGGAACTGGCCCCGGGGCCGCGGGGCCACGTCGACCGGGGGCGCCCAGGTCATGCCGCCGTCGTCCGAGCGGGCCAGAAAGACGTCCCGGGCGTCGCCCACCCCGGCGTCCCAGGCGGCGAAGAGCCGGTGCCGGTCGGCGTCGTAGGCGAACGACGGGGCCGGGGCCAGGTTGACGATGATGCGAGCGGGCGGGACGAGGCCGGCGGCCACCGTCACCGCCGGACCGAAGGTGGCCCCGCCGTCGGTCGAGTCCCAGGCCACGACGCTCCACGGGCCGGGGTCGGGCGCCCCGCCCTGCCCACCATGCTGGGCCTCGTAGTCGAGGGCGTCGGGACCCAGATCCAGGGCGCCGACCACGAGCCGGTCCCCGGCGACGACCGGCGTGGGCTGCACCACCCGCCGGCCCGGCTCACTGACCCGGACCGTGGTGAACGTGTCCTGGTCCTTCGACCAGCGGGCGACCATGACCGCACCCGAACCCGGGGCGAACCCGAGGGGCCGGTCCGCCGCTCCGTCGGCCTGCACCCAGCTCACCCACAGGCCGCCGGTGCCCTGGACGGCCAGATGGGCCTGGAACGCCTCGGCCGGCGCCACCCGCCGGGCCTGGCCCTCGGGCAGTAGGTCCTCGCCGTACAGCTGCAGCCACACGCCGACCGGCTGGTTGAACCGCCCGCCGGTGGCCGTGTAGAGGAGCACCAGGATCCCGTCGCCCCGGAAGGCCACATCGGGCTGGTGGCAGTTCGGCGCCTCCGGCGGCAGCGGCACGGGGAGGGCCCGCCACGTCTCCCCCGCGTTGGTCGACACCGACACCGAGCAGGAGAAGCGGGGGGTATCGGTCCGGTCGGCGACCACGATGGTGGACCGGTCGGCCGGGCTGACGGCGACGGAGGGCGAGTTGTGGGCGTCGATCCCCGGTCGGTCGGCGTTGACGTAGCCCACCGGCCCCGCGGCCAGCCGGGCCGGCCCCGGCCGCACCCCGACCACGACGAGCGCCAAGCCAGCAAGGCCCGCCACCACCCCGGCCAACGCCAAGACGCGACCGGCGGAGCCGAAGCCGATCCTCGTCACAACCGCCTACGTCCACTCGTCACAGAGGCGAGATACCGCAGCTCAGCCGGCGCCGGACACGAGGTGGTCACGCAGCACTGCCGCCCCACTGCGGGCGACGTCACGGGTCGCGGTCAGGAGCGTCACCCGTCTGCTCCGAGCCAGATCGTGCACCCGCCGTAGTGCGTCCGCAGCCTGCGGTCGCCCGAGCTCGGCCTCGTAACGCTGGGCGAACTCGTCGAACCGGCGCGGGTCGTGCCCGTACCATCGACGCAGCTCAGCACTGGGGGCCACCTCCTTGAGCCACTCGTCGAGGTGGGCGTCCTCCTTGCGCACGCCCCGGGGCCACAGGCGGTCCACCAGGATGCGGTAGCCAGCCTCCACGTCGGTATCGTAAATCCGGCGAACCTCGATGTGCTCCCGGACGAGCGCGGGTCTCTCGGGCATGTCAGCCCCCTTCTCCGCCATTGGCGGAGATGCGAAGGGCAATGTTCATCCGGTTCCAGGCGTTGATGGCCGCTATCCCCAGCGTGAGCGCCACGATCTGGGCCGGCTCGAAGTGCTTCGCCACCGCGTCGTACACCGCGTCCGGTGCGCCGGTGTCGGCGATCAAGGTCAACGCCTCGCACCAGCCGAGCGCAGCTCGCTCTTGGGGGCTGAAGCAGTCAGCCTCCCGCCACACAGCCACCAGGTCGAGTCGCTGCTGGTCCTCGCCCAGGGCGCGGGCCGCGGCGGTGTGCATCTCCAGGCAGTGCGCGCAACCGTTGATCTGTGAGGCCCGTACCTTCACGAGCTCCACCATCCGTGGATCAAGGTCGCTCTCGTGCACCACCTTCTCGAGACCGAGCAGCGCCGTTCGGGCGCCAGGCACGGCGCTGGCATAGTCGACTCGCACGTTGTCTCCTTTGTCGTCTTCCCCTCGGCGGTCGGCGTTACGCCTGGTGGCCGCGGAACCGATGCCCGCTGATCGTCCAGGGGATGAGGCGCAGCAACCGTGGTTGGGGCCCCGGCACCCAGGGTGACACGGGGACGGCCTGGAGGTGCTCCGACGCGGAATCGAGCGCGTCCGTGATGTCGTGGCCCATACCTTGGACCATCAGGCTCCAACCGCTCTGGCGCCCAACGTCGACGCTGTCGATCTGGAACGCGAGCAGGGCAAGGGACGCATGGGCCAGGATCGGCCAATTGGTGCGAAAGACGATGCTGTTCTTGTCCACCACGTAATTGACCGGATATATCACCGGCTGGCCATCGACGATCATGGCGACGCGCCCGACGTCGTGTGCCGTCAGCAGCGCCAGGCATTCCGCTTCACCGAGGAGTTCCAGCTCGCCTGCGTACTCAGTCTCCATCTCAGTTCTCCTTCATGCTCATCTCGTTCCAGGGTCTGTCGTCGGGACCATGACGATGACCGCTTCGGTGTGGTGCACCAGCTGTATCGGTACGCGCCCAAGTCGCAGGCCCGTGAAGCCGCCCAAGCCTCGTGCTCCCACCACGGCGAGCGTGTTCGGCTCGGCCTCGATCGCGCCCTGGAGCGCACCGACGGGATGGATGTCCCGCCGAATGTCGACCTGCACGGGTACGCCGGCGGACTCGATGGGTGCGACCCATCTGCGTGCGTCTGCCTCGGCGGCCCGCGGCGCTGGCTAGCCGGCGGGCCCAATGCAGAGCGTCGAGTGACGCTGTCGAGCCGTCGAGCCCGACCAGTACGCGCGTCACAGGCATAAGCATTGGTACCTCCGGTCCGTTGTCATGTCTAACGCCGGCGCTCTCGCTGCCATTTCCAAGTATTAGCATTGCTGATCCCGAGGGACCCGGAAGGGTGGCCCGGACGACGCAAGAGCTTGCGGAAGGCCCTCGGCGACTGCCCGTCACCTGCGCGGCACGCCTAGTGGGCGCATGGCGTCGCTTT
Source organism: Acidimicrobiales bacterium (assembly GCA_035494015.1). Lineage (GTDB taxonomy): Bacteria > Actinomycetota > Acidimicrobiia > Acidimicrobiales > AC-14 > CADCTB01. The sequence continues at coordinate 37,483 of DATJHJ010000069.1, forward strand.
TACCCCCGCGACGAACAACCGGCCTCGAGTGGCGGGGACTCTCAATCGATTGTCACCCGGACGCGGGCTGCTACTCGCTACCCCGACGTCGTGCCCGCTGCGGCCATGCGCCCGGTGGGCGCTCGTCACGCAGATGGCCCGCGGCCTTGGGGGCTTGCCCCGGGGACAGAACTCCCGCTATAATTTCCATTATTCGCTAGTATAATAAGAACAGGATTGCGGTGATCGCTTCCGGCTGGCTCTCTCCACTGATCGCCGGTTGCCCGAGCCTCCAGGCGTCCGCAGCGGCCGGAAGATACCGGGGGCGTCGATCTCGCCATTGCGGATAACGGACGATGCCGCGTTAGGGGAACGGAATGACCGACGGTCAGACGCTCGACCATGAGGCTTTGCTTACGCTCGCTCGTAAGGCCGAGGCGGCCGCAACGGACGGCGACCGCGACCGCTTGAGGGCAGCCGCCCAACGCCTTTCCGTCGCCCTCGTCGATCACGTACGCGCCGAACGGTCGTGCCTCGAGAATCTTCCCGCCACCGATGGCCGACTGCTCGAACGAGGTCAGGAGCGGGTCTTCGGCCTCCTCACCGACCTCATGAACGAAGCCGGCCGGTCCGGCGAGTGCCGCTGTGTGAGGCTCGCCCGGCGGCTTTCGGCGCAGCTCAGCGTGCAGGCGAACCAAGAGCGCGCCGCAGGAGTCGGCCCCCAGCCCGTCTCGTTACTGTGAACCGAGCGGTTGACGTTGGCCACCCCACAGAAGACCGGCGCCAGCAGCTCGTCAGAGGCCACTCCCGGTACAACCGGGCGACGAGGTCGTGGATCTGTTCATGGTCGTCGAGGTCTGGCAGCTCCACGCCCGGTCATCCGTTAGTTCTTGGGATCATCCCGGCCGGGACGCCGGCGCCGCCCGACGAATCGCACCACGCCGCCTCGGTTCGCCAGCTCATCTTGCTCGCTCTCATTATCGGCGAGCGGTCGGGCACGAAGTCGGACGCGGCAGTCTGCCGGCCGGGGATCCCGTGCCACCAGTTCCTCCACGACGACCCCGGTTCCTTCGGCCAGGCCTTCCGCGATGCCCAGGTGCAACGAGCAGACGGTCCCAGGGTCGGCAAGGGCTGTGGACTCGAACGGACAGTTGTGCAGGACGACATCGGCACGGCCTTCGCCGGCGCGAATCTCCGGGTCGAAACCTTGGGCGGCCATGGCATTGGCGATGTCGACAACCGGATCGCCGCCGGTCGGTCGTGGTAGTCGTAGTCGGCGACCGGCACGACGCCCCACGTTGGACGCGCTGTCCCCGGTCCGAATGATCTCGGCGAGCAGGAGGCTCAGGCGCTCGTAGGGCCCGTTTTCGCCCCAACGACTGTCCGCCGTGCGATCGAGCTCGTAGAGGAGCCTTGGCCGGCCGCGCCCAGGCCCCTTGGCCACCGTCTCGATGACGAGCCCCGCCTCAACGAGCTTGGCCAGATGCTGGCGGATTGCGTTGTGGTTGAGCTGGAAGTGGCCGGTCAGCTCGGCGATACCAGTCGGAGCGTCGGAATCGGCGACGTACCGATAGATGGCGTGCCGCGTGGGGTCACCGAGCGCCCGAGCTTGTCGCTGCAAGGTTGTCATCGGTGGCCCCCTAAGAAACCGGCAGTGAACACTCTCACGGCCATCTGCGTTGAAGTTCTACCGAATGGTAGAACTCCCACACGTCCGACGGTGAGAGGGGGTCGGGGAGCGATCACCTCCGGCCGGCTGGCTCAGGGGACCTCCGGGTACTTCATGTAGTAGGTCATGATGCCGATCATGGCGCCGAACGGGAACCCGTCGAAGCTCGCGACGAAGATGCCGGCAGCGACCGACGCGAAGCCGCCACCGCTGGCCGCGACTATCGCGGTGACCGCGAGCACGGTGAGGAAGGAGAAGATGCACCCGCTGGTCACTGCCCAGCTCTGAAGCTTCGGCTTCGCCGCGGAGGGCCGAGCCTTGGTGTGGCCGACCTCGTTGGCCAGGGTGCGTGCGGGCTGGACAAGGGTCATCCGACGCGCTCGAGTGCTGTGATCGAACGCCGCAGCTTCCTCATTGCCCGCTGCTGGACTGTGCGAGCGGCGGCGCCGCTCAGTTCCAGCCGCCTTCCCACCTCGGTCAGGGTCGCCGGCTGGTCGTCGTCGAGGCCGAACCGCAGTCGCAACACCTCGTACTCCACCTCGTCCAGCGCAGCCATGGCCAGGGACATCTTCTCGAGCTCGATGGAGAGCACGGCGTGCTCGAGCGGGGAGACCGCTCGTCCATCCTCGATCGCGCTGGTCCGCTCCGCACCCCCGGCGACGAGCGGTGCAGCCAGCGACACCGGCTCCTCATCCACAAGGAGAGCCTCTGTCACCCTCTCCGACGGGATCCCGAGCCAATGCGCCAACTGATCGACGGTCGGACGCCGTCCATACTCAGCTTCGAGCGCGGCCTGACCGCGGCGCACACCGGCCACCAGCTCCCCCGTACGGACCGGCAAGCGCACCAGCCGTGCCGTATTGGCGATGGCCCGGGTGATCGCCTGGCGGATCGGCCACACCGCGTAGGTGGAGAACCGGAGCTGTCGTCGATGGTCGAATCGGGCGACGGCTCGCATCAGGCCGATGTTCCCTTCCTGAATGATGTCGAGAAGCGGAAGGCCAGGGCGCTCGTATCGCCTGGCAATTGACACGACGAGGCGTAGGTTGGATGCCACGAAGGTCCTAGTGGCCTCGTCTGCGTCGGCGACCACCTTCCTGAGCTGCCGAGCTCGCAGCTCGGGCAGCTCGGGGTCGCGGCCCAGCTCGTCCTGGGCCCAGCGGCCCCGCTCGATCAGACCAGCGAGCCGCAGCTCATCCGCCGACGACAACAACGGATATTTGCCGATCTCGGCGAGGTAGAGGTTCACGAGATCGACCTCGGATGATCCCGCCCTACGGATTGATGTCGCGCTCACCGGGTACGGGAGCCGGGCGCTCGGCCCCCGGCCACCGCCCCTAGTCGAGGGTGCAGCCGCACGAGTTCACCTCCCGCACGATGACGCCCTTGCCCGTGTCCATGTGGGTGGTGCAGGGCATGCAGGGGTCGAAGGAGCGGATGGCCCGGAGGACGTCGATGCCCTTGATCTGGTCGTCCGGCACGGACTCCAGGATGGGGGTGTCGACGATTGCCTGCTCGTACGGTCCCAGCCCGCCGAACGGGTCGGTCGGGGAGGCGTTGATCGTGGACGGGGTGGTGATCTGGTAGTTCACGATCTTCCCCTTGTCGAGCACCATGTGGTGGATCAGCCAACCGCGGCTGGCCTCCCAGAAGCCCACCGACACCCGCTCGTCCTTGGGGATCTTGAACGGCGTGTGGACCTTGGTGTCGCCCTTGCGCCAGTACTCGAACGCCTTGAGCAGGCAGTTCATGCCGATGGTGGCGGTGAAGGCCATGGCGTACGCTCGGCCCCGGTTGCGCTCCAGCGCGTTCAGCGTGCGCGGCACCGGCCAAAACAGCTCGGTCTCCGGCAGGAGGTGGCGCGGGAGGAGCATGCGAAGGCCGTCGCCGGTCGGCTCGCAGAACGGGTTCTCGGTGTAGTCCGCCAACATGGCTGTACCCCACAGCTGGCCGTAGGCCCCGGTCTCGACCACCTGGCGGTCCCAGCGGGGGGCGGTGTCCCAGGTGTACTTGTCCTTGAAGTTGGTACCCGTCGGCTTGGGCAGGGTGGTCTTGTTCCAGGGGTGGTACGGCGACAGGGGGTTGCCGAGGGAATCGGTGCGGTAGCGGGGGGCGCCGACCTTGGTCCAGTCGTCGTAGAAGGAGTGCTCGACGAACTCCTCGAAGCCCATGTTGATGTCGGTGAGGTTGGTGGTGACCAGCTTGCCCTCGACGATCACCGCCGGTCGGGCCCAGCGCTTGTTCCCCCAGAGGTCGCAGTTCGAGTACGTGGCGTCGTAGTACTCGGAGTTGTCCCAGATGCCGGTTTGGGCCAGGCTCGATGGACGGGCCCCGACCTGCTCATAGGCCGGGTTCGCTTCGAGGAAGAAGTCGCACAGGTCGTCCCAGATGCGGCAGATGACCTTGCACCAGTCGATGATCTTGCCCAGCTGGGCGTAGTACTCGTTGAACGTCGACGTCGTGACCGTGGTCGACATACCCCCGGGGACGATGGTCGACGGGTGGGGGTACTTGCCGAACATGAGCATGCACATGATGCGCCCGACCCGGGTCCACTCCAGGGCCTCCAGGTAGATCTTCCCGGTGAGCGGGTTGAGCGCGTCCATGAGATCTTTGATCGTGGTGTAGCCGTGGACGTCGGCGTGGGGGGCCAGCGTCTTCTCGGCCCGGGTGACCAGCTCGGGGTTGGTCACCGACACCAGGGCGGTGGAGTAGTCAGGCCCGGCGAGGAGGCCCAGGTGGAGGGGGCGGTCGTAGAACATCTCGCCCACCTCCCCCAGGTTGCGAACCTCGACCCCAAGTGGGGGCGGGCAGATGCCGAAGGCCATCTCGATGCCGAGGGCACTGACGGTGGCGTGCACTCCACCGCAGACGCCACACGCTCTCGACGAGATGTCGATGGCGTCACGGGGGTCGCGACCCTCGAGGATGATCTCGTAGCCCCGGAACAGCATGGCGCGAGAGTGGGCGTCGACCGCACGGCGGTTCTCCAGATCCAGCACCGTATGCACGGCCAGTGCCCCGGCCACCCGGGTCATCGGGTCGATGTTCCAGTCGCGCAGTCGCGGTGGCGCGGCCAGCTGCGTCCCGGGGCCGGCGGCGCGCCGGACGTAGCTCTTCGGCTCGGCAACCTTTACCGAGTAGGGATCGAGAACACCAGCCTTGAGCCGAGCTTTTCCGGCCGAGTCGAACTCCACGGGCAGGTTCTTGAAGCACATAGCGCCTCTCCCTCTCCGGCCGGCGTCGCCCGGATTTTTTATAGTGGAAACTATAATTAGTCTAGGTGCGCACACCCCCTTCTGCAACTGGAATCTTGGGCATCGGCAGAGAACGCGCGGCGCCGGAGTCGAGGCCCTCGTGACGCGCGCAAGGACCGAACCGTGCCGGGGGTCAGTGGCGCGCCTTGGCCGGCAGCTTGGCTGCGAGCGCGGCGAGCACTCCTCGGAATGACTCATCGAAGGCGGCGACGCCCTGGCTTTCAAGGGTCAGCCCGACGTCGCCCATGTCGATGCCCACCTCGGCCAGGCGCTGCATGACCGCAGCAGCCTCATCGACGTGGGTGTCGATGGTGCGAGCCAGAGTTCCATGGTCCTCGAAGGCGGCGATGGTGGCCTCGGGCAAAGTGTTCACGGTGTCGGGCCCGATGAGGCTATCGACGTACAGGGTGTCCCGATAGGCGGGGTTCTTGGTCGACGTTGAAGCCCACAGCGGCCGCTGACGGTTGGCACCCGACCGCGCCAGGGCGTCCCATCGCGGCCCGGAGAACCGATCGGTGAACAGCCGGTAGGCGAGCTTGGCCTGCGCCACCGCGGCACCCCCGAGCATCGCCTCCGCGACCTCGCCGCCGATGGCCTGCAGGCGCCGGTCGACCTCGGTGTCGACTCGGCTGACGAAGAACGACGCAACGCTGTGCACTCGTGACGGGTCGCCGCCGGCGGCCACGAAGGTCTCGAGTCCCGACAGGTAGGCGTCGATGACCTCGGCATAGCGGGTGAGCGAGAAGATCAACGTGACGTTGATGCTGCGGCCTTCCGCCGTCATCGCTTGGATCGCCGGGATGCCCTCGGCCGTCGCGGGGATCTTCACCAGCAGGTTCGGTTCGGCGATCCGTTCGTGCAGTTGGCGGGCGGCCGCGACGGTGCCCTTCGTGTCGTGCGCCAGCTCCGAGGCGACCTCGATGGAGACGAAGCCGTCGTTGCCACCGCTTGCATCGAAGACGGGCCGCAGGACGGCGAGAGCTTCGGAGATGTCGTCGATGACCAGGGCCCAGTAGGCGTCGATCACCGTGTGGCCGGCTGCGGACAGCGAGAAGAACTGCTCGTCGTAGTCGTCCGATCCCTCGACTGCCCGGGCCAGGATGGTGGGGTTGGCAGTGACGCCACGGATACCGCCCTCAACCATCCGGGCGAGCGTCTTGTCGAGCAGGTACCTCCGGTTGATGTTGTCGATCCACGGGCTCTGGCCGCGTTGGTCGTACAGGCGCTGCAACCTTGTCATTGGGTTCCCTCCGGAGTCATCAGGCCGAGCATGAAAGCCCTTCGGGGAGCGTTCGCGTCGACTGTCGAACGCCCCCGGTGGTGCCTCGATCTCTAAAGGGTATCTCAACTAGCTTTAGAAACCGTCGGCAGCCGCTGACGGTTCGCCGAGAGGGGCCGCTCTACTGGGCCGCCGCCGCCGGATTGATCGCATGGAAGGGGCAGGCCAGGCCCCGGTAGCGCCGACCGTAGTAGGCGATGATGCCCGTGCAGGCAAGCTGGAGCGTCCCCAGGAGAATGAAGACCGACGCTCGGATGGTGATGGCGTGAACGGTCATCAGGCCTGATGCAATCAGCCAGAGGGTGAACGCTCTCTCGCTCAGCCCGGCCGAGCATCGCTCCCGCACGAGGTGGGCGATCTGGGGCAGGTACGCGTAGCCCGACAGTGCGGCGCCGCTCAGGCCTACCAGCTCCGAAAGTGTCATCGGGGTGGGCGAACGGGCGTTGGTACCAGCGACCGTGAGAGTGAGACGACGATGCTCGGCAGACCCACGGTGACCTCCTGTGACCATCCGGTCAACACGGCGAGAGATGCAATTCTTTCGTAAACAGGGACTTCTGATAGAGGATCAGGTGGAAGCGGGGGGTGCTCGATCGTTCAGGCCGAGGGCGCGCGGGTGATGCGTGAGTCGTGCCAGACGGGTGCACCCCCGGGCCCGAGTGACATTTCGGCGTCGCGCCGGCCAAGGCGGATGGCGCCCTCGATGAAGTCGGCGTCGAAGTACAGGTAGCTGGCCAGCTCGGCCCGACTGGGGTCGCCGGCAAGCACACGCCGCAGCGCCCGGCGGGTCAGCTGCCGAAATGGCCCCCTGTGGCCGCGCCCTTCCGCTCTGCCGTCCAGCACCTCCGTGACCAGCCGGCCGAGGAGCCCGGCGTCGTGGCCGCGGGGGCCGCCGAAGAGCCAGGGGACGACCCGGCCCCTCAGGCCCGGTCCGTTCTTCAGGGCCAGTGTCCGGAGGTCTTCGACCATCCGGTCGTCGAGCATGGCGTGCAGGAGGCGGGCGGCAGCGGTACCGACGCCGGGCACAGGGGCCAGGTGCCCTGGCAGGGGCCGCTCCTCGGGCTCCACTGGGGCCGTGGCCACCACGACCACTCGCGCCGCCCCTAGGGCGAGTGCCGGCTTGATCGGCGTGTTGAGGCGTACCCCTCCATCGAAGTACCAGCCGGCTGCCTCCGGGGGCCTCTCGATCTCGACCGGCGGGAACAGCAATGGGATCGCCGATGACGCCAGCACGTGGCGGGCCTCGAGCACCGTAGGGACGTAGACGATGGCACGCTCGGCGTCTGCGGGCGGGCGCGGCAGGCGCTCGGCGGCCTCTAGGAACACGGTGCTGTGCCGGGCGCAAGAGGACGTCGCCACAACGCCGACGGCGGCGATACCGTCTTCGCCGACATTGGCGTGCAGGCGGTCCCAGTCGACGACGCGTTCGAGCGTTCGTGCCAAGGGCGCGGTGTCGAGCAGCGCCCTTGCCTGCCGGGAGTCGTGCCCCCTGCCGAGGAGCTTCCCAAATGCGCCGTGGAGCGGTCCGCGGAACACCGACGAGGCGTGGACCTCTCGCCAGAGGTCGAGCACGGCCGACGACGACGCAGTCGCGCGCAAATGCGCCCGCGAGGCCAAGCCGACGGCGTTGATGGCGCCCGCGCTGGTCCCCATGAACAGGTCGGGCCGCATCCCGTGCGCCTCGAGGGCCGGGAGGAGGACGGAAAGGACTCCGGCCTCGTACGCGCCGCGTGCGCCGCCGCCGGCCAGCACGACGGCGACGCCGGGCGTCATCGCCGGTAGACCTGCCGGTGAGCGGCCCAGGGGTCGTCAGGCCGGCTCACCGCGTCCCCGACGGGGGCGCCCGCCCGGGTCATCGCGCAGCACCCAGAAGAGCAGAGCCGGAGTGTTGATGAGGTTGCGCCAGCCGGAAACGGCGACGCTGGTGGCGAGCGCAGCATCGCCGGCGCGCATGACGGGCGTGTCCGAGCCGATGGTGAGCTGAACGAGCCCGGAGGCCACCAAAACCAGTTCAGCACCCTTGTGGAGGAAGTTTGGCGACCCAGCCTCGCCTGGCCCGAGGCGGACGAGGTGGACGCGAAGACCGGGCTGGGGGTCGTCGAGAAGCGCGGTCTGGGCCTCCACCAAGGTCCTTGGGCGGCGGGCGAGCACGTACCCGCCGACCGGCGCAGAGGCGAGGAGATCGTCGATCCCCATGTTCAGGCGCTCGGAGAGCACGAGGAGGGTGTCGAGGGAAAGACCACGGCGACCGGCTTCAGCCTGGGAGATGGCGCTCTGGGTGACGCCGGCGAGCCGGGCGAGGTCGGTCTGGTTCAGATTCCTTTCTCGGCGGACCCGCTCCAAACCTCGACCCAGGCGCCCGAGGGCGCGTTCGTCCTCCAAACGAATGGTTCCGTCGCTCGCCTCCAGCCGGAGCAACCTGGCCTGCACCGAAGCCGGTCGGCCCTCGGCTTTCACCACCCTGAGGTGACCATCGCTGATTTCGATCACACACTGGGTGACGCTCGTGATCTGGTCGATGAACGATGGCCCGAGCTCGCTGCGGGGTGCCCGCCAGTAGGCCACCGCACCGAGGTCGAAGAGCCTCGGGCAAACGCGGCTGAAGAAGGCGACGGCCCGGGCTGATCCCCACCGGCGGGCGAACTGCGACAGTCCATCGACGACGACGTACCCGGGCGGATGGCTGCGCGCCCCCTCGATGATCGCCGTCTCCAGCCCGGCCGCGTCCCCGTACGCCCCCCGTGGGCGGGCGTCGAGCACGGTGACGCCGGTGCCGAGGCGGGCCCGCAGCTGAACCTGGTCAGGGTTGGCGCTCACATAGAAGCAGCCCTCCCCGCGACTGGTGGCCTCGGCGAGCATGGCATCTTCCAGTTGCCGGGCCACGGCGGCCTTCTCGAGGACCCACACCACGTTGTCACCGAGGATGAGACCTCCGAGCAGGGCGTCAACGTCTGGGATCCCGCTCGACACCCGCTCGTCCATGCCTCCCATCCCTTCTCCCTCCGCCGCCGATTGTATCTAACAGCGCAGCTTATGTCGCTGGCGGTTCGCAATAGCCCAATGACAAGGTGGCCCGCAGAGGTCAAGCCCTGCTGCCCATTGGAGGAGCGTCCCTGTGTGCTTCAAAAACCTGCCCATCGAATTCGACGCCGGCGGTAGAGCTCAGCTGAAGCCCGGCGTGAGCGACCCGTACTCGGTCACCGTGGCCGAACCGAAGGGCTACGTCCGGCGCTCAGGCGGACCGGGCGCCCAGCTGGCCGCGCCGCCTCGGCTCCGTGACTGGAACATCGACCCGATGACGCGGGTGGCGGGTGCCCTCGCGGTGCACACCGTGCTCGACCTGGAGAACCGCCGGGCGGTGGATGCCCACTCTCGGGCCATGCTCTTCCGGGGTTACGAGATCATCCTCGAGGGTCGCGACCCCCGCGACGCCATCGACATCTCCAGCAGGGCGTGCGGCGTCTGCGGAGGAGTGCACGCCACCGTCAGCTCGCTCGCCATCGAGCAGGCCTTCGGGATCTGCCCGCCTCCCCTGGGCGTGGAAGTGCGCAACCTTGGCGAGGTGGGCGAGATGTTCTACGACCGCCCGCTGCACCTCGGGCTCCTCGCCGGACCGGACTATTCGACCGCCCTCGTCAGCGTCACCAACCCCGAGCTGGTCACCCGGGCCGAGAAGACCCTCGCCCCCCACGCCGACGTCCACGGCTACACCACCATCAAAGAGATCATGGACGCCCTCAACCCACTCACCGGCAAGATCTATCTCGAGGCGCTTGAGTGGACCCGCGTCGGTCGGATCCTGTGCCAGCTGATGTACGGCAAGTTCCCCCACCCGTCGACCATCGTGCCGGGCGGGATGTCCACGACGGTGACGACGTCGACGTTCAACGAGTACTACGCCCAGCTGGGCAAGATCATCGACTGGTGCAAGGTCATCTGCCGCATCTGGGACGACCTGTGCGACTTCTTCCTGGACGCCAACCCGGCCTACGAACAGGTCGGCGCCCGCCCCACCAGCCTGATCCAGACCGGCATCTGGGACAACTCCGAGATCTACGACGCCACCTACTCGAACTGCAACGTGTGGGGGGAGGCCCGCTGGTCGACCCCGGCGGTGATCATCGAGGGGAAGCTGGTCACCACCAAGCTGACCGACATCAACATCGGGATGGAGGAGTTCATCGAGCACTCCTTCTACGATGACTGGACCAAGGTCGGCCCGCAGCGGTACCGGGCCGATGCCCTCGGCAACCCGTTGTCGCCCTACCACGCCTGGAACAAGACCACCCTGCCCAAGCCGGCGGGCACCTCGTTCAAGGAGAAGTACACGTGGTCGACCGCGCCCCGCTGGGACCGCCAGGTGGTCGAGACCGGCGCCTACGGCCAGCTGTGGGGCACCGCGCTGCGGGGCGACTACGCCGACAACCCCTTCTGCGAGGCCACCGGTGACGGGCTGCGGCTGCTCCTGCCCCGCTACGCCCTCCCCGAGACCGAGCTGTTCTGGCCTCTTCCCCGCACCCTCAACGCGCTCGAGCGCAACCGCGGCCGGGCGTACGCCATGGCCTTCACCGCCACGGTCGGGATGAACTGCGTGCTCAAGGCGTTCGAGTACTGGCGCAAGGGGGAAAACCGGGTCCACACCCCGTTCAAGATCCCCCAGGACGAGCGGGTGGCGGTGGGGTTCTGGGAGGCGAGCCGCGGCTACCTGGTCCACCACCTGGTGATGGACAAGGGCAGGATCGTGAACTACCAGATCAACACGCCCTCGACGGTCAACGCCTCGCCGACCGACCCCTTCGGTGGCCTCGGCCCGTACGAGCAGGCCATCGTCGACACTCCCATCCTGGAGTCGGTCCCCGACGACCAGGTCAAGGGCATCGACGTGCTGCGGGCCATCCGCAGCTTCGACCCGTGCATGCCCTGCACCACGCACATGGACACCGGCAAGGGCGTCATCGTGCGCGAGATCAACTCGTGCGGGTGCACGTTGGAATGACCGCCTCCGGAACAGCCACCCCCTGCCGGGTTCTCGTCGGTGCCTTCGGGCGACCGGGGATGAGGGACCTCGACTTCGGGCGCCAAGTCGTCGACTACCTCCAGGAACTGACGTGGCCGGACGGCGTGATGGTGGAGGACCTTTCCTGCGCCGCCCCGCTCGTGCTCCACCGCCTCCAAGAGCTCCGACCCGCCAAGGTCGTGCTCTTGGGGGCCGTCGCCCGGGCGTTCGACCCTCCGGCGACGCTGCGTCGGTACCGGTTGGACCTCACGCCCCCGCCCCCGGACGCCGTTCACCGCCGCCTCGAAGAGTCGGTGATGGGAATGGTGGATCTCGATCACACCCTGGCCATCGCCCGCCACTGGGGAGGACTGCCCGCCGACACGGTCATCATCGAGGTCGAGCCGGCGGAGGCCGGCTTCGGCTTGGGCTTCAGCGACGCCCTGGCCGGGTGCTTCGACCCGATTCTCGACATGGTTCGCGAGGAGCTTGGCGACCTGGCGGTCGGGGCTGGGCAGCATCGGGATCTCGAGGATGAGGAAGTCTCGGCGCTGCACGCCGGGACAGAAACGGAGGTACTGCGAAGCGTCCTACCCAGCGACGGGATGACACAGCTGGTCGAGTACGCCCGGGATCACGCCCGGGCGTGCCAGCAGCGCGACCGCTCCCCGGCTCTTCTCGACGGCGCGTGGTCCGATGCCCATGGGGTGACGATCGCCGGGAGGGTTCGGCCGTGGGGGGTGTTCGTCGAGAGCGGGGGGGATTGGTTCGACGCCGTTCCTCTCGATGGGGACATGTTGGGCATCGTCGTGGGCAACGTCGCCGGGAGGGGCGTCGAGGTGGCGCCGACCATGAGCGACCTTCGCGCCGCAGCTCGGGCCTACGCCGCCATCGACGGTGACTCGCCGGTTCGCATGCTCCAGCACTTGGACCGGCTGGCAGCGAAGACCGGGTTGGGGCGCCAGGCGCGCGTCCTGTACCTGACCGTGCAGCCCGCCAGCGGAGAGGTCCGCTTCTGCCGTGCCGGAGGTTGCCCTCCGCTGCTCATCGGCCGTGGTTCGTCGAGAGGCCGCTATGTCGGTCTCGCCGGATCGGGTCCCGTCGGGGACAGCGCCGGCTCCCACCGACCGGTGGCGGCAGAGCGACTGGAAGCGGGCTCGACGCTCCTACTCTTCACCGACGGGCTGGTCGAGAGCAGGGACGTTGCCCGGGCCGTGGGGCTGCGACGACTGCGACAAGCCGCGAGTGACGGCCCCGACGACCTTGACGACCTGTGCGATCACGTCCTGCGCACGTGCACGGCTGAACTCAGGCGGGACGATGACATCTGCATCGTGGGGGTTCGGCTCCATGCGGCGCCCGTGCCGGCGCGTCTGGGGCCGTCGAACGCCTAGCCGGTCGCCCAGCTAGACGGTGAGGTACACGTCCTCCCAGCGCTGGTCGCCGCCGAGGATGGCGGGTTCGAAGCCGCGGACCCGGGGCGAGATCAGCCACTCGGTCTTCAGCGAGGCGATGGGGATGGCGGTGTACCGCTCGGCGATGACGACCTGCATGATGTCGGCCGCCGTCCGGCGGGCGGTGTCGATGGCGGGGGCCGAGAAGATCTTGTCGTACATGTCGTCGACCTTGGGGCCCCCGCCGGCGGCCGTCGAGTAGGCCAGGAACTGGTTGCCGGACTTGAGGGTGAAGAACCGGCACAGGGCGCACGGGTTGGCGTCGTCCTGGGCCCGGACGTCGAGGAACATGTCGAACGTGGTGTTGTTCACCTTGGTGAACGGCGTGTCCGGGGTCGGGTCCTGGACCTGCATGCCGATCCCCACGGCGGCCAGCTGGGTCTTGAGGGTGTCGGCCACCTTGCCCTGGTCGTTGGGCTTGGACAGCAGCAGGTTGAGCACGAGCGGCTTGCCGTCCTTGGCCCGCATCCCGTTGGGCAGGGTGGCGGTGTAGCCGGCGGCGTCCAGGGCCTTCTTGGCCTCGTTCAGGTTCTGGGGAGGGGGCTTGACCCGGCTGGCCGCGTCGGAGCCGAGGACGATGTCGGGGATCAGGGTGTCGTTGTCGTCGCCGTCGTCGCCGAAGCCGAGCTTGGCCAGCTCCCTGCGGTCGACGGCCTGGGCGATGGCCTTGCGGACGTTGTCGTCCTTCAGGGTCGTCCACTCGTCCGTGCCGCCGGTGTTGAGCAGCAGGTAGACGGCCTGCCCGGGCCGGGAGGCGACGTTGCGGTCGGTCCGGCCCGACACCGAGGCCAGGTTGGAATAGGAGATCATGCCCACCACCTCCACCTGGCGGGTGGCCAGCAGCCGGCTGGCGTCACGCTCGGGGCCGAAGCGGAAGGTCAGGGTACGGAGCTGCGGCGCCCCACCCCAGTACTTGTCGTTGCCCTTCATCTTCAGCTCGGTCCCGTGGTTGTAGGACACGAAGACGAACGGACCGGTGCCCGTGGGCGTGGTCTCCGGCGCGTCGCCGGCACCGGGGCGGGTGTTGGGGGCGACCATGACGTAGCCGGGGTTCGCCAGCTGCTCGGGGAGCCGGGTGTTGTCCTGGGTCAGGTTGACCTCGACGACGTCCGAGGCGGTGGCCTTGGCCGTTCCCGGGTCCAGTCCTCGGGGCCGGGTCTGGCGGCGGGCGATGGACTCCAGGTTGTTGACCACGGCGTCGGCGTCGAACGGCGCCCCGTTGTGGAAGGTCACGTCCTTGCGCAGGAAGAACCGCCACGTCCGCGGGTTGGGCGACTCCCACCGCAGGGCCAGCCGGGCCTCGGCGCCGAACGTGTCGCTCATCTGGGTCAGGGTCTCGAAGATCTCGGGGTTCGGCCCCGTGGAGCGGGTGCCGATATCCATGGCGGCCGGGTTCCCGGCCATGAACGGATCCTCGCCCACCGCCACCCGGACGTCCTGGGCGTTGGACCGGGGTTCGGGCGCTTCGTCGTCCGAGGATTCGGTGTTGCCACCGCCGCGCGAGCAGCCGGCGGCGACCACGATGGTGAGAAGGACCAGGACGACGATAGAGCGGAGACGCGACACCGCCGGGCACCCTAGCGGGTACCTGGCGGTGTCGGCGGGCGGGCGGCGGAAGAGTGGGGTCCCGTCAGCCCACCGTTGTGGCCAACCCTCGTGCTGCTAGCGCAGCTTGGTCTGGACCCATCCCGCCAGCCGGGCGGCCAGGTCTGCGTCCTGGTCACTGGTCGGCGTGTCTGCGACGTTGCTGTGGACGTGGCCGATGGGGATGGCCAGGGTCCGGTTGGTGTTGGCCCCGCCGGCCATGACCTCCCCGCCGCCGGGCAGGGCGGCGGCCAGCCGGGCGGCATCGGCCGCGCTCAGGCTCTCGTCGGCGCCGCCGCGCACGACGAGGGTCGGCACGGTCACGGCCTTGGCCTCGGCCAGGGGGTCGAGGCCGAACACGGTGGTGAGGTAGCGCTCCTGGCCGGCCGGGAACAGCGGTTGCAGGAGGGGCGACAGGGTGCCGGCGGCCGGCACCGTCCCCGACGCCTTCAGCCCGGCCACCGCGGCCCGGAACTCCTCGCCCGGCCCGGGGCCCCGGGTACGGGACAGGTCGTCGGCCACCACGTCGGCCAACGGCCGGCTGAGCGTCGAGGCCAGGACGACGGCCTTGACCCGGGGGTTGCCGGCCGCCACCCGCATGGCGACGATCCCGCCCTGGTCGTAGCCGAGGAGGGCGACGGGCTGGGCGCCCACCTCGCCCCGCTGGGACAGGAAGTCGAGGGCGGCCCGGGCGTCGGCCACCTCGTCGTCGAACGACAGCTTCTGGTCGGGGCGCAGGGCGGCGTTCGCCGTCCCCCGCTTGTCGTAGCGGAAGCTGGCCACGCCCGCCTTGGCCAGGGCCTGGGCCAGATCCTTGAAGATGGGCTCGGCGTCGCCCAGGGCGCTCATGGTCAGGCTGGCGGCCAGCGAGTCGCGCGTGGCGTCGGGGCCGGCGGCGGCAACCGCGTTTCGGTCGATGGCGCCCAGGCCGGGCACGAGCAGTACGGCGGGGAAGGTCGTCTGGCCGCTGGTCGCCGCGGGCAGGGTGAGGGTGCCCCCGAGGCGGATGTTCCCGGCCCCGGCGAACTCCGAGTTGCGCTCGGTGACGATGGGGCCGGTCACCGTGTCGCCCCCGATGGCCAGCTGGGGCGAGCTGCCACCGCTGTGGCGCGTGGCCAGGGTGTAGCCGGCGACGGCCACCACCAGCACCCCGGCGGCGACCAGGGCGACGGGCCAGCGCGTGCGCTCGCCCCCCGCCGCGGTGCGCCGATCCACTCCCGGGCCGGCGATGGCGTGGGCGCCGGAGGCCACGCCGGCCCCCTTGACGCCGGTGCAGGTGCGGCACTTCACGCCGACCGGCGTGTGCACCACGCAGTCGGCGCACAGCCCGTGCCCGCAGGTCCCGCAGGTGGCGACCTTCGGCCGCCGGCGGTGGTTCACGCAGGGGGTGGGGGCGGCCTGGGCGGTCGGGACGGCCCCGGCGCCGGTCTGCTCGGCCTCTTGGTTCTTCTTGAGTGCCATAGGGACCTCCGCATTCCCGCCGCCTCGGCGGCGCTCCCGCTGCTGGCCCGGTCACCCGGCCCGGGCTACCCCCGGCCGACGCCGCTTCTTGATGGGCGGTTCCCCCCCGGGAACGGCCCGTGCCGGCCGGAGTGTAGAGGAGAAACCCCCTGAGATGGAGGAAAAATGCGTGACGGTTAGTTCTGCCCGGCTCCTGACCCGGCGGCGGCCGTGGCGTCGGTGGTCGTCGTGCCCTTGACGTTGAGCAGCAGGTCGTCGAGGGCGTCGCCCTCCAGGCTCTCCTGCTCCATGAGGGCGTGGGCCAGCTGGTCCAGGGTGGCCCGGTTGGCGATGAGGACCTCACGGGCCCGGGCCTCGGCCTCGCCCAGGATGGCCTGGGTCTCGGCGTCGATGTCGGCCGCCACCTTCTCCGAGTAGCCCACGCCCATCTCGCCCTGGTAGCCGTTGGAGAACGGCTTGACGATGTACGGGCCCAGCTTCTTGCTCATCCCGAAGTCGGCCACCATGCGCCGGGCCAGGGTGCCGGCCTGCTCCAGGTCGGACTGGCTGCCGGAGCTGAACTCGCCGGTGACGATCTCCTCGGCCACCCGGCCGCCCATCATGGCCGCGATGCGGTCCAGCAGCTGGCTGCGGGTGACCGAGAGGCTGTCGCCCTCGGGCACGTACCAGGTGAAGCCCCCGGCGTGGCCCCGAGCGACGATGGACAGCTTGCCCACCCGGTCGGTGCCGGGCAGGGCGGTGGCGGCCACGGCGTGGCCGGCCTCGTGGAAGGCGATGCGGTAGCGGTCCTGGGGCGACAGGATGCGGGTGTGGCGCTCGGGGCCGGCCACCACCCGCTCGATGGCCTCGAACATGTGCTTGGCCTCCACCTGGGTGGAGCCCCGGCGGGCGGCGAGGAGGGCGGCCTCGTTGACCACGTTGGCCAGGTCGGCGCCCGAGAAGCCCACGGTGCGCTTGGCCACCGCGGCCATGTCGATGTCGGAGGACAGCGGCTTGCCCCGGGCGTGGATCTTGAGCACGCCCTCGCGGCCGCGCACGTCGGGGCGGTCGATGCCCACCCGGCGGTCGAAGCGGCCGGGGCGCAGCAGGGCGGCGTCGAGGATGTCGGGGCGGTTGGTGGCGGCCAGCACCACCACACCGGAGCCGGACTCGAAGCCGTCCATCTCCACCAGGAGCTGGTTGAGGGTGGCCTCCCGCTCGTCCTGGCCGCCCACGGCCATGGCCGTGCGGCCCCGGCCCACGGCGTCGAGCTCGTCGATGAACACGATGCAGGGGGCGGCCGACTTGGCCACGGCGAAGAAGTCACGGATGCGGCTGGCCCCGACGCCCACGAAGATCTCCACGAACTCCGAGCCGGAGATGGAGAAGAACGGGACGTTGGACTCCCCGGCCAGGGCCCGGGCCAGCAGGGTCTTGCCACAGCCGGGGGGGCCGGTGAGCAGGATGCCCTTGGGCACCGCCGCGCCCATGGCCAGGAACTTGTCCGGCGATCCCAGGTAGTCGCGGACCTCGGCCAGCTCCTCGATGGCCTCGTCCACCCCGGCCACGTCGGCGAAGGTGATCTTGGACTCGCCGGTGGCCATGCGCTTGGCCCGGGACTTGGAAAAGGCGCTGTAGTTGTCGTTGCCCCCGCCCCGGAAGGCCAGGAACAGGATGAGGAACCCGTCGACCACGATGAAGGCGGGCAGGATCATGCTGGCCGGGACCAGCAGGTTCTTGAGCGGCTGCTGCTTGACCTT
>DATJHJ010000070.1:0-12710 GCA_035494015.1 Acidimicrobiales bacterium
CCAGGGCTCGGTGGCCGGGCGCGACGGCGTCGTGGCCGTCGACCAGACCGCGATCCGGGGCTCCCGCCGCAGCAACCCGGCGACGTACACGGGACTGCTCGACCCGATCCGCAAGGCGTTCGCCAAGGCCAATGGGGTGAAGCCGGCCCTGTTCAGCGCCAACTCCGAGGGCGCCTGCCCGACGTGCAACGGCGCCGGAGTCATCTACACAGACCTGGCCATGATGGCGGGAGTGTCCACCACCTGCGAGGACTGCGGGGGGAAGCGGTTCGACGCCTCGGTGCTGGAGTACCACCTCGGCGGCCGCGACATCAGCGAGGTGCTGGCCATGTCGGTGACCGAGGCCCGGGAGTTCTTCGGCCCAGACCCGAGCGAGGCGCACACGCCGGCCGCCCGGGCCGTCCTCGACCGGCTGGCCGACGTCGGCCTCGGCTACCTGACCATCGGGCAGCCCTTGACCACGCTGTCCGGCGGCGAGCGCCAGCGGCTCAAGCTCGCTACGCACATGGGCGAGAAGGGCGGGATCTACGTCCTGGACGAACCGACGACCGGTCTGCACCTGGCCGACGTCGAGCAGCTGCTGGGCATGCTCGACCGGCTCGTCGACTCGGGCAAGTCGGTCATCGTCATCGAGCACCACCAGGCGGTGATGGCCCACGCCGACTGGATCATCGACCTCGGCCCCGGGGCCGGCCACGACGGCGGCCGGATCGTGTTCGAGGGCACGCCCGCCGACCTGGTGGCCGCCCGCTCCAGCCTCACCGGCGAGCACCTCGCCGCCTACGTCGGGGAATGAGGGACCGTCACCCGAGGGTCTGCGACCGTTCCCCCTCGGTGAGCCTGGCCAGCTCCGCCTCCAGGTCGGCAGGGGCCTCGATGTGGACCCTGGGTAGGATCCGCCCGAGCCACCCGGGCATCCACCAGTTCCGATCGCCGAGCAGCTCCATGGTGGCGGGTACAAGCAGCATGCGGACGACGCTGGCGTCGATGAGCACCGCCATCGACAGGCCGAGGCCGAACAGCTTGACCACCCGGTCCGCCTCGCCCAGGAAGCTGCCGAAGACCAGCACCATGATGGCGGCGGCGGCGGTGATCACTCGGGCCGTGACCGCCAGGCCGTCGGCCACCGACGTACGGCTGTCGCCGGTACGCTCCCACTCCTCGCGCACCCGGGACAGGAGGAACACCTCGTAGTCCATCGACAGGCCGAAGACGATGGCGAAGAGCATCATGGGGACGAACGGCTCGATCGGTGCGCCGGCGATGTTCAGCAGCGATCCGAAGTGGCCCTCCTGGAAGACGGCCACGACGATGCCGTAGGCGGCGCCGAGCGACAACAGGTTCATCACGACGGCCTTGAGGGGCACCAGCACGGACCGGAAGACCACCATGAGCAACAGGAACGACAGCGACAGCACCGCGCCGAAGAACCAGGGCAGCCGGGCCGACAGGTACTCGGTGAAGTCGACCCCGACGGCGACACTGCCGGCGACGGAAACCTTGACGCCCGACCCGGCGGTCGCCTGGGGGAGGACGTCGTTGCGCAGCCGGTTCACCAGCGCGGTCGTGGCAGCATCCTGGGGCGCGGTCTTGGGCACGACCCGCCACAGGACGGCCGTCGGGCTGGCCTCGTTGTCGACGACCGCCGGGCTGGCAAAGGCCACGTCGGCGTCCTTGCCGATGGCGTCGCTGACGGCGTCGAGGCGGGCACGGGGGACGCCGGCGGGCAGGTTGGCGGCCAGGACGAGCGGCCCGTTGAAGCCGGCCCCGAAGCCCTCGGCCAGCAGGTCGTAGGCCTGCTTCGTGGTGGTGTCCTTCGGGAAGTTGCCTTCGTCGGAGAAGCCGAGCCGCAGCCCGAAGACGGGCAGGGCCAGGGCGATGACCACGGCCAGGCCGACCAGCAGGGCGGCCCACGGATGGTGCTGAATGACCCGGCTCCACCGGTAGGCCAACGTCTCACGAACCGGCCTCGGCGGGCGGTCGAGGACCTGCTGGCGCAGGGGGGCGAAGGCAAAGCTGACCAGGATGACCAGGGCGGCCAGGATGGCCGCGGGCAGGGCCACCGCGGTGGCGCCGAGACCGGTGGAGATCAGCGCCACCGCGATCAGGCCGGCGCCGACCAGCCCCCGCCGGCGGGTGACCTCGACCCGGCGGGCGGCGAACCCGAGGAGGGCGGGCAGCAGCGTCAACGACGCCAGCATGGTCATGGCCACGACCACGGCGGCTCCGATGGCCAGGCCCGAGATGAACCCGAGCTGCATGATCAGCATGCCCATGAGCGAGATGACGACGGTGGTCCCGGCGAACAGCACGGCCCGGCCCGCCGTCTCCATGGCGACAAGGGTCGACGCCTCGATGGAGTACCCCTTGTGGAGGTTCTCCCGGAACCGGGTGACGATGAACAGGGCGTAGTCGATCCCCACCCCGAGGCCGATCATGATCCCGATGGTCGAGGCGAAGTCAGGCATGCTGATGGCGTTCGACAACAGGCCGCCGACAACCGTGCCGGAGGCGATGCCGGCCAGGGCCACGCCGATAGGCAGGCCCATGGCCAGCACCGACCCGAAGGCCAGGATCAGGATGATGACCGCGAACCCGAGACCGAGCGCCTCGGACGAGGGCACGGCGAACGCGGCGAACGCCGAACCGCCGAGCTCGACCCGGAGGCCAGGTTGCTTGGGCATCAGATCCTTGATCTGGGTGCCGATCTTCGCCGTCTCCTTGAAGTCCGCCGTCGACGGCGCCTCGATCCCGGCGTAGGCGATCTTGCCGTTGTCCGAGATCTGGCCTCGGGCGTCGGGGGAGTAGGGGCTGGTGACCTTCTGCAGGCCGGGGATGGCCGCGACCTGGCCCAGGAACTGCTCCATGGTCTGGCGCACCTGCGGATCGTTCACGCCCTGGTCGGCCTGGAACACGATGTTCCCCGCGATGCCGGCACCCTGGCCACCGAAGTGCGCCTTGAGGATGTCGATCCCGTGCTTGCTCTCGACGTCGGGCAGGGTGAAGTCCGAGCGGTAGCCCGTCCCGATCGCCCCCGACACGCCGCCGAGCACCATGATCCCCAGGACCCAGGCGATCAGCACCCGGCCCCGGCGCCGGAAACACATCTCTGCCAGACGCCTCATGTGACGCTCCTCTCCACCGGTTCCGCCCGACTCGCAGGATGAGACGTTACGCGGGCCTGGAACTCATCGCTGTCCCCGTACATTGTACGGGCCACTGTCGCGTATCCGGGGCGATCTTGGAAAGTGAATTCCTGGCTTCGCGACCGGCAGGGCCCCGGGGTCGGCACGCGAAGGAGCGGCCCCGGGCGGGGGCCGCTCCTTTTGAGGTCGGCTTTTGTATGCCAGCGGTAGGAGACCTACCCGCCGGTCAGGCGTGGGCCAGGGCGACCGGGGCGGGCACGCTGTAGGCGTCGCCCTCGGTGGCCGGCCGGTTCCGGAACCCCTTCCTTCCGGTGCTCTGTGCCCACGGCGAGCTGCGCACCTTCGCCGGTCGGCTCATCGTGCTCACCGACGGGCTCGGAACGGCGATCGGCGCCCCGGCGATCTTCACCTTCGATCCGCTCAGTCGACGATGACCTTGCCCCGCATCTGCACAGGGTGGATCGAGCAGCGGTAGTACACCACGCCGGGCTGGCTGAACGTGATGGACGCCATCTGCCCGATGCCGAGATCGTGCGTCGACTGGTCATCACCGGTGACGAGCTGGACCGTGTGTTGGAACTGGTCGTCGTTCGTCCAGGTCACGGTGTCGCCCCGGTTGACCTCGATGACCGCGGGGCTGAACCGGTAGCTCCGGGCCGCCTCGACGTGATTGGTCCGCACAGGCGAGCCGGGCACGCTGAACGGGGCCTTCGCCGAGGTGCTGGCGCCGCTCGAGGAGCAGGCGGCGAGCAAGCCGAGAAAGAGCACGCCGGCGACGGCGGGCACCCGCCGCCGTCTAGTGGCCAAGGACGTGCTCCCGCGGCCGGGCTACCGCTCCCACGATGCCCTCCTTCACCGCCCCGGCGAACACGAGGATGAAGCCGAGCCCGTCGAGCACCTCGGCGATGGTGTGGGCAAGGAGGAACACCGTCAGGTTGACGTGGTACGTCATGTAGACGATTTCGGCCACCGCGAAGAGGGCGAAACCGGTGCCGAACGTCGTCCGCCCCTCCTGCAGGGCCCGTACCGCCAGGTAGGTGCCGATGACGAACAGGACGATGTGGACGATAAGGAACAGCCACCAGTCGATGTGCTGCTCGAGCCACGTCCCCAGGGGATGGCTCAGCGGGTGCGGTGGGTTCGAGAGGGCCAACAACATTTGCGTCTCCTTTCAATGCCGCGGCACGGCGGCGCGGAAGACCCCGACCATCGATACGACCATGCCGACGAGGGTCACCAGGTGGCCGGCATAGCCGACACGGTCGACCCCCCCTCCCGCTCCGGCGAGGAGCAGGTGGTAGCCGAGGTCGATCACGCCACCGAGGACGACGATGACGAACCCGAAGCGGACCAGCGACGGCAGCCCGGTGAACTCCCGAGCCACCATGCCGAAGAAGGGGGGGATTCTTCGTCGAGAGGCCATCCGGTCCGCTCCGGGGTCCGACAAGTGCGTGCCTCCGTAGCTCGCAGCGTCCTATTGCTAGTTCCTGTGACTTTTAGTTGACGCCCTCACTATGGAACCCCGCACTTCTAAAGTCAAGAGCGGCTAGCCAAATCCCACGGCGGCAGGGAAGGGTGGCGGCAGCGGTTGACGACGAGGGCGGCCCTTTCTACTGTCAGGGGTCGCTGGCACAATCCTCAAGGAGGCGGGATGGTCACGGATCGGCCGAGGCAGACGACAGAAGCGGCACTCGCCGATCTCGTGCCGCTGTGTGACCCGGTGCGACGCGCCCTGTATCTCTACGTGGCGGACAAGGGAGACGAGGTGGGGCGGGACGAAGCGGCAGAAGCTGTGGGCGTCGCCCGCCGCCTCGCCGCCTTCCACCTGGACAAGCTTGTCGAGGCGGGCTTCCTCCAGGCATCGTTCCGGCGACTGGGCGGGCGCAGCGGCCGCGGGGCGGGCCGACCGTCGAAGCTGTACACGGCGTCCGGGGACGACCGCATGGTCACCCTGCCCCATCGCGACTACGGGCTGGCCGCCGACCTGATGGCCGAGGCCCTGCAGGGCGCCGAACACGGATCAGGCGGGTCGTCGCTACGCGAGGTCGCCCGCCGGTTCGGCCGGCGGGTCGGGGCCGAAGTCACCGGCCGCATCGGCCGCCGCGCCTCCCACAAGCGCCGGGCCGGCGCGCTGGTCGAGTCCCTCGCCGCCTTCGGGTACCAGCCCTACCACGACGGGGCGGACGTGAGGTTGCGAAACTGCCCCTTCCACGCCCTGGCCGAGCGCCACCGCGAGCTGGTCTGCGGCATGAACCTGGCGTTGCTCGAGGGCGTGCTGGAGGGCATGGAGGGCGGGACCCTCGATGCGCGGCGTGTCGGCGCGCCGTCCGGTTGCTGCGTGGCGATCGGCACGGTGGGCGGGGGCTGAGGGGCGCCCGCCCGCCGCCGCGTCACGCTCCCTTCTTGCCCATCACGGTGGCGATGAGGATGGCCATGATCAGCAGCGCGGCGATCGTAAGGAACACCGTGCCATCGGAGACGTCGCTGAGGAACATGGCCTGACTATGCCCCCGGCTGCTCCCTAAAGTCAATGATGACTGGTGATACCGCTCCGAGAGACCAACGTTTGGGGGCGGTCCGACCCGCCGGTCTCGGAAGCGGCCGCCGCGGCGTCGGCCAGCCTCCTGATCCCCTCCTCGATGGTGCGCGGGCTGAGGCTGCCGTAGCCGAGGACAAGAGCCGGTGGCGCTCCGGGCTGTGCGATCCTGCGATATCTGCCCAGCGGATAGACCCGAACGCCGGCGTCAGCGGCGTGCTCCGTGAGCAGCTCCTCGTCCAGGCCGGGCGGCAGCGTCACCACGACGTGGAGTCCCGCCGCCACACCATCCACTGTGGCGTGGGGGAGCCAGCGGGCGAGGGCGGCGATGAGAACGTCGCGCCGCTGCCGGTAGACCCGCCGGGTCCGTCGGAGATGGCGATCGAGGTCCCCGTTGGCGAGGAACGCCGCGCAGGTGGCCTGGAGATGGGAAGAGGTGGCGTAGTCGGTGCGCAGACGGCTGGTGGCCAGGGGCTCGACGAGGGGCCGCGGCAGCACGAGCCATCCGAGTCGCAGCCCGGGGGCGAGGCTCTTGGAAAGCGTCCCGCTATAGATGACTCGCTCCGGCGCGAGACCTTGCATCGCCCCGACCGGGTGACTCCCGTAGCGGTACTCGGCGTCGTAATCGTCCTCGACGACGTAGCCGTCCACGGCCGCGGCCCACCGGACGAGCGCCTGCCGGCGGGAGGGCGCGAGGACCGCGCCGGTGGGGTACTGGTGCGCGGGGGTGACCAGTACGACTCGGGCCCCCGACTGCCGGACCCGGTCGACGACAACGCCGTCGTCGTCGACGGGGACGCCGCAGTGGGGGACGCCGAGCCAGTCCAGTTCGGCCCGGGGCGCCTGGTGGCCAGGGTCTTCCGTGGCGAACAGCTCGCATCCGGCGGCGCGCAGCACGGGAGCCAAAAGGCTGAGCCCGTGCCCGAACCCGTTGCAGATGACGACCTGGTCGGCGTCGGCGGTGACGCCCCGGACCCGCCCGAGGTAGTCGGCGACGGCGGTTCGCAGCTGTGGCAGGCCTCGGGGGTCGGCGTAGCCGAGGTGCTCGTCGGGCAGCGACTGCATGGCGGCCCGGGTGGCCCGCAGCCACGCCGCCCGGGGGAAGAGGCTGAGGTCCGGGAGCGCGGTGCGGAAGTCGACGACCGCATCGACCACGCTCGGCCCCGGCTGCGGGCTGGTGGCGGCGGTCGCCGCCGTGGCGTTGACGACGGTCGCCGAGCCCCGGCGGGCGGCAAGGTACCCCTCGGCGAGCAGTTGGTCGTAGGCGGCGACGACCACCCCGCGCGTCACCCCGAGATCGGTGGCCAGCGTCCGGGTCGCCGGCAGGGGAGTCCCGGCACCGAGCCGGCCCGTCCGGATGGCGTCGCGCAGCTGGCCTTCGATCTGGGCCCGCAGCCCCCGGGGCCGTGACCGGTCGACCTCGATGAGGAGCTCCGAGGAAGTGGTACGCATAGACGAAGTGTAACTGGACCTGTTCGAAGGTCCACTTCCGTCCTAGGTTCGAGGGTGATGTCCGACCGGAGGATGGACGCCATGACGATCCAGGCACTCATGCTCGAGGCCCTCGCATCCGATCGCCGCCAGCGCCTCGAGCGCGAAGCCCGGGACTGGCGGCTCGTCCGTGCCGCCCGTAGCCGCGGTCGCCGCGGCTACGGGCGCAAGCTGAGACGGCGGTCGACTATGACCCTGCGGACGGCTGCGCCCCTCGCTTTCGGCCGGCCCGTGCGAGCAAAGCGATGCCGATAACGGCCAACACGATGCTTGCCACGATCAGGGGCCAGGGCACGGAGGTCGAGCTTGAGCTCGAGCTCCGCACCACCACCATGCGATCGACCATCGGGGTCAAGCCGAGGCCGTCGACCTGCTTCTGGGCCGCAGCGGTTGCCGCTCCCGGGCTGAGGAGAAGCAGACCGCCCTTGCGGGCCGCCACCGTGGACGCGATGGCGACGCCGATCGGTTGGGCTTGATCGGCGACGTACACGATGTTGACCGGCACGTTGCTCGCCGCCGCCTGCTTGGCGACGGCGGCGCTGGTGGCCGCCGCGTCCGCTCCGGCCAGCCGCGTGGCCCCGGGCAGCTTCCCCATCGCCGCGTCACTGACCGACGCGGAGCCGCCCACGACGTAGGTCTTCTGGATGTTCAGCGCGCTGATGGCGTCGGTCGTGGCCGCGGGGACATCGTCCTTGGTGGCGAACAGGACCGGGTAGCGCAGGGCGGCAGCCAGACCCAGGGCGGCGGCCCCGTCCTGGCTGTCGGGGTTGACCACGACGGCGGCCGCGGCCGCGGGCTTCTTTGCGCTGCGGTCGACGTCAGAGCGGAGGTCGAGGGCGCCGGCGACGGCCTTGCCGATATCGGCGGGTGTCGCTCCCTCGAGGCGCATGACCTGGCTCGTGGCGAACTTGTTCGGCGTCGGCAGGGTCGTGGTCGTCGCCACCGTGGTCGGGGCGTTGGGGTTGGGTGTCGTCGTGGTCGGGGCGGCCGTCGTTGCGGTGGTCCCGGCGGGCGTCGTCACCCCGGCCGCCGTGATGGCGGTGACCAGCGAGTCAGGGATGGAGTTCTTGTCGCCGATGACGTAGACGCCCGTGGGATGGAGGCGGCCGATCTCGTCCTTGGCGTCCTTGCTGAGCTTTCCCCCGTCGAGCACCAGCAGGGGTGACGCGTTGTCCCGAGCCAGCACCGCTCCGGCCCAGGCGCCGGCCACGTCGTTCTTGTTGACCACGACCAGCTTCGTCGTCAGCGTGCCGTTGATCCGCTCGGTGCCGCCGGGGTAGGCCATTTGCGACGCGGCGATCGACAGCTCGGCCGGGGTGGTCTTCGGCAGCGCCTGGATCGCCGGGCCGGCGTCGGCGGCCCCCAGGTTCAGCGTGGCGGTGTAGATGTCGTTCGTGTCGGTGTCGGTGTTGCCCTCGCGGGGGTCGGGCCAGGCGAAGAACACGCCGTCGTTGCCGAGCGAGGCGACGACGGGGCCGTACCAGGAGTAGCTCCCGATCCGCCCGATGAGCCCCATGTCCTGGTTGATGGTGTGGTCGGTGATGCGCCGGTTGGGGGAGAACGTGGCGCCGCCGTCGGTCGAGTTGGCGTAGTAGACGTCAACGCCGCCGCGTGGCGCGGGCGCCACCGGCGAGGGGTAGCCGTTGCGGTGATCGATCCACACGACGTCGATGCGGCCGTTCGGAGCGACGGAGATGTGGGGGAGGTGCTGGCGCACGCCGTTGCCGGTCGGGTCGTCGTTCACGCGGAGCGGCTTGGACCACGTGGCCGCGCCGTCGCTCGACTTCTGGAACCAGACGTCCTGGTCGCCGAAGGGCGTCTTCTCCTGGTAGACGAGGTAGAGATTGTTGTTCGACTTGTCGATGGCGAGCTGCTGCGCCCCACCGTCCGGGCCCTGGCCGAGGCCGGTCACCGCGCCGGCCACGTTGCGCGTCCAGGTCGCGCCGCCGTCGGTGGACTTGCCCACGATCTCGTTGGACGGGCTGGGGGGGTTGTCACGGTTCCGCCACGCCGCGTAAATGGCCCCGTCCGAGCCGAACACGGGGGCGGCCGGCTCCCGGACCTGCTCGCCGGGTGCGCTGGCGTCCACGGGTGCCTGCCACGTCGCTGCGCCGTCGTTCGACACCGCGGTGACCAGGCGGCGGTCGCCGGCACCGTCGGCCGGCCCGCCCGAGGTGACCAACTCGCCCCACGCGGCCACGACGACCCGGTCGCCCCCTGGACGGGCCTGCGCGCCGACGGTCGGGCGGACGTAGTACGGCTGCGGACCGGGGGGCGCGGCGAGGACGACGGTGGCGACGCCGAAGGTCTTCCCGCCGTCCGACGACTTGGCGACCAGGGTGGAATCGCCCTGGCCCAGGCCGTTGGTCGCATTGGTGAAGACCTCGCGCGGCCCCGTGGTCGAGTCAAACGTCGCGTACACCTGGTCTTTCGACCCGAAGGCGATGGACTGGTTCACGTGCGGGTACCCGCTCGCGTTGAATTGCTGGCACGGCGGGTTGACGAACGCGGGCGGCGCCTTCAGCGCGGTGACGGCCCAGGTGGAACCACCGTCGAAGCTCACGTGGACCTCGCACTGCGACGTGACGAAGTTCTGGTCGAAGAGCACCAGGTGGCGTGGGTCGGCGGGGTCCACGGCGACGCCAGGGATGTCGGCTCCGCGGAACGGGTCCGGGTCGTCCCCGCCGACTCGGGTGTTGGCGGACACCCTGCCGGCTACGGACGCGGCCGCGGACGCGGCGCCAGACGCGGGTAAGGCGAGGAGCAGGGTTCCCACCCCGAGGAGCGCGGCGGTCCGCATCCATGCTGGCTTGACGATCGAGTGCTTCTGCATAGTTGTCCTCCGGACGGGCGAAAAGAGGCCGAGGGGACGCGCCAAGGCCCTCCCCGGGGCAAGGTATACCTGGCGGCCAGCAATGTTGCTGTAACGCCGCGTAACGTCTCGTGCCGTGGTGGCACGCATCTCCTTCGCACTCGCAGGCGTCACGGCGGTCCACATCGACGGGCGCACGTTCACCGACCCGGTCCCCGGCCCCCTCGGGCGGATCGCCCTGGCCTACCTGGTCCTCGAACGGGCCCGGCCGGTGACCCGCGACGAGCTGGCCGAAGCCATGTGGGGCGGGCAGGACCCGCCGCCGACCTGGCCGGCCTCGCTCCGGGGGGTGATCTTCCGGCTGCGGGCCAGCCTGGACGCGGTCGGGCTCGCCGGGTCCGACGTGCTCCGCAGTGTCCTCGGGTGCTACCGCCTCCACCTTCCCGTCGACGCCACGGTCGACGTCGAGGAGACCGGGCGGCTGCTGCGGGCGGCCCGGGCTGCGATCGAGTCCGGGGACGCGGCGACCGCACGGGGGAGGGCCGCCGAGTCGGCCGTTCTCTCCCGCGCCACCTTCCTGCCAGGCGCGACCGGCGCCTGGGTGGAGACCCGCCAGGCCCACCTGCGCGAGCTGCACCTCCAGGCCCTCGACGTCCTGAGCGAGGCCAGCACCGCGACGGGCGACTACGACGACGCCGTCGCCGCGGCCGAGGAGGCCATCGAGCGAGAGCCGTTCCGGGAGTCGTCGTACGTGCTGCTGATGAAGGCGCACGACGCGGCCGGCTCTCGAGCCGCCGCGGTACGCGCGTTCGAGCGGTGCCGAGCATCGTTGCGCGCCGAGCTCGACATCGAGCCGTCGCCGGCCACGGTGGACGCCAATCGGCGGATCGTGGCCGCGACCCTCGGGGAGGGGGAGGCGGCCCCCGGTCGAGTCGGCACAACCAACCTTCCGACCGCGCTGTCCACGTTCGTCGGGCGAACCGCCGAGCTGGCCCAGCTGGAACTGGCGGCGCGCCGCAGTCGCCTCCTCACCCTCACCGGGCCGGCGGGTGTGGGCAAGAGCCGCCTGGCCGTCGAGCTGGCGGGCCGGCTGGCCCATGGCCACACCGACGGGGTCTGGCTCATCGAGCTGGCCGACGTCCGCCACCCCGCTCGCGTGCCCCAACAGGTGCTGTCGGCGCTCAGGCTCCCCGAAGCGCCGGGCTGCGACTCGATGGAGTCGCTCGTCGGGTCGCTCGCCCACCGCGATGCCTTGGTCGTCCTGGACAACTGCGAGCACCTCGTCGCCGCCTGCGCCGATCTGGCCGCCACCCTCCTGGGCGCCTGCCCCGGGTTACGCATCGTCGTCACCAGCCGGGAGCCGCTCCGAGTCCCCGGAGAGGCGACCTGGGTCGTGCCGCCGCTACCGGTGCCCACGTCGGCCGGGAGCAGCGAGCTCGAAGCCCTGATGGCCTACGAGGGCGTGCGGCTGTTCGTCGAGCGGGCGGCGATGTTCGCCCCCGGGCTCGAGCTGCGACCGACGTCC
The DNA here is from genome assembly GCA_035494015.1 of Acidimicrobiales bacterium. Taxonomy (GTDB): domain Bacteria; phylum Actinomycetota; class Acidimicrobiia; order Acidimicrobiales; family AC-14; genus CADCTB01. The sequence continues at coordinate 11,511 of DATJHJ010000070.1, forward strand.
GCCGTGGTGGACATCTGCCGGCACCTCGACGGCCTGCCCCTCGCCCTCGAGCTGGCCGCCGCCCACACCCGCCTCGTCCCCCTGGAGGAGATGGCCCGCCGGCTCGATGCCCACGTCCGCGTCCTCACCCGGGGCATGCGGCACGGCCCGGTTCGGCACCAGACTTTCCAGGCCGCACTCGACTGGGGCTACGAGCTCCTTACCGGCAACGAACAGCGGGTTCTCGGCCGCTTGTCGGTGTTCGCCGGCGGGTTCACGCTGGATGCGGCCGAGGCGGTGCACGGCGACCTTGGCGTCGACCTGGTCGAGAGCCTGACCGCGCTGGTCGACAAGTCCCTGGTGGTGCTGGAGCGGCGGGACGGCGTGATGCGGTACCGCCTGCTCGAGACCATCCGGGACTACGGCCAGCAGCGGCTCACTGCGGCCGGGATCGCCGCCGAGGCCAAGCGCGCCCACCTGCGATGGGCCCTCGGTTTGGCCCGCACGGCCGAGCCGGAGCTGAACGGGCCGCTCCAGGACAAGTGGCTGGCGACCCTGGACGCGGAGCACGACAACTTCCGCGCCGCCCTCCAGTGGGCCGCCGGGCACGAGCCCGGGACCGCACTGGTCGAGCTCTCGTTGGCGCTCAGCCGGTTCTGGGAGGTGCGGGGGTACCTCACCGAGGGCCGATCGTGGCTGGAGGAGGCGGCTCGGGCCTCCGGCGCCGGGCCCGATGTCGTCGCCAGGTGCCTGAACGCCTCCGGCGTGCTCGCCCACCACCAGTGCGACTACCGCGCCGCCCAGCGGCTCCATCAACGGAGCGCGGACGCCTTCGAGCAGCTCGGGAACCGACGAGGCGTGGCCACGGCGCTGAACGGCCTGGCCAACGTCGCCTCCTCGACCCGCGACCTGCAGACGGCGGCGAAGCTGTACGCCGAGGTCATCGACATCGGCCGGGACCTCGGCGACCAGCGGATCCTCGCCGCCAGCCTGATGAACCTGGGCGTGGCCATCGAGCATCAGCTCTTCGGCGGCATGCTGCACCACGAGGAGGCGGCGCGGGCGCACGAGGTCTTCCGCGAGGCGCTCTACCTCCACCGCGAGCTCGGCGACCTCCACGGCATCTCACTGTCGCTCCAGAACCTCGGTGTGCTCGCCGGTTTCCAGGGAGACGACGACGTGGCCCGCAGGTACCTGGAGGAGAGCCTCGCCATCAGCCGC
>DATJHJ010000071.1:0-23064 GCA_035494015.1 Acidimicrobiales bacterium
CACCGGCAAGACCCTGTCGTTCGAGGCCGGCAAGCTGGCCCAGCTGGCCAACGGGGCGGTGGTGGCCCGCATCGGAGACACCGTCGTCCTGGTCACCGCCGTCGCCTCCAAGGGCGTCCGGGAGGGCGTGGACTTCTTCCCCCTCACCGTCGACGTCGAGGAGCGGATGTACGCGGCGGGCAAGATCCCCGGCTCGTTCTTCCGCCGGGAGGGCCGGGCCACCGACCAGGCCATCCTGACCTGCCGCCTGATCGACCGGCCCCTGCGCCCGTCGTTCCCCGACGGCTTCCGCAACGAGGTCCACGTGGTGGCCACCATCCTGGGCGCCGACCAGGAGAACCCCCACGACGTCCTGGCCATCAACGGTGCCTCCGCCGCCCTGATGCTCTCGGGCATCCCCTTCGAGGGCCCCATCGGCGCCGTCCGCATGGCCTTCACCGCCGACGGCCAGTGGGCCCCGCACCCCACCTACCAGGAGGGCGACGAGGGCACCTTCGAGCTGGTGGTGGCCGGCCGGGCGCTCGCAGATGGTGATGCCGCCGCCGGAGGCGGCCAATCGGATATCGCGATCATGATGGTCGAGGCCGGCGGCACCGAGCACGCCTGGCGCTACTACGAGGACGGCGCCCCCAAGGTGACCGAGGAGGTCATCGCCGCCGGGCTGGAGGCGGCCAAGGGCCCGATCAGGGAGTCCATCGAGCTGCAGCGCCGGCTGGTGGCCGAGTTCGGGGCCAAGCCCACCATGGCCTTCGAGACCCAGGTCGACTACGAGGACGACGTGTGGCAGCGGGTGGTCGAGGTCGGGACCGGCCCGGTCACCCAGGCCTCGTCCATCGTGTCCAAGGCCGAGCGCAACGCGGCCACCGACGAGGCGGCGGCCACCATCACCGCCACCCTCGGCACCGAGTTCGAGGGCCGGGAGAAGCAGATCAAGGCCGCGGTCAAGGCCCTGCAGAAGAAGATCGTCCGCCGCCGGATCGTGGAGGAGGGCGCCCGCATCGACGGCCGGGGCCCGACGGACATCCGGCCCCTGTCGGCCGAGGTCGGCCTCATCCCCACCGCCCACGGCTCCGGCCTGTTCCAGCGGGGCGAGACCCAGGTCCTCACCGTCGCCACGCTCGGCATGCCCCGCATGGAGCAGATGCTCGACACCATCGGCATCGACGACTCCAAGCGCTACATGCACCACTACAACATGGCCCCCTTCGCCACCGGCGAGACCGGGTTCATGCGGGGGCCGAAGCGGCGGGAGATCGGCCACGGCCTTCTGGCCGAGCGGGCCCTGCTGCCGGTCGTCCCGCCGGTCGAGGAGTTCCCGTACACCCTGCGGGCCGTCTCGGACTGCATGTCGTCCAACGGGTCGACGTCGATGGCGTCGGTCTGCGGGTCGACCCTGTCCCTGATGGACGCCGGCGTGCCCATCAAGGCGCCGGTGGCGGGCATCGCCATGGGCCTGGTCTTCGCCGAGGGCAAGTACACGACCCTGACCGACATCCTGGGTGCCGAGGACGCGTTCGGCGACATGGACTTCAAGGTGGCGGGGACGGCTGAGTTCGTGACCGCCCTGCAGCTCGACACCAAGATCGACGGCATCCCCGCCGATGTCCTGGCTGGCGCGCTGACCCAGGCCCGCGACGCCCGCCTCCAGGTCCTGGCCGTGATGGAGAAGGCCATCGCCGAGCCCCGCCCCGAGGTGCGCGAGACGGCCCCGAAGATCGTCAGCTTCGAGATCCCGATGGACAAGATCGGCGAGGTCATCGGGCCCAAGGGCAAGGTCATCAACACCATCCAGCAGGAGACCGGCGCCGACATCAACGTCGACGACGACGGTCATGTGGGCACGGTCACCATCGGCTCCAAGGACGGGGCCCAGGTCACCGAGGCCCGCAAGCGGATCGAGCAGATCCTCGACCCGCCCCGGGCCAACGTGGGCGACGTCTACACCGGCAAGGTGGTCAACATCACCAAGTTCGGCGCCTTCGTGAACATCCTCCCCGGCCGCGACGGCCTGCTCCACATCTCCTAGCTCGGCCGGGGCAAGCGGGTCGAGCGGGTGGAGGACGTCCTGTCGCTCGGCACCGACGTCCAGGTGCGGGTGGACGACATCGATCCCCAGGGCAAGGTCAGTCTGTCGCCTGTCGGCGACGACGCGGAAGGCGACGGCGGGCCTGCGGCCCGGCAGTCTTCTGGTTCCGAACGGTCGAGGCCTTCGGCCGCTTCGCCGGACTCGCGGGAGTTCGTGTCGTTCGAGGACCAGTTCGAGGCGGTGGCCAAGGAGAAGTTCGGCGACCTCGGGCCGGCCGACACGGGTGGTGGCCGGCCGCCCGCCGGCGAGGCGCCCCGGCGCAACCGCGACCGCGACCGGCGTCGGAGCCGCTAAGTGATCCGAGCGGAGACGCTCGACACCGGGATGCAGGTGGTCACCGAGGCCATGCCGGACTCGCACTCGGTGACCATCGGCTTCTGGGTGGACGCCGGCGGCCGTGACGAGACCCCCGCGGAGGCCGGGGCCTCGCACTTCCTGGAGCACCTGCTGTTCAAGGGCACCGAGACCCGCAGCGCCCACTCCATCGCCGAGGACATCGAGGCGGTCGGGGGCGACATGAACGCCTTCACGACCAAGGAGTACACCGCCTTCTACACCCGGCTGATCGACGAGGACCTGGAGCTCGGGCTCGACATCCTCTCGGACATCATGTGGGCGCCCGCCTTCCGCCCGGACGAGATCGACGCCGAGCGCCAGGTCATCCTCGAAGAGATCAACATGCACGAGGACGAGCCCTCGGACCTGGTGCACGAGCTGTTCCACGAGGCCCTGTACCCCAACCACCCGCTGGGCCGGGAGGTGCTGGGCGACCGGTCGACGATCACGGCCATGACCCGGGACCAGATCGCCAACTACTTCACCACCCGGTACAAGCCGCCCAGCATCGTGGTGGCGGCGGCGGGGAACCTGGACCACGACGGGGTGGTCGAGGGGATCGAGCGCCGCTTCGCCGGTCGCACCGGCTCGGCTCCGCCCCGGGAGCGCCCGGCCCTGCAGCCGGTGCGGCCCATCGTCGTCCACCACCGCGGGACCGAGCAGGCCCACCTGGTGGTGGGCATGCGGGCCCTGGACCGTCACGACGACGACCGCTTCGCCCTGTCGATCCTCAACCAGATCCTGGGCGGGGGCATGTCGAGCCGCCTCTTCCAGGAGATCCGGGAGAAGCGGGGGCTGGTCTACTCCGTGTTCTCCTACCGGGCCGCCTACCTGGAGAGCGGCGCCCTGGCCATCTACGCCGGCACCGCCCCGGCCCGGGCCCACGAGGTGCTCGGCCTGATCGACGTCGAGCTGGACCGCCTGGCCACCGCGCCGGTCACCGATCGGGAGCTGGCCGTGGCCAAGGGGCACATCAAGGGCTCGCTGGCCCTGTCGCTGGAGGACTCGGCCGGGCGCATGAACCGGATCGGGCGCAGCCAGCTCATCCACCACGACGTCCTGTCCTTCGACGAGATGGTCGCCCGCACCGAGGCGGTGACCCACGACGACCTGCGCCGGGTGGCCGACCGGGTCCTCAGCGCCGAGCGGGTGCTGGCCGTGGTCGGCCCCTTCGACGAGGACGCCTTCGCCGAACGCGTGGCCTGAGCGTTTTCAGTCAGGCAGGCGGCCGCAGCCCCGGAAGGGCACCGATGCCACCACCGGGGCGGGCCGGGAGCGGTCGGCGGCGTGGAGGACGAAGTCGAGCAGGGACTCGTCCGGCGAGGGGTTCTCCAGGCTGAGACGCCCGTCGAGGACGACGGTGGGCACGCCGGAGACGCCGAGCGACCGCACCAGGTCCATGCCGGCCATGCCGTCGACCACCTCGACCTGGAGGCGGTCCGAGGCCAGCCCCATCCCGATGGTCGTGACCACGACCGGCGGGCAGCCCGGTCAGGTGGGGGTGGCGAACACCTGGGCGTGGACGGCCCGGGGCAGCCCGCCGAGGGCCGCTGCCCACCCGTCGGGCAGGCCATGGTCGCGAGTAGAGGCCCGGCGGACCGTCTCCAGCAGGGCCCGGAACAGGTTGACGCGAGGCACGCCGACGAAGCGCACCCGTCCGGCGACGGCCAGCACGGGCACGTCGCCCGCCCCCTCGTCGGTGACGGTCAGGCGGATGCGGGGCTCCAGGGCGGCCAGCTCCCGACCCAGCTGCTCGGCCCGGGCCGCCTCTTCGGCTCCCGCCGCGGGCCGCAGGGCCAGGGGCGACGACCGCCGGGCCGTGACCACGAGGTCGACCGGGGCAACCATCCGCCCCTCCAGCTCGGCGACGACGAACGCGCGGTCGACATCGTCGAAGAACCCCGCCGGCCGGCGGCCCAGCTGCACTCAGTGCACCAGGACCTTGGACTTCAGCACCATCTCCTTGCTGAGCATCCGGCACACGGGGCAGTTGCGGCCCACGTTGGCCAGCTCGGTGAGCTTCTTCTTGCTCACACCGAGCGCCTTGATGTGGATCTCGTAGGTGATGGCACTGAACTTGTCCGTCTGATCGATGTTCTGGAAGAAGCCCTGGGCGTCGAAGCTCATGTTGACCTTGACCGACAGCTCCTCCAGCTCGATGCCCATGCGGGCGGCGTGCCAGGAGGTCTGGTTGATGATGCAGGCGCCCAGGGCCGACAGGACCGTCTCGACCGCCTCGGGGCCGGCGTCGTCGCAGCCGGGCATCTCGGCCCAGTCGTCGTACTGGATGGAGTACTTCCGGGTCAGCCGCTCCTTGCGCTCCCCCATCAGGCTGAAGGGCCCGATGTACCCCGTGGCCCGGGTGCCCTTGCCCTGCCACTCCACGAACGCTTCGAGGTCCAGCACGATGGGGCCGTCGCCGATGGCCTCGTAGAACGCCCGCAGCTTGGGGATCGGGATCCCGGAGACCTCGTCCTGGGTGGCGGTGACCGGCAGACCCATCGGGTGCCCCTCCTGTCTAGATGCTTGCGACGTGGAGTATGCCAGCTTGGAGGCGATGCAACCTGACCAGCTGATCGCGGTACTGGGCCTGCAACCCCACCCCGAAGGCGGGTGGTTCGCCGAGACCTGGCGGGAGCCGGCGGGGACGGCGATCTACTACCTGCTGCGGGCGGGGGAGCGATCCGAGTGGCACCGCGTCCACGGCGCCACCGAGATCTGGCACTTCTACGCCGGGGATCCGTTGGCTCTCGACCTGCGGCCGGGCGGGGCCCGCGTCCTCGGGACCGACGTGGCCGCCGGCCAGCGCCCGCAGGTGGTCGTGCCCGCCGAGGTGTGGCAGTCGGCGGAGCCGCTCGGCGCCTGGGCCCTCGTGGGCTGCACCGTGTGCCCGGCCTTCGAGTTCGACCGGTTCGAGCTGGCCCCGCCGGGCTGGGAGCCTGGCCCGTAGTCGCACTCTCATGGGAGTCTCTCCCCGTGACGATCCGAGTGGGGGTGTTCGGGGCCGGCGGGCGGATGGGGTCGACCGTCTGCCGGGCCGTGGTCCGCGATCCTGATCTGCAGCTGGTGGCCGCCGTCGACCCCCTGCACGCCGGCATCGACCTGCGGGGCGTGACCGGCGCCGAGCTGCGCGGCCTGCAGGTGTCGCCGGACGTGGAGTCGCTGGCCCGGGCCGAGGCCCAGGTGGCCATCGACTTCACCCACCTCGACGCCGCCCGCCAGAACCTGGCCTGGTGCGCGGCCAACGGCGTCCACGCCGTGGTGGGCACGACCGGCTTCACCCCCGCCGACTACGAGGAGCTGGCCACCCGCTTCACCCGGAGCAACTGCTTCATCGCCCCCAACTTCGCCATCGGCGCCGTCCTCATGATGCGCTTCGCCGAGCTGGCCGCTCCCTACTTCGAGACGGCGGAGATCATCGAGCTTCACCACGACCAGAAGGTCGACGCCCCCTCCGGCACCGCCCTGCTGACGGCCGAGCGCATGGCGGCCCGATCGTCGGACTGGGGCGCCGACCCGACCACCAAGGAGGTCGTGGCCGGGACCCGCGGGGGCACCGCCCCCGGCGGCATCCGCATCCACTCGGTCCGGCTGCGGGGCCTGGTGGCCCACCAGGAGGTCCTGCTCGGCACGGCCGGGCAGAGCCTGTCCATCCGCCACGACTCCTACGACCGGGCCTCATTCATGCCCGGCGTCGTCCTCGCCGTGAAGGCGGTCGCCGACCACGCCGGGGTCACCGTCGGACTGGACGCCCTGCTCGACATCTGAGGCCCCCTCCAGGGCCTCCAGGTCGGCGTCGAGCTTGCCCTGCGCCCGGTTGAGGACGAGCGACAGGAGGACGAGCCCCACGCTCACGCAGGTGGTCGCCACCAGGTGACGGTTGAAGAAGCGCAGGATCGAGTCGACCGGGCTGGCGATGGCCCCGCTGAACCAGCGGACGAGGAACACCGAGGTCAGCGTGCCGGCGATGTTGGCGACGAGGAACCCGACGGGCGACATGCCGGTCTGGCCGGCGAGGGCGCACACGATGGCGCCGGGGAAGAGGAACACCATCGGGTAGCCGGCCCGCTTGAACAGCTTCTCGGTGAGGACGACGAGGTCGCCGCCGCCGCCCTTCTTCTGCAGCCACCGGATCGCCCCCTCGCCGTAGAACCGGCCCAGCAGGTAGAAGAGCGGGTCGCTGAACGTGCGCCGCAGCAGGGCCACGACGACGAACGGCACCAGGTCCACCCGCCGGGCCAGGACCAGGAAGCGGTTGCGGGCGTCGAGGGTGATGAGCAGCAGCGGGTGGTGGGCGGCCAGGGCAGGCGTGAAGGCGGTGGCCAGCAGGCCCAGCCCGGTGAGGACGACGATCGGCCCCACCAGCAGGATCAGCGTGCGCCGGGACGGGCGGGGCCTTTCGGCGGCGGTCTCCTCCACGGGCGCCGACGTTAGGGGCTGCGGGCGGCGAGGGCGGCGGCCATATGGGCGACGGCATCGGCGGGCTTGGACGAGGCGTTCAGCCCGCTGGTGGAGGGCATGAGGTAGGCGGGGGCGCCGCCGAACAGCTCGGGCTGCAGGCCGGCGACGGCCCCCCGGTCGACGGCCGCCCGCCAACCGGCCAGGCCGACGAACAGGACGAGGCCGGGCTGCAGCCACTCGACCAGCGCCCGCACGCGGGAAACGCCGGCCCGGTACTCGTCCGGGGTCAGGACGTCGGCCGCCGGTGTGGCCCGCTTGACCAGGTCGGTGAACCCGACCCGGTCGTGGACCACCGACCACAGGGGGTCCCGGGCGCGGGTGACCAGTCCTGCGGCCATCGCCGCAGGCCAGAACCGGTTGCCCGGGCGGGCGAAGGCCAGGCCGGCGTCGGCCGAGTACACGCTCGGGTTGAGCCCGCACACCAGCACCCGCAGGTCGGGGGTGACCAGATCGGGCAGGGTCCGCGCCCGCCGCGCCGTCGCCCACACCCGCTCCTCCTCCACCGAGACGTGCTCCACGTCGAACCCCGCCCCGATCATGATCCGGGCCAGCTCGTCCGGCTCCCAATACGCGTACGCCCGTCCCGGGAAGTCGTCCCCGGGCCAGGGGCCGTCGCCCTCGCCCAGAAGGGTCGACAGGGTGAGCGGGGCGCCGACGGCCATGGCCCAGTGGAGCCGGGCCAGGGCCAGGGGGAGGCGGTCCCGGGGGACGTGCAGGTAGGAGTTCGACGCCCACGCCCCACCCAGGCTCCGGTCCCGCAACGGGAGGGCTTCGAGGTCGGCCTGGATCCGCAGCGCCGCCGGCGGGACGAGGGCGAGCATGGCCGCCGCGGCGTCGACCGCCACCACCACCGGCCCGAGGTGGGCCACGTAGTGACCCGGCCCGCAGCCGAGGTCGGCGACGGGGAGGCCCGAGCGCGCCTCCGCCGCCAGCAGCACGGCCCGCTCCGCGTGGCGCGCCGTGCGCTTGGCCGCCCACTCCCGCGCCCGCTGCTCGTACACGTCGACGGTGGCCCGGTCCATGGCAGCTTGGACCCCCTATCGTATCCGTGAGGTGCTCGCGGACATGGCGCTGGGGGAGCTGCTGACCGGCTGGCGGCTGGTCACGTCCCTGCCCGCCATCGTCCTGGTGGCCTTCGCCGCCGGCCGGCTGCTCGGCGTGAAGCGGCCGTGGACCGTGACCGCCCTGTCGGGCCTGGCCGGGTGGGTGGCGGGCACCGCCCTGGCCGTGGCCATCGGCCGCAGCGAGAACGGCGCCGGGTTCACCCGCAACCTGTGGCTGTTCTCCACCTTCTTCGCCATGTCGGGCACCGTGTGGCTGGAGCTCCTGGCCCGGCCCGGCGCCCTGGCCCGGGCCCAGACCGGGCTGGCCTCCGTGCCCCGGCCCATCCGGTCGCTGCGGCGGCGGAGCCAGCGGGTCAACCGCTACGTGCAGATCACCCGCATCGTGGTCCGCAACGGCTTCGGCCCCTCCCTCGGCCTGGCCGGCCCGACCGAGGAGAGCGAGCTGGCCGACCGCCGGGCCCCCATGCCCGCCCGCCTCCGCCGAACCCTGGAGGAGTGCGGCGGGATGTTCGTGAAGCTCGGCCAGGTCCTGTCGACCCGGTCGGACCTGCTGCCCGATGGCGTGGTGGCCGAGCTGAGCCGCCTGCAGGACCACGTCCCGCCGGCCGACCCGGCCGAGGTGCGGGCCCTGCTGGAGGAAGACATGGGCGCCGCCGTGGACCAGGTCTTCGCCGAGTTCGACTGGGAGCCGGTGGCGGCGGCGTCGATCGCCCAGGCCCACCGGGCCCGCCTGCGGTCCGGCGAGGCGGTGATCGTGAAGGTCCAGCGGCCGGGCATCGCCGCCGCGGTGGAGCGGGACATGCAGGTCCTGCTGGAGCTGGCCCGGGCCACCGAGGCCCGCACGACGTGGGCGTCGCACTACCGGGTCATGGACCTGGCCGAGGAGTTCGCCGACCGGCTGCGGGAGGAGCTGGACTTCCGGGGCGAGGCCCGCAACGCCACCGAGATCGCCGCCCGGCTGCCGGCGGGGTCCGGCGTGCGCATCCCGAAGGTCCACGGCGAGCTGACCACGGCCCGGGTCCTGGTCATGGAGTGGCTGGACGGGGTCAGCGTCGGCAAGCTTGCGGGTGGGGCCGGGCGCGACGACCTGGACCGCAAGGAACTCGCCGATCGGTTGCTGCGGGTCGCCCTGACCCAGATGCTGGTCGACGGCCACTTCCACGCCGATCCCCACCCGGGCAACGTCATGGTCCTGGGCGACGGGACCGTGGGCCTCATCGACTTCGGGGCCACCGGCCGGCTCGACCCCATGCAGCAGTCGAGCCTGCGGGCCATGATGGTCGCCGTCGCCCGCGGCGACGCCGCCCTGATGCGCCAGGCCGTGCTGGAGGTCGCCACCCTGCGGCGGGGGTTCGACGACGACCAGCTGGAGCGCTCCCTGGCCCGCTTCATGGCCCGCAACCTGGGCGCCGGGTCGGCGCCGTCGGCGGCCATGTTCAACGAGCTGCTCCAGCTGTTCTTCTCGTTCGGGATCGCCCTCCCGCCCGAGTTCAGCACGTTCTTCCGGGCCATCGTCACCCTGGAGGGGACGCTGACCACCCTGTGCCCCGGCTACCTCGTCATCGCCGAGGCCCAGGCCGTAGCGTCGGAGTGGATGCGCGACCGGGTCACGCCGGCCAGCCTGGAGGAGCTGGCCCGGGCCGAGCTGCTCAGCCTGGCCCCCATGCTGCGCCGGGTACCCCGCCACCTCGACCGGCTGGCCACGCTGGTGGAGCGGGGCGACCTGCGGGCCCGGGTCAGCCTGCTGGGCGACGCCGAGGACGTGCGGGTCCTGACCACCTGGGTCAACCGGGCCGTGCTCGCCTTCCTCGGCGGGGTCACCGGGATCATCTCCGTCGCCCTACTGGCCATCAGGGGTGGCCCGGCGTTCAGCGGGACGACCTCGCTCTACCAGTTCTTCGGCTACTTCGGCCTGTTCTGCAGCAGCGTGCTGGTCCTGCGCGTCCTTGTCGCCATCCTCCACGACGGGGTGAACTAGCGGGCATGCCCACCGTGCGTCCCCGGTTCTCGGCCGTGCTGCTCGCCGTGCTCGTCGCCGTCGTGCTCCTCGCCGGCTGCAGCGGATCGAGCGGCAAGCCGTCCGCCGGCGCCGGCCCGTCCGGCGACGACTCGGGGACCACGGAGGCCACCACCGCGGTCGACGACGAGCCGACCAGCACCCTGCCGCCCGGCGCCGTCGCCGGGCTGGAGGACTTCGACGGCGACGGCCAGCCCGACCCGACCTGCGGCACCCAGGACTTCGGCGCCGGCCTGGTGCTGCGCATCCCGTGCACCATCATCTCGGCCAACGAACCGGAGGCCGGGACCAGGCTGGTGGCAAAGTCGCTGTTCCGGCTCCCCGGCTCGACCGATGTCGACCTCACCGGGATCTCGGGCAGCCTGGTCCTGGCACGCGACGCCGCCGGGGCCCGGGTGGTGATCGTCGTCTTCAACACCGACAACCTGTTCCAGACCGGCAGCGCCACCATCGGCAGCACCGACACCCTGGACGCGACCATTCGCCTGATCAACGCCCGGTACCCGCGCAGCGCCATCCAGGTGCGGGGCCACACCGATGCCACCGGGACGGTGGCGGCCAACCAGACGCTGTCGGAGCGCCGGGCGTCGACGGTGAAGGACTACCTGACCAGCCACGGCGTCCAGGCATCCGAGGTCACCTCGGTCGGCCTGGGCAGCAGCCAGCCCCTGACCGAGGAGCACAACGCCGACGGGTCCGACAGCCCGGCGGGCCGGCGTTTCAACCGGCGGGTGGAGATCGTGCTGCGGCCCCGCTGACCAGGTGAGACCCGGCGGGTGCCCCCCGGCGACCACCCGCCGGGAACCCCCGGCTGCCCACTCCTAAACGCCCGAGCGGCGCCGGGCGTTACGGGTGTCAGACGGTAAGGGCCTCGGGGTCGAGCTGGCGGGCCAGGCGGCGCAGGGCCCGGTGCTGCAGGGAGCGCACCGCGCCCGGCTGCTTGCCGAGGGCCCGGGCCACCTGGTCGACGTCGAGGCCGCCGACCACCCGCATGAGCACGACGTCGGCCTGGTCCCGGGAGAGCACGGACACCACCTGGGCGATGGCCGACGTGGAGGCCAGGTAGTCGACCGTGACGTCCTCGGGCCGGTCGGGGCCGGCCCGGCGGGCCAGGGCGTCCCCGTCGCCGGCATGCACGGGACGTCGACCCGAGCGGCGGTGGGCGTCGATCACCCGGCGCCGGGCCGTAGTGGCCAGCCAGCCCCGGAAGGCCGCTTCGTCGCCCCGGAAGCGGGGCAGGGCCCGGGCCACCTGGAGCCACACGTCGGAGGCGACGTCCTCGGCGCTGTGGGGGGCGATCACGCCCAGGAGCCGGAGCAGGCCGGGCTGGAAGCGCCGGTAGAGGGCGCCCAGGGCCCACGGCGAGCCGTCACGAGCCGCTTCCAGCATCTCCTCGAACGTCTGCCGCCGGTTGTCGTCCACACCATTGGTGTCGACACACCGGCGGCCGACCTGAACCCCTTGGTTCTGGCTGCAGTTATTCGCCATATGGCGGGTAACTGCAGCCAGAACGGGGGTGTGGGGTTACGAGCCGGCCTGGACGCAGGCCTTGACGTCCTGGCGCAGCTCGGCCCGGGTGGCGTCGGGGTGGTCGGCCTTGGCCTGGGCCAGGCACGCCTTGGCCGCGGCCAGCTTGGGCCGGATCTGGGCCGGGGTGATGCCGGCCTGCTCCAGGCACGGCTTGGCCAGCGGGCGCAGCTCGGCCCTGGTGGCGCCCGGGTTGGCCGACTTCACGCCCTGCAGGCAGGACTTCAGGGCGTCGCGCTTGGCCTGCTGCTCAGGGGTGAGCTGGCGGGGGGTGATGCCCTCGGCCGCCAGGCAGGCGGTCACCGAGGCCTTGAGGGTGGCCTTGTCGGCGTCGGGCGATGCCGCCTTGGCCTGGGCCAGGCACTCCTTGGCCGCCGCCCGCTTGGCCGGCCCGCCGCCGTCGGTGGCCCACGCCGCCGCCCCACCGCCGAGGGCGATCCCCGCCCCGACTAGCACTGCCAGAACTCGTCTCATGTTCGGATACTCCTCGTTGTGGGTTGACGACGACATCGTCGACCACCCGTGTGATCCAGTCTCGACCGAAATGTGATGGAAGGGTGAGCACCCCGCGGGTCAGGACAGGGCCGAGACCACGTAGTCGATGGCGCCGGTGAGGACCTCGATGTCGGCCGGGTCGACGGCGGGGAACATGGCGATCCGGAGCTGGTTGCGGCCGAGGCGGCGGTAGGGCTCGGTGTCCACGATGCCGTTGGCCCGCAGGATCTTGGTGACGGCCTTGGCGTCGATGGACTCGTCCAGGTCGACGGTGCCCACCACCGGGCTGCGGTCGGCCGGGTCGGCCACGAACGGGGTGGCGTAGTCGGACTTCTCGGCCCAGGCGTAGAGGATGTTGGCCGACGTTTCGCACCGGGACGCCGCCCACTCCAGCCCGCCCTGGCCCAGGATCCACTCCAGCTGGTCGTTCATCAGGAACAGGGTGGCCAGGCCGGGGGTGTTGTAGGTCTGGTCCAGGCGGGCGTTGGCGACGGCCGTGCCCAGGCTGAGCGACGCCGGGATCCACCGCCCGGTGGCCTTGATCTTGTCGACCCGGGCCAGGGCGTCGGGCGAGCACAGGGCGATCCACAGACCGCCGTCGGCCCCGAACCCCTTCTGGGGGGAGAAGTAGTAGGCGTCGAACTGGGTCGGGTCGACCCGCATCCCGCCCGCCGCCGAGGTGGCGTCGACCAGGACCAGGCCCTCGCCGGCCGGGACGGGGCGGAGGATCTCCATCGCTGCGCCGGTGGAGGTCTCGTTGTGGGTCAGGGCGTACGCGTCCACGTCCGGGTTCGGCTTGGCCTCGGGGTGGGTGCCGACCGGCGACTCGATCACGTCGGGGGCGTCCAGGTGGGGGGCGGCGGCGGCCATGGTGGCGAACGACTCCGAGAAGTTGCCGAAGACCAAGTGCTGGCTGCGCCGCTCGATGAGCGAGAACAAGGCGACGTCCCAGAAGCAGGCCGCCCCGCCGTTGCCCATGACCACTTCGTAGCCGTCGGGCAGGGCGAACAGGTCCTTCATGCCGGAACGTAGGCGGCCGACCACGGAGCGTACGGGGGCCTGGCGGTGGCTGGTACCGAGGTAGGTGGGGGCGGCGGCGAGGAGGGCGGCCACGCCCTCGTCCCGGACCTTCGAGGGGCCGCAGCCGAACCGCCCGTCGGCGGGGCGCAGGTCGGCGGGCAGGGTGATTTCGGGGGGAGAGGTGTCCATCACGTGCCACTATCGCACCCGTGACTGACACAACCCGCTCGCGTTTGAGCCGCCGCGTCGCCGCCATCGAGGAATCGGCCACCCTGGCCGTGGACGCCAAGGCCAAGGCGCTGAAGGCGGCCGGGCACGACGTCATCGGTTTCGGGGCCGGCGAGCCGGACTTTCCCACGCCGGCCCACATCGTCGCCGCCGCCGTCGAGGCCGCCGGCCAGCCCAAGAACCACCGGTACACGCCGGCGGCCGGCCTGCCCGAGCTGCGGGAGGCGGTGGCCACCAAGACGGCCAAGGACTCGGGCTTCGAGGCCAGCGCCGGCCAGGTGGTGATCACCAACGGGGCCAAGCACGCCGTCTACAACTCCTTCGCCGCCCTCCTCGACCCGGGCGACGAGGTCCTCGTCCCCGCCCCCTACTGGGTGACCTACCCGGAGGCCATCCGCCTGGCCGGCGGGGTGGCCGTACCCGTCCCGACGGACGAGTCGACCGGTTTCCGGGCCGGGGTCGACGCCCTGGACGCGGCCTGCACCGAGCGGACCAAGGTCCTGCTCTTCGTGTCGCCCTCCAACCCCACCGGCGCCGTCTACACGGCCGAGCAGACCGCCGAGGTGGGCCGGTGGGCGGCCGAGCGGGGCCTGTGGGTGGTGACCGACGAGATCTACGAGCACCTGGTGTACGGCGACCACGTGTTCACGTCCATGCCCGCCCTGGTCCCCGAGCTGGCCGACCGGACCATCGTCATCAACGGCGTGGCCAAGACCTACGCCATGACCGGCTGGCGGGTGGGGTGGATGATCGCCCCGCCCGACATCGTCAAGGGGACGGTCAACCTGCAGTCCCACGCCACCTCGAACGTGGCCAACGTGTGCCAGATGGCCGCCCTGGCCGCCCTCACCGGCGACCAGGCCTGCGTGGCCGAGATGCGCGCCGCCTTCGACCGCCGCCGCACGGCCATGTTCGACCTGCTGTCGGCCATCCCCGGGGTCGTCTGCCCCGAGCCCGAGGGGGCGTTCTATGCCTTTCCGTCGTTCGCGGGGGTCCTCGGCCGGCCCCTCGCCGGCGGGCGCACGGCGTCGAGCACCCTCGAGCTGGCCGAGATCGCCCTCGACCAGGCCAAGGTGGCCATCGTCCCCGGCGAGGCCTTCGGCGCCCCCGGCTACGCGCGGCTCTCCTACGCCCTGGCCGACGGCGCCCTGGCCGAGGGCGTGAACCGGTTGGCCACCCTGCTGGCGTAGCCTGGCTGCCGTGGACGACCAGCCCGAAGAGCCGGACGAGCCCAAGGGGGAGGAGCCCCTGGAGGCCTTCTACGGCACCGACGACATCTTCGGCATGAACCTCTCCGGCCCCCGGCCGGAGCTCCCCCGGGTCCCGCCCAAGAAGGCGCGGACCGCCACTGGCGCCCTGCTCACCGGGATCGCCCTGGGCCTCAGGGACGTCTTCGACCCCGAAAAGAAGAAGGATCCCGTGGCCATCGAGCAAGTTGCCCCCACCGAGCCGGACGGGCCCCAGGAGTGGGAGATCCACCTCCGGCCCAGTCCCCGTGACTCCCAGGCCGTGTACCGGCCGTGGGTGCGGGACGACGACCAGGGCGGGCCCGAGTAGTGGCCCGGGTGCTGGTCACCGAGGAGCTGGCCGAGCGGGGCCTGGCCCGCCTGCGCGACGAGGGCCACGACGTCGACGTGCGCCTGGGCCTCTCCCCGGATGAGCTCTTGTCGGTGATCCCGGGGGCCGCCGCCATCATCATCCGGTCCGAGACCCAGGTGACGGCCGACGTGCTGGCCGCCGGCACCGATCTGGTGGTCGTGGGCCGGGCCGGGATCGGGCTGGACAACGTCGACGTCGCCGCCGCCACCCGCCGGGGCGTCATGGTCTGCAACGCCCCGCTGTCGAACATCGTCACCGCCGCGGAGCACACCATGGCCCTGCTGCTGTCGTCGGCCCGCAACGTCCCCCAGGCCGACGCCGCCCTCAAGGCCGGCAAATGGCAGCGGTCGAAATGGACCGGTGTGGAACTGCACGGCAAGACGCTCGGCCTGCTCGGGCTGGGCCGGATCGGCACCCTGGTGGCCCAGCGGGCCTACGCCTTCGGGATGCGGCTGGTGGCCTGGGACCCGTGGATGTCGCCCGACCGCGCCCGCAAGCTGGGGGTGGAGCTGCTGGAGCTGGACGAGGTCGTCCGCCAGGCGGACTTCATCAGCATCCACCTGCTCAAGACCCCCGACAGCGTGGGCCTGGTGGGGGAGGACCTGCTGGCCCAGGCCAAGCCCACCCTGCGCATCGTCAACGTGGCCCGCGGGGGCATCGTCGACGAAGCGGCCCTGGCCACGGCCATCGCCGAGGGGCGCATCGCCGGCGCCGCCCTGGACGTCTTCGCCAAGGAGCCGACCACCGAGTCGCCCCTGTTCGGGTTGCCGTCGGTGGTCGTCACCCCGCATCTGGGCGCCAGCACCCACGAGGCCCAGGACAAGGCGGGGGAGACCATCGCCGAGCAGGTGTCGCTGGCACTGGCCGGCGAGTTCGTCCCGTACGCGGTCAACGTGGACGCCAGCGAGGCGGCGGAGGCCATCCGCCCGTTCCTCCCCCTGGCCGAGCGGCTCGGGCGCATCTGGGCATCCATCGAGGACGGCGGGCCGAAGTCCCTGGCCATCGACTACCAGGGCCAGCTGGCCGACTACGACACCCGCATCCTCACCCTGGCCGTCCTCAAGGGCGTGCTGGGGGCCGGCGGGGCCGAGGCCGTGTCTTACGTCAACGCCCCCCAGCTGGCCGAGGCCCAGGGGCTCGACGTGCAGGAGTCCCGCACCACCGAGGCCAACGACTACCTGAACCTGATCACCCTCCGCGGCGACGGCCACGCCCTGGCCGGCAGCCTGTTCGGGCTGCGCAACGAGGCCCGGCTGGTCATGGTCGACGACCACACGGTCGACATCCCGCCCGCCCGCCACATGGTCCTGGTCCGCAACGACGACCGCCCGGGCATGATCGGCCTGGTCGGCTCCACCCTCGGGCGGGCCGGCATCAACATCTCCGACATGGACGTGGGCCGGTCCTCGTCCGGCGTGGCCGCCCTCATGGTCCTGTCCACCGACCAGGCCCTGCCGCCGGCGGTCGCCGACGAGCTCCGGGCCGCCGACGGCATCGTCCAGGTGGCGACGGTCGACCAGGAGTAAACGGGGCGCGCATTAACCGGTAACGACCGGCTCTACGGGCACCTATTTGCCTTTGAACCACCACTGAACCGCGTGGTTATAGTGCGGTTATGCAACGACTCCTTCCGGCCCTGGGCCTGGCCGCCACGCTCTGTCTCGCCGGCTGCGCGTCGGGTGGATCGCACGACGCCGGTGGCGCGCCGGCCACCGCGCCCTCGTCCACCCTCACCGTCGACACCGCGTTCACCGGTGCCGGCAGCGCAACGTTCTGCGCCCTGATCCGCTCGTTCAACGACGACGCCGGCAGGATCGGCCCGACGTCCAACGACCCGTTGGCGCTGCGCGACCTCTTCCGTCGCTCGGCCAACTCCGTCAAGCAGGCGGCCGCGGTGGCCCCCGCCGAGGTCCACGACGACGTCGCGGTCCTGGCCAAGGTCTACGCCGACTTCCTCGCCGCCCTGGAGCCGGTCGACTTCAACCTGGCCAAGCTCCCGCCGGCGGTGCTCGCCACCCTGTCGGCCCCGGACACGTTGCGGGCGTCGGCCCGGATCAGTGCATACACGACGAACGTGTGCAAGGTCACGGGCTGACCCCGGCCCGGGAGCCGTCGGGGGTCAAGCGGTAGACCCGGCGGGAGGGGCCGCTGGGCTGGTGCTCCCAGGACGAGGTCACCAACCCGCCCCGCTCCAATCGGCGGAGGGCGGCGTAGACGCTGCCCACCCGCGGCTCGCCGAGCCCGAGCCCGGCCAGGCGGTCGACGAGGCCGTAGCCGTGCCCGGGGCCCTCACCGAGCAGCAACAGGATGCCGGCCCCGAGCCGGGTGCGGGACGTCGGTCGCCGGGGCGGGCGACCGACGTCGTGAGCGCCTACGAGGTCGCCCGCTGGCGGCGCAGCTCGGCCGCCCCGAGCAGGCCACAGCAGGCCAGGACACCGGTGGCCACGAGCACCGGCGCCCACGGGAAGGTCGAACCAGACGACGGGTGGGCGGTGTCGGTGATGCTGGTCCCGTTCGTACCGGTGGCCAGGCCGGACCACTGGCCGGCGGAAGCGAGCGCGCCCGGGCCGGTGACCTCCAGCGGGGTGTTCGAGTGCGCCGCCCCCTGAGTCGTGGTGACGTAGTAGACGCCGCCGGCCGTGTCGGTCAGGCGCACGTTGAGCGAGAACGTCCCGTCGGCTGCGGGGGTGGGGGTGCCCAGGGACTGGATCACCGTCGAGCCGTCGGTGGAGAGGCTGACGGTGACCGCGGTGTCGGGCTGCCATCCGGTGCCCGAGACGGTGAGCGGGGCGGCGGCGGTGGCGCGGGACGGGCTCACCGAGGCCATCGGGGTCTGGTTGTAGAAGCCGCACGCCCACGACAGGCTGGCCCAGCCGAGCACGGCGGCGACAACGCCGGTGACCGCCACCGCCGCCCGGCGCACGGGCACTGTGCGGGAACCGGTTCGGATCGGGCCCTCGTGCGCCTTCATTCCTGGTTCAACCCTCTCGGTCGGTGGCCGCCCTTGAGGCGCCCGCATCGCGTGTGTTCATCATGGACGACTCGGCCCGGTTCCCGCATCGGCCACCGCGGCGTAATTCGTGCGTCCGGCGATCAATTCGGAGCCGGCATGGGGTCGGGCTCCGAGATGCGCCGGGATGGCGTACGCCGGCGCCGGAGGGCCACGAGCCCGAACGGCCCGAGGACGGCGGCGGTCACGGCGACGGCGAGGCTGGCGTCGCGGGCCCGGCGGGCCGATCCCGGATCGGCGGCGACGCGCGCCACGGCCCGGGCCAGATCCTGGTGGGCCGACGCCCGGGTCCCGGACCGAGTGTCGGCCCACACCGCCAGCACTCCGGTGCGGCCGGCCAGCACCGCCAGCCGGCTGCCCAGCTCGGGCAGGCCCCGGTCGGCTCCGAACCCGATCGCCGCGTCGAAGGCGCGGTCGCTGAGCAGGGTCCGGGGACCGAAGGTACGGCCGTGGTCCCGGGACGACTGGAGCGACACCTCGTTCATCGTCCCGCCGGGATCGGCCCGCCGGTCGTAGTACACGACGTCGACCCGCCCGCCCGGGGCGACGGACACCGCCGGCAGGTACTGGTCCCCCGGCCGGGCGTCGTTGACCCGTCGCGCCGGCGACCAGCGCCGCCCGCCGTCCGCCGAGGCCCACACCCACGCATCGGCGTCGCCCCGCCGGGCGTCGGCGAAGGCGACGTAGACCTGCCGGCCCGCCACCGCCACCGACGGCGCCGGTGGGAAGAGCTGGATGAACCGCGTCGCCGGGGCCAACCGGTCCACCACCCCCTCCTGCCACGTCGCCCCGCCGTCATCCGACCGGGCGGCCACCAGCCACCACGGCCCGGCGTAGGGGTCACCGCCCTTGCCGGCGTGGGCCCCGTCGTAGTCGAGCCGGTCGTCGCCGACGTCGAGGTAGGCCACGACCAGGCCCCCGTCCACGGTCACCGCGGGTACCGGGGCGACGACCAGCGACCTCGACGGCGGGCTCACCCGCGCCGGCGGCGCCCACGTCGCCCCCCCGTCGTCGGAGCGGGTGGACACGATCGGGTTGGCCGCGCCGACGAGACCCCAGGGGGCGGTGTCGCCGGCCTGGAGCCAGCACAGGTAGACCCGCCCGGGCTGGGACGGGTCGGCGGCGATGCGGACCTGGAACGCCAGCGGCCCGCCGGCCCGGACCGGCGCTCCCAACGTGCGGCCGCCGTCGTGCGAGGTCGCCACCCACACCGCGTCGGGCGCCGTGCCCTGGCCCGGCACCGCGCCGGCGGAGGTGAAGGACACGTGGAGGCTGCCGTCGGCGCTGAAGGTGGCGTCGGGCCCGAAGCAGGCCACGGCGGGCGCCCCCGGCGGGGGAGGGATGGGCGTCTGGGCCCACGTCGCCCCCCCGTCCAGCGAAACGTCCATCGTGCACGAGAAGCGCGGGGTGTCGATCCGGCTGACCAGGACGAGGTTGGCCGGGTGGCGCGGGTTCTCGACCACGGTGGGCGAGTTGGCTGCTGTCGTGTCCAGGGTGTCGGCCGCCCGGCGGGGGTCGATCGGGGTGTTCCCGCCCACGACCACCGCCGGCCCGGCCCCGCCGTCCCCGCCCACCACCCAGCCTGCGGCCGCCGCGACCACCAGGGCGAGGATCCCGGCGGCGGCGACGACGCCCCGCCCGACCCTCACTGGGGCGAGCGGCGGCTCGTTCGTCCCGTGCCAGGCGGCGACGGGGCGGGCGCCCGGTCCGGCGACCGTTCAAGCAGGTCGGCGAGCTGCTTGGCCGAGAGGGAGTCCGCTTCGACGAGGGCCTCGACGGCGGCGTCGAGGGCGCCACGATAGGTCGTCAGGACGGTGCGGGCCCGGGCCGCGGCCTCGTCGAGCAGCTTGCGGACCTCGACCTCGATCGAACGGGCCGCCTCCTGGGAAACGGGCACGCCGGCGTAGGCCTGGGCGTCGAGCGTCTCGCTCATCCCCAGTTCGCACACCATCCGGCGGGCCATCTCGTTGGCCTTCTGGAGGTCGTTCCCCGCGCCCGACCCGGGCTCTCCGAACACGAGCTGCTCGGCCACCCGGCCGCCGAGGGTGCCGGCCATCTCGTCGAGCATGGCGGTGCGGGACAGGATCACCCGGTCCCGGTCGCCGACGGACGTGCAGTAGCCCAGGGCGCCGCCGCGGGGCACGATGGTGACCTTGTGCGGCGATGTCGCCCCCGGCAGCACCAGCCTGACCAGGGCGTGGCCCGCCTCGTGGAAGGCGACGATGGTGCGCTCGTCGTCGGAGAGGACCATCCCCCGGGACGCCACGCCCAGGTAGACCCGGTCGACCGCCTCGTCCAGGGCGGCCATGGTGACCTCCGCCTCTCCGGCCCGCACCGCCAGCATGACGGCCTCGTTGACGAGGTTGGCCAGGTCGGCGCCCGAGAAGCCGCGGGTCAGGCCGGCGAGGGCGCCGAGATCGACGTCGGGCCCGAACTTGGTAGCCCGCCCGTGGAGGGCGAGGATGGCGGCCCGCCCGTCCCGGTCCGGGAGCTCGAGGGTCACGTGCCGGTCGAACCGGCCCGGGCGAACGAGCGCCGGATCGAGGATATCGGGCCGGTTGGTGGCGGCCACCACGACGACTGCGGCGTTGGCGTCGAAGCCGTCGAGCTCGACCAGGATCTGGTTGAGCGTCTGGTCGCGCTCGCGGGCCCCGTCGTAGGTGCCCAGGCGGCGGGCACCGACCGCGTCGATCTCGTCGATGAACACGATGGACGGCGCCATGGCCCGGGCGTCGGCGAACAGGCTCCGCACCCGCGACGCCCCCTCGCCGACGAAGACCTCGACGAACTCGCTGGCCGCCACCGAGATGAAGGCGGCGTTGGCCTCCCCGGCCAGGGCCCGGCCCAGCAGCGTCTTGCCGCACCCGGGGGGGCCTGACAACAGGATGCCACGCGGCACCCGGGCGCCGAGGTCGGTGTAGCGCTCGGGCCGGGTCAGGTAGTCCTTGATCTCGCGCAGCTCGGCGACCGCGTCGTCGGCGCCGGCCACGTCGGCGAAGGTCGCCCGGTCGTCGTCGGTGAACCGGGTGCCGATGCTGCGGCCCCGCAGCGACAGCCGCCGCTGGCGCTCGGGAGCCTTGAGGATCCGTGAAAGGCCCTCGTCGAGGTCGGCCTGGCCGACCTGGTCCCGCCCGGCCCGGGCGGCCAGCAGGGCGCCCTCGTTGAGGACGGAGGCCAGGTCGGCGCCTGTCAGGCCGATGGCCCGGCGGGCCAGCGCGCCGAGGTCGACGTCGTCGGCCAGGGCCTTGCCCCTGGCGTGGACGGCGAGGATGGCGCCTCGGGCCTCCTCGTCGGGCAGCGACAGGCCGATGGTGCGGTCGAAGCGCCCGGGCCGCAGCAGGGCGGGGTCGAGCACGTCGGGGCGGTTGGTGGCCCCGATGACCACGATGCCCTGGCTGGGCGAGAAGCCGTCCATCTCGGCCAGGATCTGGTTGAGGGCCTGCTCCTGCTCGCCGGTGGCCGAGACGTTGCCCACCGGGGCCCGGGACCGGCCCACGGAGTCGAGCTCGTCGATGAAGATGATCGAGGGGGCCATCGAGCGGGCCTCGGCGAAGACGTCGCGGACCCGGGCCGCGCCCTTGCCCACGAGCACCTCGATGAACTCGCTGGCCGCCACCGAGAAGAACGCGGCGTTGGCCTCCGACGCCAGGGCCCGGGCCAGCAGGGTCTTGCCGCACCCCGGCGGGCCGTAGAGGAGCACGCCCTTGGGCATCACCCCGCCCAGGGCCGCGTAGCGGTCCGGCTCGGCCAGGAAGTCGCGGATCTCGGCCAGTTCGGCCACTGCGTCCTGGTGGCCGGCCACGTCGGCGAACGTCACCCGCTCGTCGTCGGTGAAACGCTTGCCGATGCTGCGGCCCCGCAGCGACAACCGCCGCTGGCGCTCAGGGGCCTCGAGGATCCGCTGCAGGGCGGTATCGAGGTCGTCCCTGGCGATCGCCCTCCGGCCGGCGCGCGCCGCCAGCAGGGCGCCCTCGTTCATGACCGACGCCAGGTCGGCGCCGGTCAGGCCGATCGCCCGCCGGGCCACCGCGGCGAGGTCGACATCGTCGGCCACCTGCTTGCCCCGGGCGTGGACGGCCAGGATGGCCAGGCGGGCGACCTCGTCGGGGAGCGACAGCCCGATGGTCCGGTCGAACCGGCCCGGGCGGAGCAGGGCGGGATCGAGGACGTCGGGGCGATTGGTCGCCGCCACCACGACGATGCCCTCGGTGGGGGAGAAGCCGTCCATCTCGGCCAGGATCTGGTTGAGGGCCTGCTCCTGCTCGCCGTGGGCGGCGACGTTGTTGACCACGCCCCGTGAGCGCCCGACCGAGTCCAGCTCGTCGATGAACACGATGGCGGGCGTGGCCTGCCGGGCCTCCTTGAACAGGTCGCGGACCCGGGACGCGCCCACGCCGACGTACAGCTCCACGAAGTCGGACCCCGAGATGGAGAAGAAGCTGGCCCCCGACTCGTTGGCCAGGGCCCGGGCCAGCATGGTCTTGCCGCAGCCGGGCGGTCCGTACAGCAGGATCCCCCGAGGGACCTGGGCGCCGACGTCGGTGAAGCGTTTCGGGTCGGCGACGTACTGGGCCAGCTCCCGCAGCTCGGCGATGGCCGCGTCGTGGCCGGCGATGTCGGCGAAGCTGACCCCGCCCTCCTCGGCCTTGATCCGCCGGGCCCCGCTGCGAATGGCGAACAGGCCGGTTCCCCGGCGGGCCGACAGGATCACGTAGGCGAACAGCACGATCAGGGCCAAGCCGGGCAGGAGCATGGCGGCGAGGTTGGCCACCCGCTTCTTGACCTGCTGGTCGATGGTGGTCGGGATGCGGTTGTCGAGCAGGACGCCGAGGAGATCCTTCTGCGAGTCCCGCAGGAGGGGAGCGTTGTACTCACGGACCTCGCCGCCGGGCGCGCTGGCGGCGGGGACCGCGGTGGTCGTCGGCGCCGAACCGCTCGCCGCCGCCGGGTGGGTGTGGCCACCGGTACCGACGGGTGCGTTGGCGTCGCCGCCGGGCTGGTCGGCGATGTACGTCCCGACGAAGAACGAGTCCTCATCGAGGATGCGCGTGTCGCGGATCCGCCCGGCGTTGGCCAGGGTGATGAACGTGTCGAAGCGGAGCTTGTCACCGGTGACGTGCGGCCGGGCCAGGTTGAGGACCAGCACGTAACTGCCGACGAGCGCAACGAGGATAAGCGTCGTCCACAGGCCGAGGCGGCTCTTGCGATCGCGCCGGGGCCG
>DATJHJ010000072.1:0-2969 GCA_035494015.1 Acidimicrobiales bacterium
GCACATTCGCACCGCCATCTTCGGCCTGGAGGTGTCGCGGGTCGCCGTCGGCGGGCTCCGCCAGCGGGTCCTGTCGCTGGCCTCGGAAAGCGCCGGCTCCCTGGGCTTCGACCCCCGGGTGCTGTTCGAGGGCCCCGTCGACGCCGTCCCGTCAACGATCGCCACCGAGCTCCTGGCCGTGGTCCGTGAGGCGCTCAGCAACGTCGCCCGCCACGCCCATGCCACCCAGGTCGAGATCTCGGTCGAGGCGGCGAGCGACGTCGTCCTGCGTGTGGCCGACAACGGGGTGGGCCTGCCGGCGGATCGTCGGGCCGACGGCCATGGGCTGGTGAACATGCGGGCCAGGGCCACCGGGCTCGGTGGGGATGTGCTCCTGGCAGCTGCGGCCGGCGGCGGCACCACCATCGAGTGGCGCGTGCCCGTCGACTCCCCGGAGGGCGGACGCCGAACCCCCTGAGTCAGCGTTGGAAGCCGACCAGGGCGGCAAACGTCTCGGCGTAGTCCTCCACCCATATTGCGAGGCGGTGTCGGGCGGCAGGCCTCGGGCGGCGAGCCAGGCGTCAGTACCCAGCGCGAAACGCCGGTCTCAGCGAATGCCGGTGTCGCAGGTCACCGCGACGGAGGCGAAGGATCCGGCGGCGACGGTGACCTGCGCCGGCTCGGCCTGACACCCTCGGCCGGGGCCGGGGGCGGGAGCGGACGCCTTGACCGTATAGCGGCCGGGCCGGGCTGCCACGGTGAACTGCCCGTCGGCACCGGCACGGCCTTCGGCGACGGCCGTGCCGTCCGGGGTCACGAGCTGGATGTCCGCCACACCGGGCCGGGGGGAGCACCGAGGGTCCGGAGGGATGCGCTCGACCGGGCAGACCGGCCCGAACACGACGGTGCCCTTCACCCCTGAGCCCGAGGCGCTGGCGACGGTCGTGGGCGGCGGCCTGGTGGCAACCGGACGGTCAGGATGGGTCGTCGTGGTGAGGGCCGGCAGGGGTCCTGCGGAGGGCTCTGGCGAGGTGGACGACGGCGGCGGCGCGGTCGTCGTCGGGGGCGTTCGGCCCTCGGATCGCAACGCCGAGTCATGGCTGCCGCAGCCGGCACCCAGAAGGGCGACGGTTATCCCCAGCGCGGGGAGTCGGAGCCTTCGCGGCAGAGAACGCACGGTGCCAGTCTGACGATCCTCGTGGACCTTCGGTTCCCGTGTCGGCACTCATCCTGGGCCGGAGAACGGGCGACCTACCGGCGGGCTCGGCTAGACCGGTTTGGTCTGGTCGCCCGCCGTGCGCGTAACGCGTGCCGCCTCCCCGGCCGACGCTGCGCTCCCCCCGGTCCCGCGGGCGCTGAACCCGATGGCCATGGCCAGCCCGCACGCCACGACCCCGATGGCGGCCCCGAGCAAGGCCCATGCCGCTCGAGACGTCCCACCCGACGCCGAGAAGATGTGGCTGGGCGACTCGAGGCGGGCCCGAGTGAAGTAGATGTCCTGGGTGGCGTTGGTGGCATTGCCGTTGCGGGAGTCGTCCCAGGCCACGTAGGCCGCACCATTGCGCGACGCCACGCCCACCGGGCCCCGGATGCCCCCCTGCGTGGAGGGACCGAAGCGGCGATCGATCAGCCGATCGGTGAGCTTGATGTTCGGCGCCCAGGTCTGGCCGCCGTCGGTGGAGTAGGTGTAGTAGACGTCCTGGAAGTTGTTGACCTTGGCCCCGGCCACGTACGTGGGGTCGTTGCGGTAGTCGTACCAGGCCACGTCGACGCGCCCGTTCGGGGCGACCGACATCGAGGGGTACTCCTCCGGGTAGTTCCACTGTCGCTGCGGGACGGCGTCGTTGACCTTGGTCGGCGCGCTCCATGTCTTCCCGCCATCGGTCGACCGGATGAGCGATATCTGGACCGGGTTCCCCGATGCCGACATCTGCTCCCAGGCCACGTAGAGGTTCCCGTTGCGCCGGTCTATGCCGCCCCTGGGCACCCAGGTCCAGTCCGACGTCATGGTCGGGGTCGGCTGGGTGTAGATCGTCTGGTTGGCGAAGGTCTTGCCGTTGTCGTGGGAGGTCGCCAGGTAGATGTGGGCAGGCGGGGCGAGGCCGGTGCGGTCGTCGCGCGTGCCGGCCCGTGAGTACTCACCGAAGAGGGCGAAGACCTCGCCGTTGTTCCCGGCGATGACCTGCGGCGGTGGCTTGACCCCCTCGGCGGCCGGTGACATCCGAAGGCCGTCGCCGACGTTCACCGGATCGCCGAACGTCCGCCCGCCGTCGGACGACGACGCCACGTAGACCCGCTCGATGACGTCCCAGTAGTAGAGCTTGCCCTGCAGGACCTCGCTGTTGAGCGTGTACGTCGCCCAGTTCGACCCCCACCCGACGTAGACCCGTTTGGGGTCCTGGGGGTCGACGGCAATGGACGGGACGCCGTCGACCCCGGTCTCGCCCTTGTCGAGGTTCTTGGCGATCGTCGGCAGCGTGGCCGTCTCCCACGTGGCGCCCAGGTCGCTGGACCGGGCCAGGAAGATGCGGCCGACCTTGTCGATCGGGTCGAAGCCGCCAAGGGCGTAGTAGAGCGTGCCGTCGGGCCCGAAGGCGACGTCGACCACCGGCCCGAAGGGCACGAACGCGCAGCTCGAGTACTTGGCGGGCACCGTCGGCGTGCTGGCCAGGCTCCAGCTCAGCCCGGCGTTGGTCGAGATGTGGACCGCGCACTGGCCCGAGTAGGCGTCGGCCTCGGCGATGGCGAGCGTGTTGTCGTTCCGCGGATCGACGGCAACGGCGGGGACGGTGTGCGCTCTCGACGCGGCCATGTCGGTCGTGACCTGCACCGCGCTGTCGACGCTGGCGGGCGGAGGCGACGTGGCTGCAGACAGGGGTGCCGGCAACGCCAGGACCGGAAGGGCCAGCACTGACAGCAGGACGATCCGCCAGCGAACCATGGTTCTCGCTTTCCGCCGCCCCCCCACGGGACGAGGATCGGATCATCGC